>NZ_CP011005.1:3300000-3595718 GCF_000950575.1 Psychromicrobium lacuslunae
CGCGATCACCCAAGAGATGCACCGTGTACTGAAATCGACTGGTTCATTTTGGCTCAACATCGGGGACAGTTACCACAAGAAGGCTCTCGCTGGCATTCCTTGGCGGCTCGCAATCAAGATGATTGATGAGCAGGGTTGGGTATTGCGGAACGAGGTGGTCTGGAACAAACTCAAGGGCGGCATGGACCAGTCTCGGGACAGGCTCGCCAATACTCACGAACTAATCTTCCACTTCGTGAAACGATCCCGGGGTTACTACTATGACGTGGACTCCATCCGCACAACCGGGCGTGTGGCCAAAGTGATCAATGGGGCGGTAGTCTCCGCGACGGGCGTGTCAGGTGTTCGATATCGGCGACAGATCGAACTGTCTACCGTTCTCACGGGTGTCGAGAAGCGCAATGCTAACCGGGACCTGGAAGCCATGCTTAGTGATGTATCTGAGGGGAGAATTTCAGACTTTCGGATGGTAATTCGCGGGCAACAGCGAGTGACACACTCCGATCAGGCAAAGGTCTCAGGGCGCGCAAAAGAGCTGATCGACAAGGGTTATTACTTCCTCCGGTATCATCCAAAAGGTACTAAACCGTCAGACGTTTGGGATATTTTGCCGGAAGACACCCAGGCGCGCGAAGTGGGGCACTTCGCTGTTTACCCGGTTGAGCTCTGTTACATCCCGATCCTGGCTACCTGTCCGCCCGATGGTATAGTCCTCGATCCTTTCTGCGGTACCGGGTCGACGATGGTAGCCGCTTCGCAACTTAAGCGAAGGTCCATTGGCATCGACATCTCGGCAAACTACTTGCAGGCGGCCCGTGAGCGGATGGGAGTGACATCGTGGTGAATCTTCCTCCTCGCACCGTGATTGAGCTATTCGGACTCGACGCGACCGACTCGAATCAGCCATGGGGCGCCGTCCTGAGTGAGCAGGAATGCCCATTTACGCACAAGCGATGCTATAAGGTTCGGAAGTCGGCACCCGAGATCTCAATCGGCACATGCGCGGTGAGCTTCGGCAAGCCACCTGCCCCGATCCTAATTTGTCCTTCACGTTTGCTGGATCGCGGCCAAATTTTCACAGACTGCTTGCACCTCTTGACGCTGCATGAGCCGGGGAACGAACTTCATTTGGTACCTGAGGTCAAGATTCCTGGTGGCAACGTTGACTACTTCCTCGTCTCAACCAAGAACGATAAAGTCGTGGACTTTGTTGGCATCGAGTTGCAAACTCTCGACACTACCGGGTCCGTATGGCCCGAACGACAGCGGGTAGTTGAACGCCTGGGGATCGCCACAAATGATCCGGCGGTGGATACCACGAAGGCATTCGGCATGAACTGGAAGATGACCGCAAAGACGATCCTTGTGCAAATGCACCACAAGGCATCCACGTTCGAGCACGTCAACCGCAAGCTGGTGTTGGTGATCCAAAACGAGTTCCTCGATTACATGCGAGGAGAATTCAAATTCGATCACTTCCACGAACCTGCCACCATTTCTGACACCGTGCATATGCACGCCTACGGGCTAAAGGACCCGATTCAGGGTCACCGCGCGCTCGGATTGGCCTCGCGTATCAGCACAGATGCTGTCGGCATCGGTGAGGCGCTCGAGGTGCAGGCCGAAACGCGGGTCGAGTTTGAGGCGATCGTCGCGTCTCTTGAAGCAAAGATTTCTGCAGATACAAGATTCTCGCCATTCAATGCCGGTGAGGCAATACAGAACGCTGCTCCCGACGCAGGTGAATAGACCGCTGACGGGTTGGCAACGGTAGATCAGCTGCCGCTCAGTAGCTTTGCTTGTCGGTCTCAGGTTGTGCGGCTGTCTCATAGTTCTTTTGACTTCAGCAGCCGCTCCACTTCCCACTCAGGGTTCGAAAGCCATCCCCCATCCTCCGCCAGCAGGCCCTCGACTTTTCGAAGTCGAGGGTCTTTGTATTTCTCAGATCTCATTCAAAGTCAGCGCCAAATGCGCTAGAATTATGTACATGAGTACATTATCGTTGGCAGAAGCTCGGGCTAGCTTTTCACGTCTGGTTGACTCGGCTGCAAGCACTCATGAGCGGTTCGAGATCACCCGTAACGGCAATCGTGCCGCTGTGCTTCTCGGTGCCGATGACTATGACAGCTTGCTCGAAACAGTCGCCATATTGAGTGATGCGGATGCTGTTGCTGCGGTTCGGAAGGGGATCGCTGAGTTCAATAGCGATCAGACTTTCTCCGCCGATGAAGTGCGAGAAGAACTTATTCGGTCGGGGCGCATCAAGGCGTGAGCCAAAAGTACGAGGTCCGATTCAGTAAGTCCGCACGTAGAGCGTTGACTCACGCTCTCCCTGAGAAGGTGGCTGCGGCGGCATTCGAATTTATTACCGGCAACCTGGCGGCGAATCCTCAACGCCTCGGGAAACAGCTCGGCGAACCTTTCTATCCGCTATTTTCAGCACGCCGCGGCGAATATCGGGTCATTTATTCGATTCTCGAACGCGAAATTGTCATCGAGATTGTTTCGATTTTGCATCGTCGTGACGCCTATCGGAGTTCTTAGCGGATCGGCGCTTCAGGGCTGAAGCGCTCGGCTAGTCTCAAGACCTGGTATGGGTTAGTGAGAAGTGTCCACCACCGTCAGCGGTCCTTCCTCGGCAGTGGGTTCCTCGAATCGATCATAATATTGAGCGGCGAGCTCCGCTGGTAGACAAAAGTCATCGGCGCTGTCCGCCGCACGTGCGCGCACCCGGGCTAATGCGGTGGCCCGGTCAGTCTTCAGATAGTAGGTTTCTGGTGCTACTCCGAATGGTGCCAATAGCCTGCGCCACTGCTCACGCATCTGCCGGGAGTAAAAAGAGAAATCTAGCACCACGTCGCGATTATCTCCTATCAATTCGATGAGTCTAATACGCAAGAAATCCTCAATCTGCGCAGCACTATCGACATCTAGCGGCATAGTTCGGTGCCCACGCGCCCACGCCTCGACGTCAAAAGATAAACGCTCCAAATTCTCCGTCGCAGCTAATCGCTTAGCGAGGGTCGACTTCCCTGACCCAGCCGGTCCGCACATGAAGATCACTCGACTCATGAGTCAAGGCTACTCATGAGTTGTGGGCCACTGTGGAGTAGGTGTCGTCACGGCACAATCGAATCCACGTACCCGCCGTCCACTCGCACCGCTCCACCGGTGGTTGCGGAGGCAAGGGGAGACGATAGGTAGACCACCATATTGGCGATTTCCTCGGGTTCGATTAATCGCTTAATCAAGGACTGCGGCCGGTGTAGCCGCATGAATTCGCGTTGTGCCTCGTCCCAGGGTAGATCTTTGTCCACCAGTTCATAGACGAAATCTTCAACGCCGCCGGTGTGCGTCGGGCCAGCAATCACCGAATTGACGGTGACTCCGGTGCCAGCGGCGGCTTTGGCGAAACCTCGGGAAACTCCCAACAACGCTGTCTTGGAAACGCCGTAATGAATCATTTCGGCCGGGGTGACAATTGCGGAGTCGCTCGCGATGTAGCTTACTCGGCCCCAGCCTGCGGACATCATTGCGGGCAAATAAGCACGGGTTAGCCGAACCGCGGCAAGCACATTTATCTCGAAATACTGACGCCACTCTTCGTCAGTGATCTCGAGTGCATCCTTGCTGCCGAAGATACCGAGATTGTTCACCAAGATATCGGCTGAAGGGATGAGTTCGAGTGCCCGCGCAACCCCTTCCTCGGTAGCAATATCTACTGCCAGTTCGACGATGTCTGCCCCGTCTAGCTGGTCACGGATTTCCTGGGCGGCGCCGCTTACGGATTCTTGGCGTCGACCATTGACCACGACCCGTGCGCCGGCTTTGGCCAGGCCGGTGGCAATCGCCAAACCGATTCCCTGAGTAGAGCCGCTGACCAAAGCTGTTTTGCCGGAAAGATCGATTTGCATAATGCTCCTGCCTTTCGTTCGTTCCTTCAGCCTACTCATCACCTCGTTTGGCCGAGCAAATGCTGCGGTACAGCTACTCCGCACCCACCAGCGCCGCGGAGAACCAGGTCTCCGCCGCTCTCAAGGCCGCGGTGTCCCGCAGTACGTCACCGGGCCGGTCGCCGATGCCGTAGAGCAGCCCGCCCCAGCGCATTGCCATGTAGTCAGCGCTGAACTTCAGTGAGGTAGCTAAACCGTCTGCCTGGCCCGGGTCGTCAGCATGGCCGACGGTGACTCCCCACAGCGTCCGGCCCGCCATCTGTCGGCGGAATCGCAAGCCGGTGATGTTCAACCAGCCAGACCAATAATCTAAATACCGCTTCATCGGCGCGGAGACCGTGTACCAATACAGCGGCGAGACGAGGACCAAATCTGTGGCTCTGAGGGTGGCAGCCAAGAGCACGCCCTCATTGCCATCCGGATAAACCTGCGAGGCGCCCTCCGGCCCGCGAGGGTCTTCGAAGTCGGCCAGTGGCAGGTCAGCCAGATTGAGCCACTCCGAAGTCGCCCCCTCGGGCAGGTGCTCGCGGGCCTTGCTAGCCAGTGCGGCGCTGTTGCCGTCCCGTCGAGAGCTGCCCTCAATAAAGACAAAATGCCGGTTCGTCATGTTTTTCCTTTCCAGTAATGCTTCGGCGCTTGGTGTTCGCGCGGCCGGACCGAGTCTGGCCGCGGCCGCACGAACACCGCTCATGCTCGTGCTGCGAATTAGGCGACCGCCAGTACCTTGGCCCGCCGCTTCGGGGCGGCCGCAATCAGCAGCCCAGCCAAGGCGACCGCGGCGCTCAGGATCAGGCCGGGCCGGAAGGTGTCGAGCATCGCTGATGGGTCACTAGCAGTAGTGGCTGAATGTGAACCAGTGACCAGGGCGGTGGTCACAGCGAGTACTAGTGCGGCGCCGACTTGGCTGCTGGTCTGGATCAGCCCGGCGGCGAGGCCCTGCTCAGCGTCGTGAATACCAGCGGTAGCTTGCACATTGATGGAGGGGAAGCCGAGCGCGAAGCCAATGCCCAGCAGAATCACCGAGGGCAAAATATCGGCCGCGTAGTTCGGGCTGGCGCCTACTCGGAGGAACAACACATAGCCCAAGGTCAGTGCGATCATGCCGGCGATAATCAGCCGAGGGGCGCCGATTCGGTCAATCAGCCTGGAGGCGAATGGCGAGCTCGCCACTACGATCAGGCCGGTGGGTAGCAGCGCGAGGGCCATCCCGAGCGGCGACCAGCCGAGCACGTTCTGCAGGTACATGGTCAGAATGAACTGGAAACTCAGGTAGGAACCAAAGAGCCCAATAATGCTCAGATTGGCCCGTGCTACCCAGCCCTGGCGCAGAATGCCGAACCTGATCAACGGATGCTTGACCTTGTTCTCAATCACCGCGAAGGCGGCTAGCACCAGCGCAGAGACGGCGAAGCCGATAATGGTTTGCGGTGAACCCCAGCCCGCCTCCGGCGCAGAAACCAAGGTATAGACCAGCCCCAGCATGCCCAGCGCCAGGGTTATCGCACCGCCAATATCGTGGCCGCCCTCGGTGCTGGGCTTATCTTTCGGGATGTATTTCAGGCCCAAGAGCACAGCGGTTACCGCGATCGGCACCGCGATCAGGAAAGTCCAACGCCAACTCAGCGTTGTCATCAGACCGCCGAGCACCAGACCGAGTGAAAAACCGCTGGCACCGAACGTGGAGTAAATCGAGATTGCCCGGTTGCGCGCTTTGCCCTCGGCGAAGTTCGTGGTGATGATCGAGAAACCGGTGGGCGCGGTGAAGGCGGCGGCAAGTCCCTTAATGAAACGGGTGGCGATGAGCAGGGTCGGATCATTCACCAGGCCGCCTAATAGCGAGGCGGCGGCGAACACTGTCAGGGCGATCAAGAAGATCTTGCGCCGCCCCAGTAAGTCGGCCATCCGACCGCCGAGCAGCAGCAAACTGCCGTAGCCCAGCACGTAGCCGGAAACGATCCATTGCAGGGATTCAGTGTTCAGGCCAAGTTCGCGGCCCATCGAGGGCAGTGCTACGCCGACCATTGAGACGTCGAGACCATCAAGGGCCAGTACTGTGCAGAGCACGATCAGCAGCATGATCTGAGCTGCTGACCATTTAGATGAATGGGGGAGACTAGCCTCGGCTGGCCCGTTCGAGGGCGCCTTGGTAACGAGTTCTGTCGCGGTCATGAGACCAAACTATATGACACGTCATTGAATGACAAGGAAAATGATGCAATGGAAATTAATTCTTCGTCATGGTATAGTGGCGGTCATGACAAAGACTGTTGGAGTCCGCTCCAGCATCGCGGTGGAAACCTCCCGAGATGCTGAAGATTCCGGGCTGGTAGAGCAATGGCGCTCCGTGCAGGATGCCTATTTACGCACCTCGAACGCCATCGAGCGTGAGCTGGAAAGCCAGTTCAGTATTGGCTGTAGCGAGTTCGAGATTCTCGATCTGCTCGCTGGACACACCTCGGAGCAATGCAGGATGAAAGATCTTGCCGTCGACTCCCCGCTAACCCAAAGCGCGCTCTCCCGGATCGTTGACCGCCTGGAAAAGGCTGGTCTGGTCATTCGTGCTGCTTGCACCACAGACCGGCGGAGCATGCTCGTCGAACTAACCGCCAAGGGTTGTGAAGTTTACGATAAGGCAGCAGTGGTTCAGCGTTCAGTGCTCAAGGACTGCCTGGAGCCTAAGAGTCCGACAAACTGAGTCTTTCGAGCCTGCGCCGAGCGGCCTGCTCCGAAGGTCCTACCTTGCCAAGCGCAAGCCCGATGATGGCCAGTACGGCGCGAACGCCTTGCCGCACCAGCCAAGGCCAGCGCGCCCTTCGTAAGCCGAGTAACTCCCGAAACTGAGGCTCCAAGGATTCCACTGCGGCCGCGAAAATTATCCGATAACCCAGCCGCTGGGAGGCGGGGAGTGGCGGTTTGCGGATGAAGGCAACCACTTCGGCGACGCGGTGATCGAAGCGCAGTTCACCGTCCAGATAAAACTGATGCAAGCGGGCCCGCATTTCGGTTTCGTTCAGCGGCGGTTCGGGAACCTCCATAAGTTCGCCGGCCACAGACCATTCCCGGACGTAGTCATCGGCCGGAACCTGAGTCGAGCCGTAATGCTGGTAAGAGCTCAGAAAGGCATCAGTAAAGGCAATGTGCACCCAGCTCAGTAACTCCGGATCATTTGCCGAATAACTCCGGCTCAGCCCGTGGCCGTCGACGAATTCACCACGTACCGCTTCATGCAGCCGAATCACCCACTGCGATGCACCACGAGCAGCGGCGGTGGAACCGTAGGTAACTGTAAAGATCCAGCGAATAGTGCCAGCCAGCCTACCCAGAGGATCTTCACGAAACCGGGAGTGATCCCACACGCCAGCTAGCGCCCCCGGGTGCAAGGCCTGCATGAGTAAAGCCCTCACCCCGGCGACAATCGTGGTCATCGAAGAATGCACAGTCCACACTGCGGAGGAGGGCAAGAGAAATCCGGCGTCGTCTCCCTCGGCGAGTTCCTCGACCCATTCCGGCCGAGACTGCGGATGGCCGGTAAAGGTACGTTTCAACTCGTCTTGCCAGCGTCGAAAAAAATGAGGCACTGGCTGACCGCTAACCCGGGTAGATGCCGTATTCGGCGTCGCCGGTGGTCTGGTAACTCTGGATGACCAAGCCGGCCGGGGTGTGCTCGGTGCTGGTTAGCTGCAAGCCGAGGTTCGGTCCTTCAAGGGGGAAGAGCCGCCGGCCACTGCCAACTACCACCGGTGCGACTACCAGGCGCACCAGATCCACTAAACCCGCAGCCAATAATGATTGCGCGAGCCGGGCGCTGCCGTGGATCTGCAGTTCACGCCCGGGCTGTGCTTTAAGCTCCGCGACCTGAGCCACCACATCCCCGGAAAGGATGGTGCTGGGATTCCAGCTGGCTTCGGTCAGACTCTGTGAGGCCACATACTTGGGCAGGCCGTTCATATTCGCGGTGAACGGGTCATTGGGATCGGTGATGTTCGGCCAGTCTCGGGCAAAGTTCCGGTAAGTTCGGCTGCCGAAAAGCAGAGCGTCCGCCTGGTCCAACCAACCAGCCGCGATGCCAATGAAGGCCTCATCGAGATGCGGTACGAACCAGCCACCACGGCTGAAACCATCGCTGGTGTCTTCATCCGGGGAGCCTGGCCCCTGGCTGACCCCGTCGAGCGAGACAAATTCGGTAAGTACGAGCTTCATGACAACAACCTTCCGCTGAGTTATGTTGTGCCGCCAGCTTCCCTGGGATGCCTTTAGCTTACTTGCGGCGCCAGCGTTCTGCGGGCCTGGGTTCCGCGGTGCTGCGCTCGCGGGAGGACTAGGCTGGTGAGCAGCACAGGCCCGCCGTTATCCCGCCGGAATAGAGCGCTGCATTCCGGATGTTGTACGAGTGGGGGACTATCGACCGTAAAGGAAAATAAGATGACCGGTTCTGAGGCATCGCTCTACAGCATCCCGCTAACCCTCAACGACGGCACCGAGACCGACTTTGGCCGCTTCCAGGGCAAGACAGTAATGGTGGTGAATGTCGCCTCTCAGTGTGGCTTCACTCCGCAGTACGCCGGGCTTGAGGCGCTCTATGAAAAGTATCGGGCTCAGGGCTTTGAAGTACTTGGCGTGCCCTGTAATCAGTTCGCCGGTCAGGAACCCGGCACCGACGAGGATATCCAGGAATTCTGCAGCCGGAACTTCGGCGTAACCTTCACCCTGAGTAAAAAAGCAGATGTCCGAGGCAAGGACCAACACCCGCTCTATGCCGAATTGACCAAGTTCAAGAACGGCATCCTGCCCGGTCTGATCAAGTGGAACTTTGAGAAGTTCCTGATCAGCTCTGAAGGCAAAGTTGTGGCACGTTTCGCCCCCAATGTTGAGCCGGACGCCGAAGAAATCACTAGCGCCATCGAACGGGAACTTGCCGCCTGAACGCGAGCGAGAACGTAACCATTTGGCTACAACAAAGCTGCGGCGTCAAGAATAAGTTCAGTTGTTGGAACAAATTCTTTAGGCTGGTTAGGTGATCTTCAAAGCAGTAGGCGATGCCAAACCGTACCCCGACCATGGCTATCTGACGCCCAAAGACTGGGCCGGCGTAGCGCCGCGTCAAGTGCGTCTGGACGAGTTGGTGACCACCAAGAGCACCTTGGACTTGGAAGCACTACTGGCTGAGGACTCTACTTTTTTCGGTGACTTGTTTCCGCACATTGTGCAATGGAAAGGCACCCTTTACCTAGAAGACGGACTGCATCGAGCGGTGCGGACCGCGCTGCATCAACGAACAGTCCTGCACGCCCGCGTGCTGGTCTTGGATGACTGATCGAGAACCAGCACCGATCATTCCGCCGAAACCTCAGCTCTCGCCGCGGAAGCTGCGGCGCGAACGGGGCAAAGCAGAACGCCAGCGGCGGGCAGAGCTTTCCCGGCTGCAGCGTGCTGAGCGCAATGGTGAGCTGCATTTCGATGCCGAGACAGGCACCGTCTACCACGGTCACCGGGTGGTGGCTGCGGAGGATTTGCGGGCGGCCTTCGACGAGGATCCGGAACTAGAGCCAATTCGCCGCAATCACCGTCGCTGGCATCGGCTCAGCCTTGCGCTGGTGGCCGGTTTATTGATCGTGGTCACAGTGCTGGCCATTCTGGTCTGGCGTGGGGTTATTGTCTTGCCGGTTGCGACTCCAACGGCTGCTAAGACCGAGTTCTGCCCGAGTGGCAGTTTCGAATACCCGGCGAATATTTCCGTCTCGGTCAATGTCTTCAACAGCACGATGCGTACCGGCTTAGCTGCGACCTTAGCCAGCGAACTGAAAAAGCGTGGCTACCGGGTGCTCAAAGTCGCCGATGGCAAGGTGAGTACCAGTGCTCCCGGGGTGATCGTTTCCGGCTCGGCTGGCCAAGCCGCCGCCTTCAATCTGCAACGTAATCTGCCCGGCCTGGAGTATCGGCACGACGATCGCACCGATAACACGGTCGATGTCTACCTGGCTGCTGCCTTTGATGGCGCGACGCCAGCGAATAAAGTCGATCGGAACCCGGGCAAGCTGATCTGTGCCGCAGCGAGCCCTAAAGCTGCGGGGAACTAAGAATCTTTCTGTTTCCTCGTCACGATTCACCGGCCTCCGACACTTAACCCACGAGCGGGAAGTTTTTTTGGGGGGCCGCTCAACAGCCAGACCTGATCAGGCCAGCTTGGCCATGCACGCGATCGTGATCTCGTTGGCAGGCGATCCGCACTGGTGAGCGGGCTCGAAAGCCGTGGTAATAAGTGCTCAATGAGTACGCCATCATGCTTCCGAGCCCGCTGCTAGCGGGTGCATTGCGAAAACTGGGGAGAATTTCAACTATCGATGAGTAACACTATGGCGCAAGAGGATACTGTCCCGCGCCCAACGGAGGAGATTTCGGTCTCTTCGGTGGGTAAGGGGATAGCGTGGAACGCACTGGCTTCGGTGCTGCCCCAATTCCTCACCTTGCTGCTCTCAATTGCGGTGGGACGATTGCTCGGTCCGGCCGAACAAGGCGTCCAAAGCTTCATGATTTTCGTCGCTACCACCGCCTCAGTGGTGTGTGCCCTGGGTTTGCCGGTAGCCCTGCAACGCTCGGTTTCCGAGGCGCTCGGTGCCAAAGCGCCGGAGCGTCTGCGCTATCTGGTGAATTGGTCACTGAGCTCGAGTTTCCTCCCCGGTCTGATTGCGGCCGGAGTCACCTTTGCGGTTGGTCGCATCTACGAGCCAGGACGCTGGGTGGATTGGCTCGCGGTGACTGTCTACGCGGCAGCTACCACCGTGCACTCGGTGAGCTCGCAGGCCTTGTTGGGGATGCGGAAATATCGTGCCGCCAGTGTGATTGGCCTCAGTGGGCAGCTCATCGGCGTGCCGCTCACCATTCTCTGGCTGTTCTTCGGCGGTGGAATCACCGCCGTGGTCCTTGTACTGTCGGTGACCTCGACACTTTCAGCTGTCATCACGATCTGGCTGCTGCGCCGGGCTATCGCCGAGCTGGGGCTGGTTCCCGCCGCTCGGCTGGCGCGGTTGGATCGGGCGGATCGTCGTTCTGCTCGCAAAGCGCTACTCGTTTTTGCCTTCGGTGGGGGCATCTCGGTGTTGTTGGACACCGTGGTGATGCAACGCAGCGAGCTGGCCTTCCTGGCTTACTTCCACAGCGAGGTACCCGAGCACCTAGCTTTTTATAACGTCGCATTCAACGCTACCCAGGTCGCGGTGCGACTTCCACTAGCACTGATCCCGGTGATCTTACCGACCGTCTCAGCGCTGGCCGCGGCGGGTCTGCTGGACAAAGTGCGTCGAGGCTATGCCGGAGCCCAACGCATCATGCTGGTGATCAGCTCAATAGCATCCGGATTCCTGCTGGCCTGCGGCGCCTCCTTGGTAGTGCTGATCTGGGGACAAGCCTACGAACCCGCGGGGCGCGTGTTGCTGATCGCGGCAGTGTTGCCGGTGCTGATCGGGCCGATGTCGGCAATGGTCAGTGCCACCTTGCTTGGTTTGGGGCATTTGCGGGCGGTGGTGAGTTCGCAAGCAATTGGCGCGGTCGCAACGCTACTGCTCGATCTGCTGCTGATCCCACCCTTTGAGATCTATGGTGCCGCAGTAGCTAATTCGGTGGGGCAGCTGGTGGTAGTGAGTGCGCTGATGATTTCCTCGCGACGTTATGCCGGTCTGCAGCTGCCGCGTGCTGCTGAGGTGGCCAGGGCAGTGCTCTTGCTGGTGCTGATAGCGCTACCCGGGCTGGGACTTCTGCTGCTGGGCGCCGCTCCGCTTCTGGTGGTTGCTGGTGGAATGATTGCGGGACTGCTCATGCTGGCTATCGCCTTCCCGTTCATCAAGCCGTTGCGGGAAAGTGATGTAGAGATAGCCGGTTCAGTGCTGACCCGACTGCCCGGTCAGCTGAGAAAATGGATTTTGGCGGGTGTCGCGACATCTGCTCAGCGGTCAGGGACCACAATGGAAGGCATGACAGGAATGTCAATGGAAGAACAAGCCGAGCCCGCTCAGCAAGAGCCGGTTGTCGGTCGTAGTAGGGCTGAGCTGAAGTCTCGTAGAGGATTTTTCGCCCGGCATTGGGGCAAAGCCGTGCTTTTGATCATTGGGTTATTGCTGGGGTTGACCGTTGGGGCGGTCGCGGGCAGCATGCAGAAGGATAGCTACACCGCCTCCACCACCTACGCCATTGTGCAGAGCCCTAGTGCCAGCTCGACCGCTAATCCAGCCACCGCCGGGGTGCAACCACGCACCGAGCCGGGGCAGCTCGCCTTGCTGACCCCGGTGATCGCTGCCGTGGTGGCTGATCCGGTCACCAGCGATACGGTCGAGTCAATTGTGGGACATCAGATCAACGCGCAGGTTCAACAGCGATTGATCCCCAACTCGCCCTTGATCTTCAATGTTCAGGTAAGTGCCACCACTGCTCAAGAGGCTTACGATGTGGCGCGGGCCTATGAGAAGTCAATGCCGGAAATGCCGAAGGTAGTTGATTCGCTGGTGCCAGCGCAGGCCAAGCTGACCGTGGTAACCGGAGCCGAAGAGCCAACGAAGAATCAAGGCTTACCGAAGGTGCTGCTGATCGCGGCTGGCGGTGTGGTCGGTTTACTCGTCTTTGCTGCAGCTATCTGGGCGTTTTCGCAGCGTAAAAACTGGGCTGTCAAAAAGTGACGCGAGTAGTCACTCACCTCAGTGGTGCTAATCAAGGTGGTGCCGAGAGGCAGCTGCTCGCCTTGATTCGGACCGCGGTGGCACGCCAGGACGCCGAATATCGGCACGAGGTTATTCTGGTGCGAGATGGGCCGCTGGCGGCGGAGTTCGCCGCACTAGTACCCACCGTTGTTCTGAATAAAAAAGGCCTGATCGACTTTGCTTTTATCCGTCAATTACGCGCGGAACTGAAAAAACGTCGCCCCGATATCGTGCATAGCTGGGCGCCAACGCCTAACCTTTGGGCGCCATTGGTAAGCCGATCGCTACCCGGCCCGCTGGCTGCCCGAACTGTGATGGCCGAAGTGGGTCTTGATGAATGGAAGGGCAAGATCCTCAAGTTTGCTGACTGGCTCTCTTACCGTTGCGCGGATTTAGTGGTGGGCTGTGCTCGTGCAGTCACTGAGGCTGCCATTCGCCGGGGAGCCAGCGCCGCCCGCACCGATACCGTTTACCTTGGTGTCGAGGTGCCAGCCTGGCCGGATCGGGCCCCTAAGCCTGGGCGAGTGCAACTACTGGGCAGGGTGGATTTTCGTAAGGGGCATCAACTGATGCTCGATATCTGGCCCGAGATCAAGGCGGCAGTCCCGGAGGCTGAATTGGTGATGGCCGGAGCGGCGGTGAGTGCCGATGAGCTGGAGTTGAAAGCTTCGCTAGCGGCTCAGATTGCCGGCCAGCCGGTGCTCACAGAAAGCGTACAACTGCTAGATCAGGTTAACCCTCAGGAGTATCTAGCTCAGGCTGCCGTTCTGGTGGTGCCATCGACCAGCGAGGGGCTGCCCAATGTGGTGTTGGAGGCGTTTTCGCACCGGGTTCCGGTGGTGGCCACCGAGGTCGGTGGTATCCCAGAGTTAGTCAATCACGGCCAGGGTGGCTGGACGGTACCGGCCGGGGACCAGCAGGCGTTCCGAGACGCCCTGATCATTGCGCTGCAGAATCCAGAGCAGGCACAGCAGCGGGCCGATGCCGGTCGTCAGGCAGTAGCGGAGATGACCCTGGATCGCTCTCTCGCCGAATGGGAAACGCTTTATGATCGTTTGCTGGATTCCTCAGGCGTTATGAAGCGGAGGCAAGCTCGTGCTGCCCAGCGTTAGCGTGATCATAGCCGCCTACAATTCGGCGGCTACTCTCGGTGCCACCCTCAGTGGTGCGTTAACCCAGGAGTATCAAGGTGATATTGAGATTGTCGTCGTGGATGACGGCTCAACTGATTCCACCGCTCAGCTAGTTGCTGGCTACCTGGAACAGGATTTGGACCAGCGTGCTGCCTCGGGAGAACTCCTGCGCCGGACGGTGCTTTACCAAGGGCAACAGAACGCCGGTCAGTCAACGGCCAGGAACCGGGCCATCGAGATCTCGAGCGGTGAGTTATTGGCCATCTGCGACGCTGATGATGTGCTGCTGCCAGGTTATCTGGAACGCGCGGTGTCGATGCTGCAAGAAGCCGATTCGGCCGCAACCATGGTGGCTAGCAACGCCTTCGTGCTCACCCCGAACGGCATTGCGGCGGACCGGCCGCTATTGCGGGACAACCATCCAAGGGCCGAGCAGCAGCGCTTGGTGGGGATCCAATATAACTTCGGCAGTATTTTTATGCTCTTTCCACGGGCCCTCGTGCAGCAGCTTGGCGCCTTCGATGAGCAGTTACGCTCCTGCGAGGACTGGGACCTGTGGTTGCGCGCGATTTTCGCTGGCTGGACTATTGTTCGGCAGCCGGAGCCGCAAGCGATCTACCGTTGGACCTCGGCTTCGGTGTCCAGCGGAACCGATCAGGTCTATCAGGCCGAGGACGTGGTGATCCGTAAATTACTGGCAAGCCAGGGCGAAAACATGAGCGAGGCGGAACGCGAATTAGCTGAGCGCAGACTGGCTTCGGGCTCCCCCTTGCGATTGATTTCTCGATTTGAAGATGGCTTGCGAAACGGTGAGTTCGATGCGGCAAAGCGAGACTTGTTTGAAGCCAGTGCGCTGGTTTCCTTTCAGGGCAGGTTGAGCGCGAAAGCTAAAATTGCCCGATTGCCGGGCGGCATCCGGCTGCTGCAGTGGCGGCAGGCCAAGCTTGACGCGCTCAATGGTTACCAGCAGGATATGGCCAGATGAGAAGGCCGCGGGACGAGGCGGCGTTCGAGCCGCTGTTGCCCCTCCGCAGCACCGTGCTGCTGACTCTGGTGGGGCTCGCCTTGGCTGGTGCGGCCGCGCTGCTGGCACCGCTCGCCGGGCTGGCGGTACTGGGCGTGCTCGGCACTTTTTTGGTAGTGAATTATCCCGCCGCGCTGATGCCGATCTACCTGGCGGTAATTGGGTTGGTGTGGACCTTTCCGAACTGGCCGATTGCACCGCTCAAACCGTCTGCCGCGCTGCTGGTCGCCGGGGTGGCGCTCGCAATGTTCTTCCGAACCCGAATCCCGCGCCTGCACTGGGCGCACTTGGTGTTTCTGGCATTTGGAATCTGGAGCCTAATAGCCGGTGAAGCCGCTGGCAATAGTATCTTCTCGCGCGGCTATTCGATTTCCATTATTGGTTGGGCTTTTTCCCTCATTGCGTTGTATCAGCTCACTCCAGGGCGCGCTGGCATGCTGAATTTGGCCAAGTCTTACAGTCTGTCAATCGCGGCCGGCTGTGCCTTGGTGATCGCCTTTTTCTTGGCGGGGAACTCGGTGGCGCTGACCCCGGTGGGCGGAGACGTCAATGACTTCGGGGTTTTGGTGGCGGCTGCTTTTTTCCTGTCCCTCGGTCTGGCTAGGGAACGTACCCTGGGTCGGCTGCAACGCCTGGTTTTCCTGGCGGCCACCTTGCTCTGCTTGGTGGTGGCAGTTGGCTCGCTGTCTCGAGGTACTTGGCTAGCTATCGGGGTGGGACTGGTGCTCTACTTCCTGCTGTACCGGCGAGAACGGCTCAAGATGCTCGCGGCCGCCCTGGTGCTGGGGATCCTTGCGCTTTGCATAGCGCCGTTCTTCTCTGAGCAAATCAGCACTGCGCTGCAGCAAAAGGAATTCATCGCCGGGGATAACGTTGACTCCCGGTTGACGGCCTGGCAGCTCGGCTTGAGATTGTTCGCCGAACGTCCGCTCAGCGGCTACGGCATCGGCTCCATCCAGCAATACATCGCAGAGGCTTTCACCACCCCGCCTGGTGATTTCGTGGTTGCTTTCCTGCACAATAGCTACGTTGAATTGCTGTTCGGCACTGGCATCGTCGGCACTGCGTTATTCCTGGTGCTTGCGGTAGCGACATTGATCTGGACCTTCAAGGCCGGCCGGGCTCTCCCGATTGGGAGCCGCGGCGCAAACACCGCAGCTATGCTGTTGCCGGCGGTTGCGGCCACCTTGGTAGCATCTTTCACTGTCACCGAACTGACCTATGCACCGCTTTGGCTGGCAATAGCCCTTGGCATCAATGCCAGTTCGGTGCTGAGCGAACAGCAGCAGCTAGTTCACCGACACGGCACCCAAGAAGTAGTTGGTGCAAACGCCGCAAATGTGCGCCTCAGCACTTAGAAACCTAGAGTCGAACAGTAATTCATTCAGCTTGTGCAGCCCCCGAGATCAGCCGCGGCGCCCTCCTGGCGGCCTAAACAGAAATCATTTACGCGAATATGAAATTTGTAAAAATCTTTACACTTTTTGCGTCACGTTTCGGGCGGCTGCCCCACTTATAACTGAGAGCAGGGTCAATTGGGGGCCTCTGCTTGGGCGCTTTGCAGCGCAAGTCCATTCGCAGATACTTGTCCGCCGAGATTCGAAGCCTCAGTTTCGAGACGGCGGACAAGTCTGTGAGGGGAGTCGAGAGAAAGATTAACGTGCGAATTCTGCATCTGGTGAATGACGCTCAGACCGGAGGAGCGCAAACCCTCATCGAGGCCTTGGGACGGGAGGCAGATGAGCGGGATCAGATTCATCTTCTGGTGCTGATGGGCCGTGGTTCGCTGTCAACCAGGCTTGAGGAAGTTGCTACTTCGGTGAGTTATGTCGGGATGAAGCAACGCGATGTTTTCCCCGCCCGAGCTGTCCGCGCTATGAATCGCTTAGTGAAAAGACACCACATTGAATTGGTCCATTCGCACCTTATGCAATCGGATCTGATTAGCTTGCTCAGCCCGCTGAAGATTCCGCGAGTCTCAACCGTACACACTAGCGGCGCCCATGAGAGCCGCGCTATTTCAGGACTAGTCGGGAAGGTCGTTGCCCGATTGAGCGGGCGGTTCAACGCTGTGGTGGCGTGTTCAGCCTCTGCGCAACGTTATGCGCAGCGGAACAACTATCGATCACAGTCGAGCATCATCCTCAATGGCACTCAGCTGGACGGCTGGTCCGTTGAGAACGGGGTATCGAGCCAGAACTTCGTGCATTTAGCGCGCTGGCACGAAATGAAGGATCATTCGAATCTTTTTCAAGCGTTGAGAATTGTCCGTGAGTCATTCCCCGCGGCTGCTTTGCACTGTGCAGGGTTGAACGTCGATGCTGATAATCCGGCCATCACAGAACTAATCAACTCAGCGGGAGTCGATGATGCAGTAACCCTGCACGGCTCGGTGCAGTCGGTGAAACCGTTATTCGATACGTCGAGAGGATTGGTTATTTCCAGCTCGCACGGAGAAGCATTGCCAATGGCGGGGATTGAAGCGTTAAGTTCAGGTCTTCCAGTTGTCACCACCGATGTTGGTGACTGTGCCGAACTGGCCATCGGTAACGATTACTTAGTGGCTCCTCGTCAGCCGGAGGAGCTGGCGGAAGCAATGCTCAAGCTCATTCAGCTTGACCCCGCCCGCTATCGGGCGGCTCGGGCACAGGCTCGTGGTCGCGCCGAGCAGCGTTTTGATGAGCGGGTGACTGCGCAGAAATACCGGAAGCTCTACCAGCAGCTTTTAGCCGCCTAATTCTTAGCGTAGTGCCTTCAGCTGGGCGGGTTCGGTGAGCAGCACTTCCTCGATGATCTCAATGGCTTTAAGTCGCGATTCATGGCCTAACAGCGCATGGTCAAGCGGGGCATCTACCCGCATGCTGATCTTTCGATCGGCTTTCCGTAAGCGTTTCAACCCCTGCTGACCACGTTCCATCGAGAAAATCCCGTAGTCGGCGTCACCGAAATACATCAGCAACTCGGCATTTCGAGACGAAGCGTCCATCAACACTTCTGGTGCATTGGTCAAGGTCTTCTTGCCCAGCCAGAGCCACAGCCGGTAAGGCCCGAACCTGCGCAGCATAGATTTGATTCGTGATTTTAGGGTCTTTGTTTCTTGCCCGGCGGCCGATCTGCGCTCGTCGGCCAGCATCTCTTCGACGTTGTTCTCGGAGTAGATCCGCTCGTAGTAGTCGACCCGATCACGCCAGGCGACATTATTGAGCATTACCACTTTATCCAGCGGTGATTTCTGGCTTGCCATCCCCACCAGCCAGGCGCCAGCGCACAGCCCGATGCCGGTGACCGGCCCTTCGAACCTGGCGGCGAGATAGTGCGCGACGTTTTCGATGTCTTCTACGGCTTGGTGAGTATAAGGGTTGGGGTCACGCAGAGCTTCCGGGTTCCCCAGATCACCCGAGCCCCGGCGTTCCGCCCTGATCGTGGCTAAGCCCTGCGCGGCGAGACGACGCGCCGCCAGTACCCAGAGCGAGGTGACACCGTCCTTTGGTTCCGCCGAGGCAGCGACCAAAATAGCTGAGCCAGCAGCGGTTTCTGCGTCGTCTGCGGGTCGAGAAAGCACCGCCGGCAGTTTCTGCGGACCGATCTCAAGAATCTCCTCGATGATCTGACCGGCAAAACCCGGCACCGAAAGCTGTACCGTTTGCAGGGCAACCCAGTTTGGTAGCGCCATCGAAGCGGTGGTTTCGGGAAGTAGGTCGATCAGGTTCTGGATGGAGGTGGGTGGCACGGTGGCGAACACCGAGGCGACAGCGTAAATGCTCTTCGCCACGTCCTGGTCGGCCTCGATCACCAGCTGGCTGCCAGCGGGCAATTCTGAGGCTGCCAGCTTGCGCGGATTCGGCACCGCGGAGAGCGCGAGCGCTTGCTCTGGCAGGTAGATGGTGCCGCCGAGCTCGGTGCCCAGAGAAGCGGGAATCGGAGCTTCCTCAAGCGAGACGTGACGCAGCATCGAGTGCTGGCGCAAGAAGGTTTTACCACCGATCGGCTCCCACAACAGCCGGCTCTTGAAGTCGATCTTGCTGGCCGCCAGCAGAGCCGCACCGGCGCGTAGGCCGATGGCATGCAAGTTATCGGTACCGACCAGGCCAGCGGCGAAATCAGCGACCGCAGCTAGGTCTTGCTGCCAAACCTCGGTGATATCTGCCGCCGCTGGCATCTCGGCGGATTCCCCGGTGCCGGTCCAGCCGAAACGAATAGCCAGCCAACCCTGTTCAGCGAGTCGAATCGCGAGCACTCGAAGCGTCCGGTAACTAATCACCTGCTCGCGCGCTAGTGGCGGGGCGATCAGCACAGCACCCTTAACCATGCCGTTGCTGGGCTGATGCACCCAGCTATAAAGGAACCGCTCGCCGCTCGGGATCCAGGTTGCGTTGCCGAGTTCTGTCATCGAGAGTTTCCTTTCGAGGTGCTGTCAGCTGATCGTATCGGCCAGCTTGCTGCCAAATCATTGAGTGCTCGCACCGTGCCGTTGATCTGCGCTGATTTCTCAGGGTTGATGGCTAGGCAACGGATTCGTCGGGTATCACCCGCGGCGAGATGGAAATAGTTGTCTTCGGGATGGTGGTCCGCTAAATCAAGCGCCACAAAGGTTGCCAGCTTTTTGGTTCGCACCTCAAGCCACTCTTGATCGATTACTTTCGCTTCCAGGCCCACATCTTCGCGGCTGCGCTGGATTCCGCCCAGCAGCTGGACGGTACGACTCAGCTCTCGGCCCTTGGTGTCCAGCAGCACTGCGGTGAGACAGTCGTATTCACGTTCGCCGAATTTCCAGACATAATCCAAGTCCCTGAAGCCGCCCAGCAGGGGGTCGACCGCCCAGTGTTGAGCGCTGGCGGCTGGCAAGCTGAAGGGGAATTCGCTTCGTCCGACCTCCACTCCAGAGACCGAACTCACGGTGAGTACCACAGTGCCCTCAAGGGTCGTTGGTCCATCGTGGAATAGATGCAGATCAAGGCCATTGAGTTGTTCGGGGACAATGGTGAGCGTGGTGCTGCTGCTGGCGGCTTTGACCGCATACCAGGCTGCCTTCGGCCTGCCCGAGCTGTCCGTGATGCCCCACCCTGCGCCGGGGGTAAAGTCCCGCGCCGAGAGCACAATGGCGCCCCGGCAAGACGAAGCTGGCCGACGCCATTCGATCAGGCTGCGATAGATCGCCTGATGACTGGCTGCGCGGTGCAGGTCCATTCGACGGGCGGGGGATGCCATCGGCTCGGCGCCGAAGAATTGCTCGGCGTAGTGCGCCGTGGTGTCTTCAAAGGTCCACTTCGCCCCGGGGTCGCTGGCAATCCCGCGCTGCCATTCTCGCGGTAACTCGGCGGCCTCGGTGAGCCCCGGGAACCAGTGTTCCACCGCAGACGGTTCGGGCGGGTTAGCGAAAGCCAGACACTCGGCAGCAAAACGGACATTCGAAGTACGTGCGTCCGAGAGCGGCAATTTGTAGGCGCCGACACCAAAATAGTGACTCACTCCTTGCCTGATCTCGACCGGACTAGAGCCGCCGCTCGGGCTTGACGAGAGATGCACCGCGGCGGGCAGTTCCTCCGCGACTAGCTCGGGAATTAGCCGGTCGATCACCGTCATGCCACGCGCCTCGGCGGGTAACCCCCAGAGCGTGGGCTGTTGCTCAGTTTCGTTGCCACCGCTTAGCACCGTCAGTGCCGGATGCCCGGCGAGGCGCTGCAACCAGCGCCGACTCTCGGCCTCGAAATGTTGCAGCCAGGCAGCGTCCTCGGGCGGGTCGAAGGTGGCCAGCATCAAATCGTGCCAGACCATCACTCCTTGTCGGTCACATTCTTGATAAAAAGCTGGTTGCTCGTAGCTCCCGGTGCCGCTAATTCGGAGCATATTGATCCCGGCACTCGCCATTGACGCGATTGCCGCTCGGTAATCGCTAGCGCTGCCGTTCAGACTCAAGGGGTCGAGAGGTTGCCAGACTGCGCCGCGGCAGAACACCGCCCTGCCGTTGACGCTCAACTCGAAAGCACCGTCGGCCCCATTGAGCTGTACGCTCCGGAAGCCGAGGTCAAAGTTTTCGGTGGTTTCGCCATCGGAAATCGAGAGTCTATAGATTTCGGGCGTCCCGTGGGTGTGCGGGAACCAGCGCTGTGGATTTGGCACCGAGAGTTTAAACACCAGGCCTGCGCTGGCCGGCGCATCGAACAGCTGGCTTGCAACTTCCTGCCCGGCGGAGTCCCGGACTGAAGCGGTCAGGCTAGTGGCTTGCCGGGTCACGAGCCCGACGCTGACCTCGCCGTCGGCTTGCTCGGCTTGGTTGCTGTCGCCCAGCAAAGTGCTAAGCACCTTGCGCACCTGGAACGTCGGGCTGGGCCGCAGACGCAGTGGCGCCCAAGGGCCAACGGTTTTAGCAGTGCCGTGCCAGCGAATGTGACCGAGTAGCTGAGTCCGGTGCCATCGCAAGGTGTTGTTTGATACCAGAGCGCTCCGCCAACGGCCCCGCGGTTTGCTCGGGACCGGCACCGAGGAAAGTGAGCGGCAGTGGATGGCGATCTCATGCTGGCCGGGTGACAGTTCCAGGCTGGCCGATAGCTCGTCGAAAGCGCCGCTGCTGCTGGCAACTGCCTGATCGTCAAGCCACACCGTGGCGTAACTAGCGATGCCCGCAGACTCGAAGCTTAGCGGCAGGCTTTCGTTTGGCCCTGAAAAACGCCCGAGGAACCACCAATCCCAGGCATCGGTATCCAAATCTAGCGCTGCTGCTAGACCGAAGGCATCTCGCCAGGCCGCAGCGGCTGTGCCGGGCACCCGGCAAGGCAGCCTGGTGAGCAGGCTGCTATCGGCGGCAGCCAGCTCTTGGGGACTGCTGACCAGATCAATCGGGGTGCGAATCAGGGTCCAGTGCGCCGCTGAGAGGAGGTCATCTGACGGTTCAGGCATCGAGCGCATCCCATTGCTGGACGAGCCGCATACCGTGCTGCCAGCTTCGTTGCATGGTTGAGCCACTCGCCTGTAAATCGGGGTGCCGTCCGGCGGCGACCCTGGCTAGTTGGAATTGCAGCTTTTTCGCCGATCCGCTGCACTCGCTGAAAGCGTTAGCCGCTTCCGCCAATAATTGTTGTCCGGCGGCGGACTTTTCGGTCCGCGCGAACCAGCGGGCGAGTTCGGCAGCGAACATTGCGGTCAGGCCAGCCTGGCGGGTGGTGGCGAAGCTGAACTGGTGAAAATGTTCAAGGCCCAGTTCGGCAACGGTCTCTTGTTGGCTTTGCACATACTCGACCAGCAAGCCCATCGGATCGGACTGGGTTGAGCGTTCGCGCCGGGCTAAATGAGCCCTGAGCACGGTTCGCGCCGCCCGCTGGAAATCCGCAGCCTGAAGTTGGCGCAGGCCGTCGAGTCGGATCAGATCCAGGTAGGGGCGTGGTACGAAGCCGGTCTCGGCGGCAGCGCCGATGGTGTGCTCAAAGTCCTCATTCGCCAGTTGGTACAAGCCGCCATTATGGAAATAAATCAGCTCAGCTGCCCTGAGATCTAGCTTGATCGGCGTGATCGAGGTCTTACTGTGTTGCTGATGGTAGGAGACTCCCGCGGTGTCCGGTAGGTAGTAGGCGTCGACCTCAACAATTGCCAGGTTCCCGGCTTGTAGTTGAGTGACTAGATGCTCTCGCAGCGGTTTCCAGGTGTCGTATTCGCCAAAACGGATCCCGTAGAGCAACTCCAGATCCTCGGAGCGCACTTTCAGGAATTCCCACTGATCGCCGACGAATTCGGCGCTGAAGGCTGAGGCTAAGGCTGGGATGGGATCGAGGCCTAGTGAATTGAGCACCTCAACCCAAACGTCCAGATAACAGTTGGTGTTTGACCAATCTGACTCAGCGCCGTGAACCGGGTGCGGCTGAAAGCTTTCCGGGCGTAGCTCGGAAAGCTGGGCAATAGGATTTTGTGGTTGGCGCGGGGTGTTCACGATGGGGTCAATTCTGCGTCGTAAGGGACAGTTGGCTTAGAGGCCGAGAAGGGCGCGGACCGGGACGGGCCAGTCCTTGAGCTCCAGACCATGCCGGGCGACTAGGGCGAGCATGATTCGTTCCAAACCGAAACCAAAACAGCCACTATGCGCTACCGAGCCGTCGGCGGCGGTGATGGAAAAATTCGCCCCGAAGTGATCTTGATGCCAGTTCCCGGAGGCAATCGCGGTGGGGTGGCCCGGGAATACTTCGGTGAGTAACTCGTACTTGAGTTTCGCTTCGCGCTGGCCTGAGGCTAGCAACCGACCGGCGCGACCGAAGAACGGGTCGTTGGCGCTTTCCACCACGATCTCCAAGCCAAGGGCTGAGAGCATCTCTTCACCGAGTTCGATCCAGCGATCACGATGCTGCCGGGCCTGTGCTTCGCTGCCGAGCACTACGTACTCGCGCATCCGGAATGCGACCATTCGGAACGGGTCTTCGGAGGGTTCATTTCGAAAACAGTCGCCGGTGAGTTGGTAACACTCGCCGTCAACGGTGCGACCTTCCAAATGCGCATAGAGCGGGTGGCAGACGGCCGGGATCAGCGCGAAGGCGCTGGGTTCAAGTTGCTGCTGCCAGCTTTCCCCGGCCTCCGCGGCGGCTAGCAGTGCAGCATGCTCTTTACGCTCCCCGGCAAAGGTACTGACCAGGCCCATTAGCTGCGGGAAGGAGGCTACGTAATCGGTGCGGCGCAACAACTGCTCACTATTCACCGGCGGAAACCGCAAAGTGTTCAGCGCCGGATAGTTCTGCTGCTTCGCGATCCGCGAGGCTTGAGCTTGCAGACCTTCCACGACTGCTTCGGCCGGATCGCCGAGGCCGTTGACCCCGTCAGCCAGGGTGGGGATCAGCCAGCCAGCTTCGATTAGCTCGCGGCCGAAAGAAATCCGTTGTTCTTCAATACTGAGCGTCATCGTTCTCCTCGGGAGACTAACAAGAGGGTCGAGGTGTGATTGTAGATCCGGTCATTATTGACCATCACTGAGGGGGCGATGCTGTCTCGGTAAAGCCGGGCCAAACTCAGCGGTGAACGGTTGGCGAAGCCAGCGATACCTACTATCAGCATGGCATCGCCGACGATCTTGCGGACCAGATCCGCGGAAGCCACCTTGAGAGTATTCATTGAAATAGCGAATTGCAGCGATTCCAGCACCTCAGGGGACTGCCAACCCGCCTGATAGCGCGCAATAGCGGAGCGCACCAGCTCGGCCATCGACTGCAGGCTGACCTCTAGCTCGGCTAGTCGTAGCGCCGAAGGCGGCGGGTTTTCTGGGTTCTTTCGCGCTGCGCGCTGCACCACGGTGCGGGCATTCTCGCCCGCTTTCGCGGCCATCCCGTACCACACTGACGCCCAGAGAGTATGTGCGGCCGGCAGCATGGTCTCGGCGGAAATCTTCTCGAATAAGTCGTCAAGCACACCGGCTTGCTCGGTGATGCCGGCAAATTCGAAGCCTTCCGAGCAGGTGCCTCGCATTCCAAGGGCGTCCCAGTCGAAGGTCTTGTTCAACTGGTAATCGTCGGCCGGGAGGTAAACCAGAACCTGATCGCTGGCTACCGCATCCTCGTTGCGTCGAGCGGTGACCAGAATGGCGTCCGCAAACCGGCCGTAGGAGATCACCGGGCAGGTCTTCTTCAGTTCAATCTGGCCCTCCGGCAGTGCCCGTACCGCGCATGAGGAGCTTCTGCTGTCGCCGCCAATATTGACCTCGGTGGTGGCCGAGGCCAGCAGCAGTTGTTCCTTGGCGCAGCGCCGCAGCACCTGCTGTAAGTACTCAGAGCGACCGTGCCGGCTCAGGCAGAGTACTTGGATATAGTGCATTGCCATCACCATGCCGGTAGAAGAACATACCCGGCCTAATTGCTCAACGATGTGACAAAGCTCGGCAATGTTCAGGCCGAGTCCGCCGAATTCGCTCGGCACCGCGGCGCCGAGCAGCGAACCGTTGCGGGCCGCCTCAATAGCTTCCTGCGGAAAACGTGAGTTGTGGTCGACGTCGGCGGCATTCTCTGCTGCAACGGCGACCATGCTGGTAAGAGCTCTCCGGAAATCGCTACCTTCCCCAGCAACGGAAGCGTTCCCGGAGAGCTCAGTCAAGGCCGATCTCCGTTAAAGCTTCGGCAATGCTCTGCACCGAGGAGAAAGTTGCTTTGGTGAGCATTTTCTCGGGGAACTCCAGGTCGAACGTATCTTCCAGGGCCAGCATCACATTGACGCTGGCGTGCGAGGTCATGCCAGCGGCGTAGAGATCGCTGGTGTCGGTGATCTCCGCAATATCCACCGCCAGCTTGCCGTGGTTGGCGAGAATCTCGCGAATCTTTTCTCCGAGAACGGATTCCATTGTGCTTCCTTAGCTTGCTTACTAGTTTTCGTCTTAAAGAGTTTGGTGATCGAGCTCGGGTAACAGCTCGCGCAACGCGGCGCTCCAACAAGCCCAATTATGCCCGCCGTCGCAGCCTGGAAGCGCCTTGCCCAGTTCATTTACCAGCTGAACACCCAACTGGCTGGCTCGCTCGCTGAAGGCTTTGCCGCTTTGCTTCAGCTGCCACTCAAGTTGCTGCGCATCGTTGTAGTCAGTCCCGGGACTGCCCTGCCCGGCATAGAGGGCGATCTTGGTGGCTTTGAGCGCACCCAGTTTAGTGAGCGGATCGTGCGCCTGCCACTGCGCCTCCGAGGTTGAAGAGCCATCGCCGAAGATCATATTCGGATTACCGGTGAGATGCTTTGATTCGTCCTGAATGAGTTGACGAAGAGCGGGTAAGCCCAGATCAAGGGCGCCGGAGATGCTGATGGCGAAGGAGAACAACTCAGGGCGTTCCTCGGCGTAGCGAATAGCTCCATAGCCTCCGGCTGATGCCCCGGCCACGGTCCGTCCGGAGCGTTCGGCGAGCGTGCTGAGGTGACTGTCGACCCATGGAACGAGCTGATCCAGGTGATAGTGCTGCCAGTTTTGAGCGAGCTCCGAAGGGGCGCTCCAGTCCGTGTACCAACCTGCAATGCCATCGTCAGGCATCACCACGATCTGCTCTCGATCACCAAGTATTGACTCAATATCAGCTTTATTAAACCAGTCCTGATAGGAGCTGTCCGGGCTGGTTCCGGCCAGTAAATAGAGCACCGGGTAATGCCGAGTCGGCTGATATCCGAGGGGGAGGGTGATTCGGATGCCATTGCCCTCTGAGGTTGCACCGTCCGCAACTGCGGCGGTACTCACATGCAGATCGAAACTGTGAGCGCCGATCTTAGCGGCGCTCAGCACGGTAATCCCGTTGTGGGCGCTGTTGAAGTCGGCTGCGTTCAGAAAGGGCGCATCCTTGAGTTGCTGATCGAGTGAATTCGCATTGACGGCCGTGCAACCAGAAACGGCCAGCGCAAGAAACGTTACGGCGAGCACTGATAGCCAGCTAAGGCGATACCGCATTGGCTGGCGACTCATCGAGATCCGCCCGAGTGCGCAACGCTCCTCGCCTCGGTTGAGGTAGGTTCTGCGCTGCCGGTAAGCCCTGATTCGGCCTCGATCGCATAGGCTTCGAGAAGGGCCTGCCGCTGCGCTGACCGGGTGTTCGAACGTAGCGCATAGCGGGTTTGCGCTACCAGCTCGGCTCGAAATATCGGGTCCCGGAGTTGCTCCCAAAGGCCGGGCAGCTCGCTGCTTTCGGTAATTTTCGCCGGCAGCCCGAGTCCTTGGAAAGCGGCAATATCGCGCACCACGGTGGCGAGGTGCAGGGCACTCGCTTCAAGCACGGCTAGCGGGAAGCCTTCCCAGGCTGCTGTGTGCAAGTAGACATCGTTATCGGCAAGACGCTCGAGCGCCTCCGGCCGGGGCAGCCATCCGGTGACCTGGACGCCAGCCCTATTCAACCGGTCAACCAAAACGGGGTCACCACCACCGACCCAACTGGCAACTACCCGATTGCCGGCTTGCCTGAGCTGCTGGATTGCGGAGATGAATAACTCTGGATCTTTCTGCGCCCCCAGCCGTCCGGCTCCGGTGACCCGCAGCACCTCGGTGCGCACCGAAACCGAATCCGCTGTTTGCTGACGGATCGGCAACTCTGGTGCCAGATTCGGCAGATAGCTACGCTGCGGCGAAAGGAAGCGGCGTGCTCCGAGCGCCGTTTCCCGCGGTGAGCAACCAGCTAGCACAGTGGTATTGAAGCTCAGCGTCCACTCAATCAGCCGCAATGCGAGCCGCAGTGGCCTCTTAAGATCTAAGCGTTCGAAGGCATAGCAATGCGGGGTGTGTACTTGACGTAAGCTGGCCGATTTCGCGGCCGCCAGCCGGGCGTAGAACCCGGCGAAGGACGAATGCGAATGAACTACCCCAGGCTTGAGCTCCTTGATCCTGGAGCGCACTTTCCGAATTCGGTTGAGTTGCCCCTGGGGCAACTCCTGAACGCTGGTAAACAATTCTTTCCACTGCGCACCCAAGGCCGAGGTTTCCGCGCGACTCACATACAGCAGGTGATGTTCGAGCTCGGGGGTACTGCGTAGATAATCAAAAAGTGCTGAGGCAACCCCACCACCCATCGCCTCGGTAATATGCAAAACACGCTTTGTCGGATCGAGCCTAGACCGCACCATCGCCCCTGACCACCGCGGAAACGGTCCGGGCTAGAATCTTCAGATCCTGACTGAGGCTCCAGTTCTGCGCGTAGTAACGATCCAGTGCGATGGCTTGCTCCCAGCTCAACCGGGAACGGCCGCTGATCTGCCACATTCCGGTCATTCCTGGCAGCACGCCAAGGCGCTGTTTCGCTGCCTGGTCGTAGAGCGCCACCTCGGCCGGTCGCTGCGGCCGGGGGCCGACCAATGACATCGAGCCACCAAAGACATTGAAGAGCTGGGGTAGCTCATCGAGGGAGAGTCGACGCATTACGCCGCCGATACGAGTGATTCGAGGATCTGAATCGACCTTGAACAGCGGTTTATCGGAGCTGCCCTGAGCTTTCAAAAGCGCCTGCAGCTGAGCGTCAGCTCCGACCACCATGGAACGGAACTTCAAGATATTGAAGGGACGCTCGTCAATGCCAATCCGCTCTTGCCGGTACATTACCGGCCCCGGACTGCTGAGTTTGACGATGATCGCGAGCACCAAGAAAAGCGGCGAGAAAGCAATGATCAGCAGGCCGGAGCCCACGATGTCCATAACTCGTTTGCCGACCCGAGTGCCCAGGTGCTGATAGGGGGCGTCGATCTCGATGATGGTCTTTGAGCCTTCGCTGCGGGCCCGCATTCGGCTAGCACTAATTGTTTGGCCGCCCAGCACCATCCGGATAGCGACGTGTTTCTTGCGCAGTTCCCAGCTGAGCATATTGATCAGTTCTTGGCTGATGTTCAGGCCAACCGGCAGTTCAACCGCGGTAGCTTTGGTGAAGCGGATGTAATTGCTCAGTTTGCGGAGCAATTCGTCCGGATTGCTTCTTAGTTCCTCGGTCAGCACGAAGGGGTGAACTTCACGACGCGAATCCGAGCCGGAGCTGGCGTGCTGCTTCTCATCCACCACCGAGATCACATGGTTGCTGCGGAACTGTTTCAGTATCAGCCGGCCGAGGATATCCAAGCCGGTGATCACTAGCACCGTGATCATCGCGCGGTGCAGCACGATATCGCGGTTTTCGAACAGATTGATCAGATTGGCGCCGGCTAAGACCAGGCTGCAGGCCCAGACTGAAAGTAGTGGACGGGGTAGCCCGACTCTCTCTTTGGAAAATCCTTTAATCGCGGTGAGCGCGATAAGCCAGGCCAACACGGCCGCTGCGGTCAACCAGAACTGCTGGGCATCGGCAAAAGGCCATACTAATGATCCCAGCATCACCGCGAGGATGATGCCAAGGTCCAGCACCACGAGCAGCTCGATAAACCTCGCCGAATGGCGTTGCCGTTTCGCGGCGAGTGCGGTCGCCGGAATGCGTTGGCCAAGCGATGAACTGTTTCGTTCGTGGCGCAAGGTACGCGCAGGAGCGTGCGAAGTGTTCCTTCGCTCATCGAGCTGCGTCATGACGCGACCGCACAATCAGACAAGGTGCTGCTCATCGTGTATTTCCCCAATTTTCCCCAATATGTGTGCCCAGTTAGCCGTCCTGTCCCTAGCAGGGCGGCCCGTTCAGGCACGCTTGCTGAATCATATTCATTTAATGAGTGTCGCGGCAAGAGAATTCATGACGTGGAAAAATCACTTTTCTCAGTCCGCGTTTCAAGCGCTCAAGATCAACGATGCAGACTCTTCAACACTTGATGGAAGCCGCTGCTTTGCTGAGGCAAGGCTTCGCAGGCGACCGTCGAACGGAAGTCTCCCAGCTCCCGAGACAAAGTGATTTGTGCCTGACAGTCCAATAGTGCCGAAAAAAGCTCCGGGGTCCGTACCGCTAGTACATAAACCGTGTGTCCTTCATACATAAGAGTCGACTCGGTATCGCGGAACGCGGCCAGAAAAATTGCGCCCAGCGCAGCTACCTGCGTCCAACTCAGCGGGGCGGTCATCTCCTGTCGAGGGATCAGGGTGACCGTGGCGAGCAAGGCCTCCGCCGAGTCGAGCCGGTCGGTGAATTCCTGCAAGGTCTTTGAGAAGTGCGCCTTGGTACTTAGCCCGGTTGACGGGTCGGTGCAGGAGATTGGTTCCACTTCTTCAGCTTCGCTGACCCAGCCCTCAACAAAGGCCTGAATAGCGTTTAGGTCAGTGTGTCTGAGCGCTGCTTTGAAATAACAGCGGAAATCTGTCAGCGCCTCGGTGACGCCAACTCCCTGGCGACAGCGCGCGGCGCCAAGCTGTCTTGCTGATTCACTGAGCATCTCGTGGTTACGGCGGCCGCTAAGCAATGAATCAACCTCGGGGGTCCACCAATCCTGTGGTACCCGCCAGTGCGAGCGGCGGCTGAGCGAACGCCAGCGCTTCAGCAGCCGTCGCGAGAACAGCCCAGCGGGCGCTATTTCGCTACGGTTGATGAGGTCCATACTCATTAAGTGTGGCTGTGGAACGAATCGTGACGTCGTTCCACAAGTTTTCTCAAAAATTTTCAATCATTCGGGGGCTGCGCTCCGAATTGTTTATGCCAATGCCGAGTAACCGAGTAACCCAGCCGATCCGTCGAGGCCCGACCGGGTGTTCGGGCGGGAGATATCTGGTAGTGCGCTGTCAATTTGCTTGTCTGGGGGTTCGGCGGTCAAACTAGAAGGTACTCGCTTTTTAGGCGAGAAGTCGGGACTGGGGATATGGACAAGGAAAGAGGACCTTTCGGCCAAGTAGAAGAAGCCGAAGTGGTGGGGGACGGCGAGCTAATACTCAAAGTTCGTGCCGGAGACGCCGGTGCGTTCGAAATATTATTCAAGCGGCACCAAGCGGTGGCGTTAGCTGTCGCACGCAAGAACTCCGATAACTCTTCCGATGCCGAGGATGCCGTTTCCGAGGCTTTCTCCTCGGTCTTCCAGTCCCTTCGCGAGGGCAAAGGCCCGGACACATTTTTCCGGGCTTACCTGCTTACCGCGGTCACCCGGATCGCTCGTCGCCGGAATGTCGCTGCCGGAAAAGTCTCAAGCACCGACGATGATCAGGTGCTGGATACTCCGGTTCAGCAAGGCGACACCGTGTTGGCAGAATTTGAGAACGCCGCGGTCTCAAAGGCTTTTAAGAGTCTGCCCGAACGCTGGCAGGCCGTTTTGTGGTACCTCGATATCGAGGGGATGAAACCAGCGGCAGCAGCCCCGTTGCTCGGTTTGTCCGCCAATGCGGTCTCTGCTTTGGCGATTAGGGCGCGCGACGGTTTGCGCAAGGAATATCTGCAAGGCCATGTTCGTCAAACGAGCGAAGAAGACGCTTGTACGCCTTACGCTTCGCGGCTGGGCGCTTATGCGATGAACACTTTGCGCCGCTCAAGTCGCGAGGAAGTCAAACAGCACCTGGATAACTGCAGCAGGTGCACCGCAGCGCTGCTTGATCTCAGCGATGTCGGCGCCGCCATGCGCGCCTGGGTTTTGCCAGCTGTGGTGGGTTTCGGCATGGTGGAATGGCTAACTCTTTTCCCAGCAGCTGGGGCTGGAAAACTCGCGCTTGCGTTATTGCCGGCTAAGGCGTTTGCCGGCAACGCGGTTGAGCGGATCCGGGATGCCGGTAATGTCGCCATTGTCGCTGGCGCAGTCATTGTCGCCTCGGCCGGTGTGGCTACTGCCGCGATTGCGACCGGTGGTTTTGGTGCTTGGGGTGGTGCCGCGCAGCCACCGGTAGCCGAGGTGGCTCCCGCAGCGGCGCCGAATGCTGACTCCGGCGGGGCTCCCGCTGCCGCCAAGCCAAAACCCGCTATACCCAGCCCGGCTCCGGTGGTTTCCGCCCAGCCTAAGAGCAGCCCTGCGCCCTCCGATCTGCCCCCAACGGTCAACGTCATTGATCCTTCGGGCGTCACCCCGAATATCGAGCCGAGTTCACCTGTTGTGCCGCCCAGTAGCTTGCCGACGGTAGCTCCTTCGGCTAGCCCGAGTAGCTCCCCGAGCCCGACTCAAACTGCTACTCCGACGACGGCAAGTCCGTCGCCGAGTCCGACGCCCAGTCCGACAGCATCTCCCAGTCCGACGACGGCAAGTCCGTCGCCGAGCCCGACTCAAACTGCTACTCCGACGCCGACCACTGTTATCAGTGGCACCGCCCGAGGCTTCGGCTTGCCGCTCCGTCAATTGGTAACGGTGAACTTCAGTGCCTCGGGAACCGACTCACTAGGCCCGGCGACGGTCAAATTCACGCTGAGCGGTGCCGAACAGATGTCCTTCGGTGGCTGGAGGCATCTGCCAGCGGGCTGGAGCTGCAGTGCGAGCGGTCTGGTGGTGACTTGCACATCCAGCGCGCCGGATCGCAAAGATCTCGAGTTCAGCGGAATTGTCAGCGCTATCGGTCTGCTCGATTCAGCGACACTGCACTACGAATATAGTGCTGACGGAATTGCGCCGTTTGCCGGTGATCTGGTGATCGAGTAGCCAGTTGCTACTAGGCTGCACCGCTAAAAAGTTTGATCGGTTTGCCAAATTCATCGAAGTGCGCGCCAGCGCCGGCTTGAATAAATCGCACCGTGGCTTCGATTCGGTCTTCGATATCGGTGGTGTTGCGTGAAGCGCTGGCGGTGAGTGAACCATGAATCAAATGTGCCAGGTCCGGGATGGGGGCCGGTGGCAGAAAACCCTGATCTACAGCGCGCTGCAGGATGTTCTGCAAGAGACTGCTTAGTTCGCCTACGTGCACTGAAAGCTTGGCAAAGGAGTCGGCCGAGAGCACCGAACGCATCGCTGGGCCAGGCGGCAGGTGGCGTTTCGAGAGGTCTTCGATTTGGGCTCGGACGTAGCAGGCAAGTTGATCGACAGGATTGTCGAGGCGTGCCAAATCGGTTTTCAGATCGGACAGGAAACGTCCGGTCTCGTCGAGTGCATAGGCCACCAAGAGCTGTTCTAGATCGGCAAAATAGTTATAGATAGCGGTTCTGCCCACCCCAGCTCGACGGGCCACATCGGTCATGGTGAGGCCCGGCAGGCCGTGACTGAACAGAAGCTCGCCGAAGGCATCGAGAACTTTGCGCTGCGTTTGTTCGCGTTGTTCGGCGTTAGTGGAGGCCAAAATACGAGGCATGTAGACACTTTAGCCGATTTTGTCAGCAAAATCCTGGTCTGGCGTTCAGAGTTGCCTACGTTGGCCACCGGAAGAACTCGAATCGCTAATAGCTTCGAGTACCCGTTGCACTTGCAGGCCATCGGCAAATGAGGGGCTGGGGTCGGTGCCTTCAGCGATGTTCAGCAAGAAGTCTCTGATCTGGTGGCTGAAGGTATGCTCCCAGCCAATAATGTGCCCCGGGGGCCACCAGGCCTGCAAGTAAGGATGGCTCGATTCGGTGCATAGAATCTTGCGGAATCCTTGCTCAGGCAATGCTTGACTGGCATCCAGGAACTCCAGCTCATTCAACCGTTCCAAGTCGAAACGGAGCGCCCCGGCGCTGCCATAGACCTCAAGCTGCAGCGAATTTTTCTGACCGGTGGCCACCCTGCTTGCTTCAACACTAGCGATCGCCCCAGAGGCCAGCTCCAGGTTCGCCCAGACCGCGTCATCCACGGTGACCGGCTCCCGACCGTTCGGGCCAGGCCGTTCTGTCACGAAAGTGTGTAAACGGCCGGTGGCGCTGACGGCCTGCTCGGACAGTACGAATTGCAACAGATCGACGGCATGACTGGCAATATCGCCCAGCGCCCCGGATCCGGCGGTTTCCTTGCGCAGCCGCCAGGACATCGCCGCGGCCGGGTCGCTCAGCCAATCTTGCAGATAGGCTGCCCGGACCTGTCGAATGGTGCCGAGTCTGCCCTGTGCGACTAGCCCCCGGGCCAACACCAGCGCCGGTATTCTGCGATAGTTGAAGCCCAGCATGGAACGGACTCCCCGCTGCGCCGCTTCTTCGGCGGCCCGCACCATCTCGGTGGCCTCCGCCACTGAGTTCGCGAGTGGCTTTTCCACCAAGACGTGTTTGCCGGCAGCCAAGGCAGCAATCGCTATTTCGGCGTGGTTCCAGCCGGGGGTGCAGATATCGACGATATGAATGTCATCCCGCTCAAGTAGCTCTCGCCAGTCGGTGCTGCTCTGTTGCCAGCCGTAGCGCTCCGCCGCCTGCCGGGCAGCCGTCGCGGTTCGACCGACTAACACTCTTTGCTGATACGCCGGAACATCGAAGCTTGCCGCCACGTTCCGCCAAGCCGCTGAGTGCGCCTTGCCCATAAAGGCGTAACCAATGATCGCCACTCCCAAGGGATCAGTCATCGTCTAGCTCTCCAGGGTCAGCGCATAAGGATCCCAGTCTTCGGCGAGTGCTGGGCTGCTCGGAGCCGTGGACGTTAGCTCAACGAATTCTTTTCGTGCTGCGGACTCCGCGATCGAAACCATGGCATCGACCACATGGTAGGCCTGGGCGCCACTGGCTCGATGTGGCACCGAAGCCCGGATTGAGCGAGCCATGTCGAGCACCCCCAGTCCGCGACCGGCCACCGCCCCGCGGCTAGGGAGTGTGCTCCACTCATCGGAGCCGAGGGCGCAGATCTTGATCTCGCCGTCGAAATTATTGGGGTCAGGTAACGCTATAGTTGCCTCGGTGCCGGTGATTTCCAGGAAACCCATTCGAGGTTTGGCCGAATCGAAGCTGAAAATGCTCTGCCCGGAGCCGCCCTCAGCGAACTCGTAGAGTGCGCCGAAGTGACTGGGTACCTCGACGTCGAAGCGTTCGCCCGCTTTCGGCCCAGAGCCAATAACGCGGCTTTGCTGTGCCTTGCTACTCAAGGCGGCCACCCGGGAGATCGAACCGAAGGTCTGGATGAGAGCGGTCAAGTAGTAAGGGCCCATATCGAAGAGCGGCCCAGCGCCTTGCTGGAAGAGAAAGGCTGGGTTGGGGTGCCAAGATTCCGGTCCCGGGGACTGAAACAGGGTGAGAGCGGTGAGCGGCTGGCCGATATCGCCGCGTTCAATCATCCTTCGGGCGGTCTGTAAGCCAGCTCCGAGAAAGGTATCCGGAGCGCAGCCCAGACGCAGCCCGGCAGCCGTTGCGGTGGCTAGCAATTCCTGGCCGCTTTCGCGGTCCAGCGAGAAGGGTTTTTCGCTCCAGACATGCTTGCCGGCAGCAACGGCAGCGGTGGCGACCTCGACATGAGCGGCCGGGGTGGTCAGATTGACGATGATCTCGACATCGGGATGGTCGAGCGCGGCCTCAACGCCGCCGTGATTTTCAACGCCAAACTCCACCGCGCGTTCGGCTGCTGCAGCTTCGAAGAGATCTGCCACCACATGAACTTTGAGATCGCCGAAGGCGGTGAGGTTTTCCAGGTATTGTTTACTGATCACCCCGGCGCCAATAACGCCAACTCCGACCGGGCTCATGAGTCCTTCTTCAGGTAGCTCAAGCTCTGTGCCAGGCCGTCGAAGATATCGCCGCGGAAGTCGTCGAACTCCACCACGCCGAGCTGTAACCCCGGTACGGCCTCGAGTACCGCCGGGATGTCGACCTTCCCCTGTCCCGCTGGCAACTGATCAAGAGGCTCGGTGCTCAGCGGCCCATCCTTGAGGTGGATGAATTTCACCCGCTCGCCTAGCCGGCGCAGCAGCGCTGCCGGGTCCTGTCCGGAAACGGCGGCCCAGTAGGTATCGACCTCAAGTACCACCTCGTCATTCAGTAGCCCAGCAAAAAGTTCGAGGGCGGTGGTGCCCTCCAATTCGGTGCCCGGCTCCCACCAATGATTGTGGTAGCCGACGGTGATACCGTACTCTGCACCGCGCTGTGCAGCGGCATTCAGTGCAGTTGCCGTCTTAGCAATATCTTCCCGCGTTTTCCAGTGCTCTTCGGCAATGAACGGGTCGATCACGGTACCGATGCCAAGCGTTTGCGCGGCCCGAAAGATCTCATCTTGATCGGCGCTCAGCAGCGGGGCGTGTCCGCTCGGCGCCGTCAATTCGTTGCTGGTGAGTGCGTCCGAGAGCGGCTCGGCCAAAGAGACGAAGTTGTACGGCTCAACCGAACGAAAACCTAGCTTGGCAAGCTTAGCCACGGTACCGGCCAAATCTTCTTCGAGTTGGCGTCGCACGGTGTAAAGCTGAACCGAGAGTTGCTGGGAGGGAAGCTGGAAGTCCTGGGGCATCGTGAATCCTTGCTGCTGGAGGTTTTCTCAATCTAACGCTATGTTGCTTTTGCCAGATGTCAAGCAAAAGTAAGCTGAATATGGGTAATAGTTGTGACATTAGTGTAGGTCTCGTGTTATCACTAAGGGCATGTCGAGCTCACAGCACATTCTGCCGCCGAGTCAGCCCAAGCCGCTGAATCAGGGCGGGACGGTCGGCACGTTGACCAGGGCTGGTGAACTCTTTCAGATCTTTCGAGACGGCCAGCCGCGGACTCGAGCGGAGTTGGTGGCGCTGACGGGTTTGGCCAGATCCACGGTGGCAGCGAGGCTCGACGCGCTGACCGTGCTGGGTTTGATCGGACCCGCTGGTGAGGCACTTTCTTCGGGGGGTCGGCCGGCTTCGAAGGTGGCATTTCAGCCCGGCTCCCAGGTGATTCTCGGTGTGGATCTCGGTGCTACTCATCTCCTCGTCGGGTTGACTGATCTCAGTGGCACCATGCTCGCGCAGCGCAGAGTGAGCGCCGAGATCGGCTTAGGCCCCGAGGCGGTGCTGGATCTGGCACTTCGGCAGGCCGAGGAACTGCTGGCAGCTGCTGGGCGGAAGCCGAGCGAGCTCGCCGGTATCGGCATTGGTTTGCCCGGGCCGGTAGAGCATGCCTCCGGGAAGCCGGCAAATCCGCCGATAATGCCGGGCTGGGATGGTTTTGATGTGCCCGGATACATTCAGCGCAGTTACCCCACCGAGGTCTTGGTCGATAATGATGTGAACATTATGTCGCTTGGTGAGCGTGCTGCTTTCTGGCCTGACGCTGACGAACTGCTTTTCGTCAAGGTTGCCACCGGTATCGGCTCTGGTGTGATTTGCGGCGGACTATTGCAACGAGGTGCAGACGGTACCGCGGGGGATCTGGGGCATGTGCGCGTGCAGCGCGGCGCAGGAGTCTTCTGCCGATGCGGCAATGAAGGCTGTTTGGAAGCGATCGCCTCCGGTCCGGCGATTGCCAGGGTACTCAATGACGCAGGATTTGCTGCGCTGACCGGCGAAGATGTGCTGGCCTTGGTCCGCGCCGGGAACGTGCAGGCGGTCCAAGCAATCAGGCAGGCTGGCCGAGACGTGGGGGAAGTTCTCGCCACGTGCGTGAGTATGCTCAACCCTCAAATTATTGTGATCGGTGGCTCGCTCTCGCTCGCCGGGGAGCACCTACTGGCGGGGGTGCGTGAGGTGGTTTACAGCCGTTCGCTGCCGCTAGCGACCTCTCGGCTGCAAATCGTACAGTCGCGCGCTGGCGCGGAGGCGGGGGTACTCGGGGCGAGCCGGATGGTAAGCGATCATGTGCTCTCTGCGTCAATGATTGACGCTGCACTGAACTCGACAGCTAGCACCGATTAGATTCAGTCAAATGACGAAACCTGCCAGTCTTTTGATTGACTCCCGGTATAAGTTCCCCTAAGTTAGGTTGCCTAAGGTCGCGTTCGAGCAGCAAGGATCGGCCTTCTCTGACTCGTTGCGGAGAGTTCTGTCCCCCAATCTGAGCTCTCCGCAACGTTCTCTTGCGGCTAGGCCAAGCAGTGATGAAAGTCTGTAGGGCTGGCTAAATTGCGCACCCATCCGGGCCGCAAGCCTCGGCCGTCGAGTCGCCGGCCATCGTGAGGGGCTGCCCGGCTCTCCAGGCTTCCGCCAAGGTCTGACTGAAAACGGCCGAGCTTTGGGCGCCGGACACCCCGTATTTCCGATCAATCACGAAAAATGGCACTCCCTGGATGCCGAGGGTGTGAGCTTCAGCGATATCCTGATCGACGGCGTCCTCGAATTCCCGCCCGGTCAGGGCTTCTCTGGCGGCGGCGACATCTAGCTCTAGCTCGGCAGCAACTTCGATAAGAGTTTCTAACTTGCCGATGTCGCCACCTTCCTCAAAATGCAACTTCAGCAGTCGCTCTTTGGCGGCGTCCTGCTTGCCGCTGAGTGCGGCAAAGTGAATTAGTTCGTGACCTAGGTGACTATTTGCCACTGTGAGGGTATCGAAGTCGTAATTGAGTCCCTCACCCGCGGCCTGCGACTTCACATGCTCGAACATTTGAGCCACACTTTCGGCGGGCATGCCCTTCCGCTTGCTCAAATAGTCCAGTTCGCTACCGTCGTAGTGCTCTGGAATGCTCGGATCGAGCTGGAAACTTTTCCACTCGATTTCCACCTGATCGCGGTAGGGAAATTCCGCTAGGGCTGACTCGAAGCGACGCTTCCCTATGTAGCACCAGGGGCAAGCAATATCTGACCAAATTTCAATCTTCACGCCTAGTCCAACCGGGGAAGTGCCTGAGTCATTCCCGGTTATCCGGTCCAGATTGGCAACTCGATCTTGCTAGGATGCTTCTCTCCGCTGAAGATTTCGACCCGATTCGGACCTCCGACTTGGGCGGTGGCCACCGATTCGCCGGTGCCGAAGTTGCGATCGTAGCGAGGCCAGGCAGCCGCCGAAATCTGCACGCGCAGCCGGTGGCCGGAGCGGAACCGATAGGCGGTGGGGTCCAGCTGGATCGTGGCCTCGCGGATCTGCTCAGGCTCGGCATCGTTCGCTAACCTAATAATGCCATCGCAAACATTGAGGGACACGCCCTGCTCGTCAACGTCGCAAAGTCTGACAAAAACATCCACCAGGGGATTGCTGGCGCGAAGATGCACTGTCGCCTGTAGTTCGCCGATCACATCGAGGTCGGTTGCCAAGCGCTCACTGCTGAACACCAGCACATCGGGGCGAGATTCCCGTTCGGCGTTATCGAGTTGCTTGGCTGGGCTGGCCAGCAGCGGTCCACCGATATTCGGGGTCGGATCGTCGGGGGAGTAGCTGAAAGCGGTCGAGCCCGCAGCGGTAGGCTGCTCGCTTAGCGAACGGTCGGCACCGAGAAAACGTGTTTGCGTTGTGCTAGCTGGCGGCCACTGCTCAAAGTCGAGCCAACGGTCTGCCTTTTGCAGGTAGAGCCGCACCGGTGGCCGCTGGAGCGGCGCGGGGTCAGCGGTGAAGATGGCTTTTAGGAAGCTCACCTGATCATTCAAGATAATGCCGACGCTCGCAGGCTGGCCGTGATTCCAAGGGCCGACCGTGAGTCGCGTGCTGCGCCCGGCAGCCTGCAGTCTTTTGAAATCCTCCAATTGTGAACGCACGAAGAGGTCGTACCACCCGCTGACCATGGTGGTCGGTACAGTCAGTTCTTCGATATTCTGCCCATGGTCGGCCTTCTCTGCCCAGTAGTTCTCGGTCGGATCGGAGTGCTCGGTGACGTCATGCAGGAACTGAACCCGGCGGCCAATCGCTGCCAGGTCTGCGTTGCCTAGCGGTAGGCCGCGCATCGCCGCTTGAGTGCGCTTGGCCTGTGCTGGGTTCGGCCAACTGCTAAACCGATCCTCTTGTCTGCCAATGGCGGCGGACCAGGCGACCATATCGTCGGCGGCAAAGGCTCCGCCCGGATAAAAGTTCGGTACAAAGTTGGCGGCGGTCACCGCTAGGCACATAGCTTCCAGTGGAGGTTCAAGATATGGGCCAACTGCCCACTGGGTGTGGCCGACATAGCTTGCGCCCGCGGTGGCTAGGCGGCCGTCACACCACGGTTGTTGCCTGAGCCATTCCGCGGTGGCAATGCCGTCTTCGCGTTCGTGGTGGAAGGGGCGGAATTCGCCGCCTGAGCCGAACGTGCCGCGGGTGCTCTGAATCACGGTTTGCAGCCCCTGGGCGGCCATCATCCAGCCCTGCAATCTGGTCAGAATCCCGCTACGACCATAGGGTGTCCGGATCATCACTACCGGCCCACGGGCCGCAGTGTCCCCGTGTGGCACATAACGATCCGTGAGCAGCTCGACGCCGTCGGGCATAGTTGCCGGAATGTCCTTGATCAGAGTCGGTGGCTTGCCTTCTGGACGGGGCAGCCCGGCAATTTTGGTCAAGAGCTGGTTGAGTAGTGCCACATCATCCTCCGGTTCGAGCGTCGACGGTCGATACTCTGAGTCTATGACCGATGAAGAGCGAATCAAAACGCTTTGATCAAAATTTATCAGCCGACGGCATTGCTGCTCGCTGAGCGATCCCGCTCCTTATTCATCGTGGCTGCCATCCTTTTCTTCAATGGCGGCACCGCATTGACCAGTCGCATCCCGGTACGCATTGCGAAACTGGCGAATCGACCGCGGAAGCCGGTGTTGTAGATAGCATCGTTAGCGTTGAAGCGCTTCAGTGACTCCTCGACCTGGGTCCAGGCGTAGCCATGCAGCTGAGTTTCGTAATTGCTCACTGAGTCGATGGCCGACATTCCGGAGCGTAGATTGCTGGCTAAAATCTGAGCATCCTGCAGCGCGGTGTTGGCGCCCACGCCTAAGCCGGGGGTCATCGTGTGGATGGCGTCGCCAATGAGCGTCACCTGACTGCTCGGCCACGGTTCTAGGCGTTCGGTGGTGCGAATATTGAGCGGGAAACAGCTGCTCGGATCGGATCGACGAAATAGCTCGTGGAGATCCGGATGCCAGGCCGCGGTGCGTTCTTGGAGCAGGGTGTGTAGCGCTTGGCTGTCCAGGTCCATGAAGTTTTCTGGCAGGTTCTTACGGTGTGAACTGAAGCCGAGCATGATGTAGTCGCGGGTGTTGTCGAAAGTCATTCCCGGCCAGGACTTGAGTAGTTCGGCGTCGTTGCTGCCCGCCCCCGATTTCGGTGCGCCGTCAGCGTCCCAGGGGAATTCCATCACGTGAATGATCGAGCTATCTCCGCCCGGAGCCTGCACCATAGTGACGCCGCGCAGCACCTTCGGCGTGAGTAACTTGCGGCTCTCTTCGGTGAGTGGCAGTTTTGCGGTCACGCCGAATAGCCCGGTCTCCTTGAGTTTTGCCTCGGGTAGGTACTGTTTGCGAACCGCAGAGTTGCTACCGTCCGCGCCGACAAGGAGGTCGCCGGTAGCCGTGCTGCCGTCGTCAAAATGGGCTGTCACGCTCTGGTCGTTATTGACCTGATAATGAGTGAACTTCTTGTCGAAATGCACTACCTTCTCTAGCCCGGTCAGCAGCACCTGCCGCAATGTCATTCGGCTCACCGAACGTTCAGCACCAGGATCTCCCGGCTGACTTTCGTCGAAGCCGCCAATGCTGAGCAATTCCTTGCGCTGTTCGGTGAGCATAGTGAAATAGCGCGGCGGAACCGCCGTGGTGGCTTTGAAGATATTGAAGAGCTCGGTAGGCAGCACTTCTGCCAAGGCGCGTGAGCCGTCGGGGGAGATGCCGACCCGGAAGCCAAAGAGACCGTCCCGGCGGGTGCGGTCGCGTTCATAAACAGCGACCTCGATATCTGACTGATTGAGGGATTGAGCGAGGGCTAAGCCGCCGGTGCCGGCGCCAATAACGATGACTTTCATGAGTTTCTCCAAACGAGGACGAGATGTATCTATAGTTGCACTGAAACTAGTATAAATGCAACTAGTGTAGAATTTTTGCTATGCCGGATCCTAAGAAAGTGCCGTTCAAGCCCTCCCCGCTAGCACTGGCGATCCTGGGGTTGCTTGAAATTGAGCCAATGCACCCCTATAAAATTCAGCAGCTGATTAAGAAGTGGGGTAAGGACGAGTTCGTCAACGTGGGGCAACGGGCAAGCCTCTATAAGATGATCGCCAGGCTGCTGGAGTCCGGTTTAATCGCTGAACAGGGCAGCAGCAAAGACTCTCCCTATCCGGAGAAGACCAGTTATGCGCTCACTAACTCGGGTCGGGAATCGTCCCGGGCCTGGTTGCTAAAGATGCTTTCGACGCCGCGCAACGAATACCCTGAGTTTCCTGCCGCCTTGTCTTTTATGATGGTGCTCCGGCCGCACCAGGTGGCGGAAGCGCTACGACTCAGATTGCAGGCCGTCCAAGCCAAGCTGGAGCAGTTGGCGGAGAATTTGGCCGCCGCCGATCAGATCCCAATCGCCCCGCGTGCTGCGTTGATTGAGAGCGAGTATGCACACATGCTGGCACTCGCCGAACGGGATTGGTTGGAGAAAGTAATAACGGATTTTGACGCCGGGGAAATCGCCTGGGAGCCCGCCTAATTTAACCCACTTCATCGTGAGGTCTCTGCAGCGGCGTTCAAATGCCAATGGAGCGCTCCCGCAAAGCGGAAGCGCTCCATTGAGTAACTGACCATCCCGTCACACCCGACTCTCGGGTCGTTTGAGGCAGTAACGACGACGGGCGGTCAAGCGTTAGGCAGCGGCCGTCGCCAACTCGGACTGCCGTGCTTCGTGTAGGAACCTGGCATAGGCCGGGACCGTCAGGAAGGTCGGGAAGGCTTCGCCGAGCGCCACCTCTTCGAAGATCTCCAGTGCGTCGTCAAATCTATCGCCTTGCTGACGCTCCAGTTTTTCGAACTCTTGGCCGGTCAACTCGCGAACCCACTCTTCGGTGATCACTTCACCTTGATCGGTGATCGCCTCAGCGTAGATCCATTGCCAGATCTGCGAACGAGAGATCTCGGCGGTTGCGGCGTCCTCCATCAGGTTGTGGATAGCGGCCGCTCCATTGCCGCGCAGCCACGATTCAATGTAGCGGATGCCAATCTCGATATTGGTGCGGATGCCGGGCTCGGTGATATTGCCTTCGGTTCCGGCGATATTCAACAACGCCTTGTCATCCGGAACGACGTCCTCACGCAACTTATCGATCTGATTCGGTTTGCCACCATTACTTGGATCGCCCAATACGCCGTCGAAAACTTCGAGGGCCACCGGAACCAGATCTGGATGGGCGACCCAGGAGCCGTCAAAACCATCGGTTGCTTCCCGGGTCTTATCAGCGCGTACCTTGCCGAGTGCGATTTCATTAGCCTCCGGGTCGCGTCGATTCGGAATAAACGCAGCCATCCCACCGATCGCCATCGCGCCACGGCGGTGACAGGCTCGGACCAATTGCTCGGTGTAGGCACGCATAAACGGTGCAGTCATGGTGATCTGGTTCCGATCAGGAAGCACGAAACGCGGGCCCCGGGTGCGGAAGTTCTTGATCACCGAGAACAAATAGTCCCAGCGCCCGGCATTCAAACCAGCGGCGTGATCCCGCAGCTCATAAAGGATCTCTTCCATTTCGAAAGCCGCAGTGATGGTCTCGATCAGCACGGTGGCTCGGATGGTGCCCTGCGGGATGCCGAGCAAGTCCTGGGCCAAGATGAACAGATCGTTCCAGAGCCGGGCTTCCAGATGGTTTTCGATCTTCGGCAGGTAGAAGTACGGGCCGCGACCCTGATCGATCAGGCGCTGGGCATTGTGGAAGAAGTACAGTCCGAAGTCGACCACGCCGCCAGCGATGGGCTGGTTGTCAATCAGCATGTGCTTTTCCGGCAGATGCCAACCGCGCGGGCGAACCACGATGGTCGGGGTGGTTTCGCCGAGCTTGTATTCTTTGGTCACGCCGTTGACGGTGGTGCTGAAGTCGATTCGACGTTCCAGCGCATCGCTCAGATTGAGTTGACCCTGGATCACGTTCTGCCAGCTGGGAGTGGAAGCATCCTCCATATCGGCCAGCCACACCTTGGCGCCCGAGTTCATCGCATTAATAGTCATTTTGCGATCAACCGGTCCGGTGATTTCCACTCGGCGATCCTCTAAACCAGGAGCTGGCGGAGCGACTCGCCAATTCGGATCCTCCCGGATTTCGGACGTCTCGCGCAAGAACCGCGGATCAACGCCGTTGCCGATCTGCTGCCGGCGATCTTGGCGTGCCTTGAGCAGTTCCTGACGACGGCCGTAGCTGGCGCGGTGCAGCGCCGCGATGAAGGCCAAGGCTTCCGGAGTCAGGACCTCGTCCTGACGTTCGATGGATGGAGCGGTAATGGTGATCTGCTGGGAAGTCATGATGTGTCCTTTGCGGGAAATGCTGGATGAAAGCGGGCGAGGCTGCCCCACCGGCTGGAATTATCGATTAGTGGAATTGCTGGGCTTCGGTGGAGCCAGCCAAGGCGAGTGTGCTACCGCTGGGGTTCAGCGCGGTGGCGACCAGGTCGAAGTAGCCGGTGCCCACTTCGCGCTGGTGTTTAGTTGCGGTGTAGCCGCGGTCTTCGGAGCCGAACTCCTTTTCCTGCAGTTCGACGTAGGCGCTCATGCCGTTGCGGGCGTAACCATGGGCAAGATCGAACATCGAGTAGTTCAGGGCGTGGAATCCCGCCAGCGTGATGAACTGGAACTTGAAGCCCATCGCGCCAAGTTCACGCTGGAACTTAGCGATGGTGGCATCGTCCAGGTGCTTCTTCCAGTTGAAGGACGGCGAGCAGTTGTAAGCCAGCATCTGATCTGGGAACTCGCTGCGCACCGCCTCGGAGAACTTCTTCGCCAATTCCAGATCCGGGGTGCCGGTCTCCATCCAGATCAGGTCCGCATAGGGAGCGTAGGCTTTGGCCCGGGCGATGCAGGGTTCAATGCCATTGCGGACCTTGTAGAAACCTTCAGCGGTGCGCTCGCCGGTGGTGAATTCCTGGTCGCGCTCGTCCACGTCGGAGGTGATCAGGGTGGCTGCCTCAGCGTCGGTGCGGGCAATGATGACCGACGGGACACCTGCGACGTCGGCCGCCAGACGCGCCGCGTTCAGGGTTCGAACGTGCTGCTGGGTGGGGATCAGCACCTTACCGCCGAGGTGGCCGCACTTCTTTTCCGAAGCGAGCTGGTCCTCCCAGTGCACGCCCGAAGCGCCGGCCTGGATCATCGACTTCATCAGTTCGTAGGCGTTGAGCGGGCCGCCGAAGCCGGCTTCGGCATCAGCAACGATCGGCACTAGCCAATCTTCAACGGATTGTTTGCCTTCGGAGAATTCAATCTGATCCGCCCGAAGCAACGCGTTATTGATCCGGCGAACCACGGTGGGTACCGAATTGACCGGGTAGAGGGACTGATCCGGGTAGGTGTTGCCCGAGGTGTTGGCATCAGCGGCGACCTGCCAACCGGAAAGATAGATAGCCTTCAGACCGGCTTTGACCTGCTGCACGGCTTGATTGCCGGTGAGCGCGCCCAGCGAGTTGGTGTAGCCCTCGGGGCCGGCGTTGCGCAATTGATCCCAGAGTTTCTCGGAACCGCGGCGGGCCAGCGTGGCCTCTTCTTGTACGCGCCCGGCGAGCTTGACGACGTCGGCTGCCGAGTAATCGCGGCGTAAGCCTTCCCAACGGGGATTAGCTGCCCACTCCAATTCCAGTTGGTTGGCCAGCTCCAGCGTCTCTGCTGAGTTTTGCTGATTCTCCGACATGATGCCTCATTCCATAACTTCTCTGGTTGTGCGCCTCGAACTGAGTTCGGGCTAAACTTCTGCTGGGTTTCTTCCCACTTCCTACTTTTCCGGCTTTTCAACAGCCTTTCTAGAAATTTTTCTGGAAAGATTTGCATTTCTTCACGTATTATCAAGAAATGACCAGTCCAACGTGGCAACGGCCGGATCCGGGTGCACAGCAAGATTCCGGCAATGATGAAATCGACGTGATTAGCCTTGGCCGACGAGTGCGGCACTTGCGCAAGAGCGCCAATATGACACTCGATGATCTGGGGCTAAAAGTCGGCGCGGCACCCTCTTCAGTGAGCCTGATCGAGAACGGCAAGCGCGAGCCGAAACTGAGTCTGCTGCACTCGCTTGCCAAGGCGCTAGGGGTGAGTATGGAGCAGCTACTGGGCTCCGAACCGCCAAACCGTCGGGCCGCACTTGAAATTGAGTTGGAGCGTGCCCAGCGCGGGGCACTTTACGAGTCACTGGGATTGCCAAAAGTCCGCGTCTCTTCGCGGCTTTCAATGGAGGCGCTGGAAGCTCTGGTCGGCTTGCAAGCGGAGCTGGAAAGGCGGCTTAATGAACAGATCGCTACCCCCGAGGAAGCACGCCGCGCCAACACCGCCTTACGGCTGCAAATGCGCGAGCGGAATAACTACTTCGGTGAATACGAGGCGGAGGCGGCCAAGGTGCTCAGCGGCGTCGGGTACTCCGGTGGGCCACTTTCACAGCACGTTATCGCGGACATCGCGAATCACTTGGGTTTCACTCTGCATCATGTCTCGGATTTGCCGCATTCCACCCGCAGTGTGACCGATTTGAAGAATCGCCGAATTTACCTCACCCAATCGGCTCGCAGCGAGCATGACCCCCGTTCGGTACTCCTCCAAGCCCTTGGCCACTATGTATTGGGCCACCAGACGCCAACCAGCTACGGCGAATTCCTCGCCCAACGGGTGGCTACCAATTATTTCGCGGCCGCGCTGTTGTTGCCCGAGAAACAAACCGTTGATTTTTTGCAGCGAGCTAAAGCGGCCAAGAGTATCGCGGTTGAGGATATCCGAGATGCTTTCGCGGTGTCGTATGAGACGGCGGCGCACCGCTTCACCAACCTCGCCACCGAGCATCTGGGCATCCTGACCCATTTTCAGAAGGTTCACGAGAGCGGCATTGTCTATAAGGCCTACGAGAACGACGGCGTCACCTTCCCGACCGACCACACCGGCGCCATAGAAGGCCAACCGATTTGTAAGTACTGGACCTCACGCGAGGTTTTCGATGTCAGCGATAAGTTCAGCGCTTACAACCAGTACACTGACACACCTGCCGGAACGTACTGGTGTACCGCTCGCACCGAGCGTTCCACCGGCGGTGAGTTCTCCCTGAGCATTGGGGTGCCCTATGCGCACGTGAAATGGTTCCGTGGCCGGGACACCCAAGAGAGATCAAAATCGCGGTGTCCAGACGAATCATGTTGTAAAAGGCCACCCGCGGCGCTCGCCGGGGAGTGGAGCGGCAATGCTTGGCCGAGCGCTCGCGCCCATTCACATTTATTAGCGGCGATGCCGCCCGGAGTGTTTCCCGGCGTTGATGAGACCGAGGTTTATAACTTCTTGGCGGCGCACGCTCCCGAGAATTAGCCCCAAGGGTTCTCCGACTCGCAATTTTGGCACCGTTTTCGGACGTCAAAAGAGAGCATGCGCACTTGAGCACCACTTTCCAGGGTGAAAGTGGTGCTCAAGTAATAGCTATTGGAGGGGGCTTCGGTTTAGATGAAAGCGCTGATCCCGGTCACGTTCTTGCCCACGATCAGGGTGTTCATTTCACGGGAGCCTTCGAAGGAGTAGATCGCCTCGGCGTCCGAAAACAGTTTGGCGATTTCGTAGTCAAGGACGATGCCGTTGCCACCAAAGAGCTCGCGGCCAAAGGCTACGGTTTCGCGCATCTTCGAGGTGCAGTACGCCTTAGCCAGGGCGGCCTGCTCGGGGGTGTCGCGTAATTCCTCGCTCAGTTGAGCGAGCCGGGTGACAATGCCGAACATCGCTGAGATATTGCCGAGCATTTTGACCAGCAGGTCCTGGATCATCTGGAAGGAAGCGATAGGCTTTCCAAACTGTACCCGAGTGGTGGCGTAGTCGCGGGCCAGTTCATAGGCGCGGATAGAGACTCCGAGTGCTTGCCAGGCAACGCCGCCACGGGTCGCCCGCAGTACCTCGGCGGTATCTCGGAAGCTATTGATATTTTGCAAGCGGTTGGCTTCCGGCACTCGGACGTTATCAAAACTGAGATCCGCGTTCTGCACCGTGCGAAGCGCGATCTTGCCTTCGATCTTGGCCGAACTGAAGCCCGGCATGCCCTTCTCCACCACGAAGCCCTTGACCTGGTTATCGGCCTCATCGCGTGCCCAAACCACTACTAGATCGGCGAAGGTGCCATTGCCGATCCAGCGCTTCGCGCCGTTGAGAATCCACTCATCGCCCTCGCGGCGAGCCGTGGTGCGCATACCACCGGAGACGTCGGAGCCGCCCTCCGGCTCGGTCAACGCGAACGCGCCGATCTTCTTCCAGGCGATCATGTCTGGCAGCCAGCGCTGCCGCTGCTCTTCATCGCCACCGCCGTAGATCGAACCCATTGCTAGGCCGGTGTGCACACCGGAGAAGACCGCGAGTGAGGGATCCATCCGATTTAGTTCAATGCTCAGAAAACCGGTCATCAGGGCACGGCGTTGCTTACCGGAGGAGGCGAAGCCCGGGAACTGTCCGTCCGCCAGGTTCAGTTCCGCGAATTTCTCGATCACTTCGAAGGGGAATTCGGTCTTATCCCAAGCGTCTTTGGCGAGCGGCTTGATCTCGCTGTCTAAGAACTCGCGGATTCGGGCGAGTTCGCCGCGTTCTTCGTCGGTAAGCAGTTCCTCGAAGCCGAAGTAGTCGGGGTTGGTGTTTGCTGGCCTTGCCATGGATATCACGTGCTTTCTGGAGAGAATTTTTTAGTTCTTGATTGCCAAGGTATGCGAACCGTCTTACTTGGCAGTGTTATTCGACAGCGCTTTTCAAGGCGTTATTGACGGCGATTTGTTTTCGGTCGCGTGCCGCCGCCAGCTTGGCGTAAGCGGCCGCGCCGCTACCGTAGCTGCGTTCAACCTCGTTGATGAGTTTTTCGACGTCGGCTTCGGTAACGCCGGAGTCATCTCCGGTGAGATTCGCTCCGAGGTGGGCGAACATGTGCCGGATGCCGCCTGGGCCGCCGCCCAGATGGTAGCTCTCGAACGGCCCGATAGTGGCCCAGCGAGCACCCAGTGAAGCTTTCATCGCGATGTCGAGTTCTTCGACCGTGACCACGCCCTGCAACACCAGGCTGAAGGCTTCTTTGAGCACCACGGCTTGTAGCCGGTTGGCGACGAAGCCTTGAACCTCTTTGTGCTCGCGGACCGGCACTTTGCCTAGCGCGCGATAAAAGTCGATGGCAGCCAGGGTCGCGGATTCGCTGGTGCGTTCGCCCGGTACGATTTCCACCAGCGGCATGAGTTGCGGCGGGTTGAAGGGGTGCGCGATAAGCATCCGGGCAGCTGCCTCCTCGTCGAGCTGTGCGGCGATCAGGGTAGCGACAATGCCGGAACTCGAGGAGGTGAGTAGGGCATGCTTTGGCGCCGCGGCAGCGATCTCGGCAAAGAGCTGTTGTTTGAACTCGAGCCGTTCCGGACCGTTCTCCTGGACCAGATCGGCTTCGGCAACAGCCTCGGCGAGCGAGGCAGAGATGCTGATTTTTGCCAGCAAGGCTTCAGCTGAAGTGCCCAGTGAAGCCGCCAGCTCTGGCATTGAATCGCGGACGACGTCGGCTAGGTCCGGCCGCGGATCACTCACCGTGACGTTCAGCCCAGCATTGGCGAAAAGCGCGGTCCAGGACAATCCGATGGTGCCTGCACCAACCACGGCGACACTCTTAATCTCTTGAGTACTCATTTCACAGTTCCTCCCGTATTTTTGGCTTCGGCCAGATAGTCGTACACCGGCACTGCGGGGGCCAAACTGAGGTCGGTATTGATATGGCTGGCTGAAATGACCTCCAGTACCGGCAGATCGGCCAATGGCGCGAGAACATGTTCGAAGAACTGCAGCCGGGCCGGGCCGGTATAGGCCTCCTTGACGGTAATGTCGGTGATTTCGGTGCGGACCAGCTTCGTTGAGAGCGGCCTACCGTCGAGATCCGGAATGATTTTGAGCATAAAAGTGGGGACGGTGATCTGGGCCTTAGCCTGTTCGAAATCCAGCGGATAGAACTTGTAGCCCATTGTGGCGGTCGCCACCCGGACTGAGCCGTAGTCGAGAGTTCCCAGTAGCGCCCCGGAGTCCACGGTCAGCCCCGGTTTGCCCATCACTTTCGGGTAGGCGCTGAGCTCGCGTCCGGCTGCAGTGGCCGCGAAATTATCCAAGTACATGGCGTGCAGGTACTCGCCCTTCTCGCCTTGGTAGGAAACCTGGATGGCCTGCCCAGCCTCAACGTAGGGGCCGTAGGCGGTGGAATCACCCATCTTCATAATTTCGAAACGGACCAGTGGTTCCGCGATCTCTAGCGGCTCTGGGACGATTGAGCGGAGCACCTCGGCGTCAGTGCGATAGACGATGTTGAGATATTCGCGATTGGTGAACCGGGAGCTGACCGGGGGATAGGCTGGGCTGCTCAAGGGGGTGGTGATTTGTGCGCGTACTTCGTCGATGTTCATGATTGCCTACTTCCCAGTCCATTGAGGCGCCCGGCGCTCGGTGAAGGCTTTGATGCCTTCCGCGACGTCGGCGGACTTCATGAGCTTTTGAATTTCTGTTGCCTGGGCGGTGAAAGCCTCAGATTCAGGGACCGAAGCCGCGATTCTGCTAACTTTCTTCACGGCGGCCAAGGCTAGCGGCGCATTCTGACTGATCACGGTGGCAAGTTCGAGCGCGGCGGCCAAGGCATGGCCCGTTTCGGTGACCCGATTCGCTAGGCCGAGTTCTTGGGCGCGACTCGCATCAATACTGGAACCGGTGAGCAACAACTCCATCGCCAGCTGGTGCGGGATGCGCTGTGGCAGCCGAATCACCCCGCCGCCGCCAGCAATGAGTCCACGGGTGACTTCGGGCAAGCCGAGAGTAGCGCCCTCGGCTACCACGATCAGATCGCAATTGAGAGCTATTTCCAGACCGCCGCCCAGCGCGTAGCCCTCGATGGCAGCGATCAATGGTTTGCTGGTGGTAGCCTCGACAAACCCTGCGAAGCCCTTGCCCGGCACATTGACCCTTTCGCCGCTGGCGGCCGCTTTCAGGTCCATCCCGGCGCAGAAGGTGCCGTCTGCGCCGGTTACTACGCCAACCCGAAGCTCGTCGTCATGCTCAAGCCGATCGAGTGCAGCTGCTAGGCCGAGAGCAACCTCGCCGTTCACCGCGTTGCGCGCCTTTGGTCGGTTGATGGTGATGACCAAGGTGCTACCGATGACCTCGGTCAGTACTGACTCGGGCTCTGTTTCAGTTGGTGTGCTCATGCTGAGACTCCTGCTAGTTCTTCGTTCTTGCCCAGGTTTTTAGTTGCCGCTAGCTCCGCAAGCACCTCTTCGGTGTCCGCGCCGGGCAGCGGCGCATGCCGTCGAATCGAAGCTGGTGTAGCGGAGAACTGCATCGGTACCCCGATCATCCGAATCGATCCTTCGCTGGGGTGCTCCGCTACATCGAGCAGGTGACCGTCCTGGACATATTCGTCGTCCATTGCATCGTCGAGACGCAACACCGGCCCGAAGGGGATGCTCTTACTAAGGCAAATCTCGGCCCACTGTTCAGTAGTCAAAAGGGGAACCACCTGATCCAGGAGCGCTGAAAGGTCGTTGCCGTCTTTGCGGACATCAATGAATTCGTTGTTGACGCGGGGATCTTCGGCAAGTTCGGCTCGGCCCGCTGCGATGAACAAGTCGCGGAAATTCTGTGGGCCGTAAGGGATCACCATGACTAGACCGCCGTCCTTGGTGGGGCGAGCATAGTGCCCTTTCATCAGAGAGTTCGGGAAACCGGTTTGACTCAGCGAGGGCACGAAGGCCTGACCCTGTAGATGCTCGACCAGATTGAACGCGAGCATAGTGTCGGTCATCGGTACCTCGACCTTTTGGCCTTGTCCGGTCCGTTGTTGATGGACTAATGCTGCCATTGCGCTGTAAGCCATCGTCAAAGCTGAGACCTTATCAGCCAAAATAGTGGGCAACACGGCTGGCTTTTCGATATCGGCAGCACGCTGCGCGACGTCTAGCAAGCCGGAAGCGGCTTGGACTGTTTCGTCGTAGGCGGCGAGCCCGGCGCGATCCGAATCGGGACGAAAGCCTTGCGCGTGGACGTAAATCAGCTTCGGGAATTTAGCACTCAGGCTCTCATAATCCATGCCAAGTCGGCGGAGCGCATCGATGCGCATATTGGAGATCAGAATGTCGGCTGATCCGATCAGCTCCATCGCTGCCGCGTGACCTTCGTCAGACTTCAAATTCAAAGCAACGCTCCGCTTATTGCGGTTCACGTTCAAATGCAGGGAGGTCATCCCCGGGGTTTTGGCGTAAAGGCCCGAGCGAATGGTGTCATTTGGTGACTCAATTTTGATCACATCGGCACCGAGATCGCCCAATACTTGGGCGGCATAGGGGCCCATTACAACGGTTGCCATATCGATCACTCGAATTCCGGCGAGCGGTCCAGCGTTGGTAACGGAAAGGCTGGTGACAGCTTGTTTTGTCATTACTGCGTTCCTCACAATTAGCTTCATCGAATCTCTGATTCGAAGGTGTTGAGTCGCTATTTCTGGGCTCAGTTTTAACACTAGTTCGCTTAGGCAATCAATCTCTAGCTAGTTTCGACACCGTTGCGAGGACGTTGGCGTGACCGGAATGGTCATCACGATTCTTGTCCAGATTCTCGGGATTTTTCGAGCGCGGACGCTCAGTTTGGCGTGAAAGCCGTGCGCACCGCGGCGACTAATTCAGCAAGATCAGCACCCGCCTCAGCGCGATCAGTTCGCCAGATCAGGCCGGTCGATAGCTCGGGGTTGAAATCGCTAAACGGCAGCGCGATAACTTCGTCCCTATTCACCGAATGAACCGAGATGTTCTGGCTCAGAATGGTCAGTGAAAAGGCGTCTCCGTTGGAGACCACTTCGGCTGGGCTAGTGAATTCACCCGTGCTCAGCACTGCACGCTTGTGCACGCCCGCAGCGGACATCCTGATCTCGAGTTGGTCGTAGTAGGTGGGTTGAGTACCTTTAGCCGTCTTAATGTAGGTGAAATCGACTAGGTCGGTGAGCGCTACCGACTCACGGCCAGCAAATTGTTTCGCCGGTAGCACGGCGCCGATCTCCTCGCGGTAGATCTCCTGGCTGGATACGCCGGGCAGCTGCGCGGGCAGGTGCACTAAGGCGAAGGCTAGACGTCCTTGATGAACTGCGGTGAGCAGCTCGCGGCTTCCCGCGGGCCAGCGATTGAGCTGATAGCGGTCCGAATATTCTTCGCTGAAGTTGAGTAGTTTTTGACGTAACGAGGGCGGCAACCACGGTGCGATTCCGACAAAATACGCGAGCGGTTCGTGCGCTGAGGGTTTGTTCATCCTGATCGGGATGTCATCGAATTTTCTCAGTATTTCTTGAGCCAGCGGGAGCAGCACGGCGCCGCTTGAGGTCAGATTGACGCTACGTGAGTCGCGTTCAAAAAGCACTGTGCCAAGCTCGCGCTCCAGGTCGCGCACGCGCTGGCTGAGCGGTGAAGTGGCCATCTGTAAGCTCTTGGCAGCTTTGGAGAAACTCAAGTGCTCCGCAACCGCCACGAAATAACGTAGGTGAAAGATTTCCATCAACGCTCAGCGTACCTTTGCTGGCTGCGAAGTGGCTGGATGTACCTAGGTTCGCGCCGATCCTCGACGGGCTGTATCGAGGGGCTCGCGATTAACTGGAAGAGGGGCGCAGACCGTCTGGTCCGCACCCCTCTCTCAGGCTAGTGATTTAGCGCTTGGGCCAGCTCGGCCAGGCCTTGACCGTCAACTTAGCCGAGGCAGTTTTGCCGGTGGCGTCGGTGAGCGTCAGGGTGTGGCTGCCGGCGCCGAGTGACTTAGGTAATTTGACCAGAATGATCACATTGCCTCGTGAATCGGACTTGCCAGTTGCCAGCGTGGCGCCGTTCTCCGCGGTTACCTTAATCGCGGAGTTGGCAGCAAATTTCTGCCCAATCGCAACGGTAAGGGTGCTTTGGAAAACGGTTGACGGTGCTAGGTAAACACTTGCCGCCGCCGGATTGCTGGCCTTGATCGGCACGATCTCGGCCTTCTTGCCGCCGTTGCCAGTGGCGCTCAGGTCACCGGTGGCGTTGTGGAAGTGCAAGAACAGCGCCTTAGCGGTGGTGTTACCCGGTGCCCGGTAGGCATTGATGCCAGCGTTCGTCCGGTCGAAGAAGAGGGTGCTCGCCGAGCCATCTTCGAACCACAGCGCCGGGTTGACCGGATCGTACTTCACCGGCGCGGTCTGATCGACCGGCACCAGGTTGCCGTCCTTCTCCTTGTAGATGGAGTAGGTGGTGACCGTGTAGGTGAACGGCGCTGGCTTGGAACCGTCAATGCCCAGGATGGAAGCGGGTACCGATAGCTTCATCACATTGCTATCCATGGTGTTGGAATCAAGTGATCCATCCACGCCGTTGAGCGGCAGGTTGCCAATCACCTTGGCCGAACCATCCGCCTGGTACTGCGAGATGATCACCAAGGGTAAATCAAGACCGCTAGCGGTGCCGGTCCGCAACTGGAAGTCATCAACGCCGTCATTATTGGTGTCAATATCGACATAGACCGGCATGAACTTCGTCAGTGCCGCCCAATTGCCCCAGGTAGAGATGCCGAAGGCGATTTCGCCGTCTTTAACATCTCCGCCGAGTTCTTTCAGCGCCGGGATGGTCGAGGAAACGCCGACGTTCTGCAGATCCATCGCCCGCATCGCCAGGTTTTCCTTGGCGTCGGGGGCTGCCGTCTCATCGAGCTTGTCGATTCGCGGGCTTTGGGTCTGCAGCTCGAAGGGAGCTACCAGGCCGTTGTAACCATTGGCATCCACATTGCCCTGCTCCAGGACTCGTCCGGTAAGGGAGACCGGAGTCTTGGTGCCGGTGCCGAAGTTCAGCGCGCTGCCAGCCGTCATTGCTGAGGTTGGCTTAGGAGCGGCATAAACCGGAACTCGCAAGCTCGGAGCGCCGACGCTAGAGAGCTCGACCCGGCCGGAAGCTTCGGCAATGAACTGCCGAGCTGTATCCAACTGAGTGGCGTCCATTGTCGGATCCAAAGTCTTACGCAGTGCCTTAGGATCTGCGATCTTGAGGGTCACCGTGAAGGTTGCGCTACGGCCGCTGGGCACGTTGACGCTTGGGCTAACCACGTACTCAACGCCCGGGATGGTGGTAGCCGGCAGGTACTTGATCGCATAGTTGCGAGCAGCTCCGCCGAAGCTCTTCACGGTTACCGACTTGGTGATGCTGAGCGGCTTATCAGCCAATTCGAGCACCCCAAAGTTCACGCTGGTCAACTCGGGGTCATCGGTGGCATAAGCCAGCGCATTTGTGGTGGTCGCGTTGAGCGCATCTACCCGGCCCGAGCCGACCCGGTTGGGGCCGAAAGCGAACTGACCTTTGAATAGGTCGTGGGTGGCGGTGTTCATCACGATCGACTTCACCTGCAGGGCAGACAGCTTGGTCTGTGCCATCACCAAAGCGGCGATGCCTGCGACATGCGGAGTCGACATCGAGGTGCCACTCTTGACGTTTGCGCCGTTGCCGGTGCCAACGCCCGCCGAACCAATCGAGGTACCGGGCGCGGCCACATCGGGCTTCACCACGCCGTTCGACCCGTGTACGCCACGTGAGGAGCCTGGGTTCAAAGTATCTAGCGCATTGGTGTCACCACCAGCGGTGCCCCGGTAAGCGGATTTGAGCTGCAACTGCAAAGTGCCGGCGGCAGCGGCTGCGCGGTACTTATCGGAGTAAGTCTTGGTGAACTGCACGCCGGGAATGCCTGCGTTACCGGCAATGCCGGCTGCGAAGACGTCACGGGTGGAGTCGAAAACCACACCGGTGGCTCCTGCTGCTTGAGCGTTGTTGTAGCGTACCGCTGAACCACACTTACGAGTGGCATCGTTATCGTCCCAGCTCAGCCAAACCCACTTGCCCTTGACCTTCGCGGCGTCCTCCGCGGAGAACGCGGCGCAGCCATCAGCGTTAGCGCCACTCGGGCCCATCACCACGGTACCGGTGAGTTGTGCCGGAGTAACTGAAGGGGCTGAGTAGTCGAAGTTCGAGGAATACTGACCGGCAGCCTTATCGACGGCTGGCGCAAGTACATCAATTCGATCCAAAGCGGCTTGTGAGCCAATCGAGTTCGCCACCGTGAGGGAGGTCTTAGCGTTGCCCGGCGAACCGCCGATATCGTAGAAATCGCCAGCGTTGCCGGAAGCCACCACCGAGAGCACGCCGGTCTTGGTGAGTTCGTTGATGACGTCGTTTTCGGGATCATCAGTCGGGGTGTAGTCGGAGCCCAGGGACATATTCACGATGTCCGCCCGGTCGCTGAAGTTGCCATCACCGTTCGGATCAAGCACCTTGTCCAGGGCGTCGATCACCAGATTGGTGCTGCCTACACAGCCAAAGACACGGAAGGAGTACAGCCCGGCTTCGGGAGCTGAGCCGGGGCCGATGCGTAGGCCATTGACCTGCGCCGCGGTGAGGTCCGAGTACTTCGGGCTACCATTTTGGCCCGCGGTGAAAGTAGAACCATCTTCGTTCACACCGTAACCGGCCGCGGTGCCAGCGACGTGAGTGCCGTGACCACCGGTGACGCAGTCCAGCGGGTTGGCGTCCGGGTGCGGGATGGGTTGGTACGTCGGGTTGTCCGGGTTTGCATCGTAGTCATCGCCGGCCAGATCGTAGCCCCCGAGGAACTTGTTCGGGTCGTAAGTGCCCGGAACCAGGGTAGCTGAGGCGCCAGCAGTCTTGTAGGCCTCAGCAGTGCCGGGGCCACCGAAATCGGTGTGGGTGTAGTCAAGGCCGCTATCCACTACGGCAATCTTGATACCCTTACCGGTCTGTCCGGTCTGGGCCCAAGTATTCAGGGCGCGAGTGTCGATATCGGTTGATTTATTATCCGGAATGCTTTTCGGCACGATCGGAGTAATTTTCACCACGTCGGTGCGCTTGGCCAGATCCCGGATAGCCGCCGCATCGCCATTGATCGCGACACCGGGAAGGGTGTTAGTGGTGGTGTAAAGCTTCTTCGCTGAAGCCTGGCTGGTCACCGACTGCGCTGTCTGTTCAATGCCGGTGCGGATCTTTTTCACCGTGGGCGCGGCATTGACCGGAGCACTGCTCTTTTCTTTGACCGTTTGCGGCTGGGTGGCCGCGAAAGCGCCCTGGCCGGAAAATTGCACAAAGACCGAGACAGGTCCCTTGGCCGTGGCCAGGTTTCCGCTGATCTTATCTGCTGGGACGGTCACCGAGTTGTTTGACTCCGGAACCGAGTTTTTTGGTGCTTCTGTTGCCTGGGCTTGCAGCCCGGTGCCACACAGAAGCGCGATGCCGGTGAGGCCAGCCAGGGTGACTGTCCGCACGTGCCTTTTTGAGGCTTGGGTCATCTTCTTCCTTCACAACGGAGCCCGTTGCGGTAGACGCAGCGGACGCATTCCTGCTCTCAGCTGCCAGTTGAACTGGCAGACCCCAAAGAGAACGGCCCTGCTGGGTCGTTGTGAAAAACCTTACGTGACTAAGCTCATACTGTGAATGGGCTGTTCGCTATTCATAGGAAGCGGAGCCGCGATCAAGCGTCCGGCCCCGGCTGTTGTCAGCAATATTTGTGTCGATATGACATTTTGTGGCGGTGAACCCCGCGCAATAGTCTGAGACGGCGAAGCTAACGATGAAGTGGAGATTGCCAATGACGATAACTCATGATCCAGAGCGCGAGGCGCTGAAAGCTCGTTCGGTGGTCGGAAATATTCTCAGGGGTTCGGCCGGAAACATGGTGGAGTGGTACGACTTCTACTCCTTCACGGTGTTCGCCTCATACTTCGGACACGTTTTCTTTGCGAGCGGTTCGGAGGATAAGGACACCCTTGGCGTTTTGGGGGTGTTTGCGGCCAGTTTCATCATGCGACCGGTGGGTAGCTGGTTCTTCGGCCGGTATGCGGATCGAAATGGCCGTCGTGCCGCGCTCACTTTGAGCGTGATCCTGATGGCGGGCGGTTCGCTGCTGATAGCGGTCTCGCCCGGAGTGGCGCAGATCGGCGTCGGAGCTACTGTCGTGCTGTTCTTGGCCCGGCTACTGCAGGGTTTCTCGGTCGGCGGTGAATACGGCACAAGTGCTACCTACATGTCCGAGATGGCCACCCGAAACAAACGGGGCTTTTTCTCTAGCTTCCAGTACGTCACGCTAGTAAGCGGTCAGGTCTTAGCGCTCGTGGTGCAGATCATTCTGCAGGCTGTGATGAGCCAGGAAGCATTGCGCGAATGGGGTTGGCGAATTCCCTTCGTGATCGGTGCGCTCGCCGCGGTCACGGTGATGTGGATCCGGCGTGGCATGGTCGAATCAGTACCCCAAGCGCAGCTCGATGCGGCGCGGAACGCCAAAGCAGGCGAGGCCGCGCCGGGCACCTTCCGACTGTTGTCGAAGCACTGGAAGCCGTTCCTAGTGGTGATCGGCCTGACCATGGGCGGCACCGTGGCCTTCTACACTTTCACCTCGTATATGCAGATTTTGATGAACGGCACCATTAAAGATAAACCGACGGTGACCTGGGTGAACTTCGCCGCTCTGTTCATCTTTATGCTGCTGCAGCCGGTGGCCGGCGCGCTTTCGGACCGGATCGGTCGGAAGCCGTTATTGCTGTGGTTCGGTATTGGCGGAGTTTTGCTCACTTGGCCGATTATGAGTGCCTTGAGCGGTACAAATAATCCGTGGCTGTCGTTCCTGCTGATGATGTCGGCGCTGCTGATCGTGCTCGGTTATACCTCGATTAACGCTCTAGTGAAGTCAGAGATCTTCCCGCGTGAAATCAGGGCACTTGGCGTGGGCCTTGGCTACGGCATTGCGAACGCTCTTTTCGGCGGCACCGCCCCGTATATCGGCAAGGCGCTACATGAGGCGAAGGCCGATGGCGTGTTCTTCAGCTATGTCACTGTCTGTATAGCGATTTCGCTGGCGGTCTACATTTGGGCGTTCCGTAATAAGGGGCCGACCCAGTTGGACCAGGAAGAGGGACATGCCTTTGAGAGTAAAGCGGCTCTGAAAGATTAGCCCACACTGGGAAATTGCGGGCAGGGCCCGGGCAGTTTGCCCGGGCCCTGCCCGCATTAAGGGGCTTTTAGCCCCATTCAATAGTTGTTAGTGCTTAGCGCGGCGTCGTTGTAGTGAGCCGAGGTAAAGCGCCAGCCCGGCGATCAGCAATCCACCGGCCCCCAACACTGGCCACCGCACATCGGCACCCGTGTTGGGCAATTCACCTCCGGCGTTCTGCCCAGGATCGGTGATATTACCGGCAGGCTTCACCACGGGGGTGCTGCCAGGGCTAGTGGCCGGTGTCGTAGGCGGAGTGGTAGTCGGGGTACTGGGGACCGTGGCCTTCACCAAGGTCAAGGTGCCAATCGCCGGTGCGAGTACCTGGTTGATGTCCTCAATCCCGGTGACGGTAATCGAGTAATCACCCACCGCAGCGTCAGCAGGAACTGTCACCGGCAACGAGATGGTGCCGTCGGCAGAGGCGGTTACCGACTTGACGCTAATGATCGGGGCGGGCGCCGCCAGCAGGGCCGCGCGCTGCTTACTCTGCGCCGACTTCTGCTGCACAGTGACCGAATAGTTGCTGCCTCGAGCGAGGCCACTTGCGCTCAGCGTTACTTGCTTACCTGGCGAGCTGGCGGCGTCGGCGGCCTTGGGCACCGCCCGCCACTGGGTGTCCACCTGACATTCGTTACCGGTGATCACCTTGGAGTAGATGTCCTTGGTGGAAACCCCCGTAGCTCCGGTGATATCGGTTGGAATGGTCAGCGTCTTCAAATAGGTATCAGCAATTTGATTGGCACAATCGTGGCTGCCTAAATAAGAAGTGTGATCATTGCCGGCAACGGTCAGCAGCGTGCTACCGGTGAGCTTGGCTAGGACCACGCCGTTGGGGTAAGGAGTTGCCGGATCGTAGGTGGTCGAAATAACCAGCACATTTGACAGCGCCTTGATCTCAACACCCTTCGCTAAGGTGCCCTTCACTTTGTAATAGGTGCACCAGTCGACCTGCGGCTCCAGACCGCGTTGGCTGCCATCTGCGTTCTTACCCGGGTCAGTGAATGGGGCAACTCGATAAGTCTCCAAAATGTTCTTCTTCGCCGTCGCATCATCCACCGGGGGTGTTGAACCGTTATCCACACAGCTAATGGTGGGGAAAGCGGCACTCGTAGTGGACTGATAGCGTCCCTCCGGGCTGCGCTGCCAGTACTGATCGGAAAGGCTCAGCAGATCGGCGACGTCCTCGTTGTTCTTCGCCGCCGTCAGACCGGCGTTGAGTTGAGGCCAGAGGCTTTCGGAGTACATCGCCTCAATAGTGGCGTTAGTGAAATCCTGAAAGCTCACAGGGCGATTGAGGCTATTGCTGCCGTAGGTCTGGGCTCCCCAAGCCTGCTGCGAAATTGCTTGATAGTTGGCCTGCAAGGTCGCTTTATCGGTGCTGGTACCGAGTGCACAGGGCACCTTCGTGCCGTTGTAGTCGAAGCCATCATTGCTCGCGCAGGAGGCCGCGAATTGTTCGAAAGTAGCCTGGAACCCCTTGATCTGATCATTGGGGTCCACCTCGGAATTGCCGGTGATGTCCTTGAACTTCGCTGCTTCGGCCGGGTTGTTCTCTAAGGGGTTTACCACGCCGTCAATGATCATGGCCCGAATATTCGCCGGGAACTGCAATTCATAATGGTAGGCAATCGAGGTGCCATAGGAGAACCCCAGATAGTTGATCCGGCTATCGCCGACCACGCTGCGCAGCACATCGAGGTCCTTCACCACATTATTGGTGCCTACATTGGCGATGAAATCCTCACCGTTAATGCCAAAGCCCTTGCCGGTGTTGTTATAGCAGGCCTGGGTATTGCGTTCTAAGGTCTTGTTGAGATCTGCTGAAGTGAGTAAATCGCTACCCTGGTGTTGAGCATCGATGAAGGTATCCGATGCGCATTGAATCGATGGTGCCGAAGAGCCGACGCCGCGCGGGTCGAAACCGATCAGATCATAGTCATCGAGCAGCTTGGCCTGGCTGAAGTAGCCACCCACATTATTGGCCAAGCTCATCCCGGGGAATCCTGGGCCGCCCGGGTCCATGAAGAGATTCTGTCGCTTAGCATTGCCACCGCTCTTGTGAATTTTCAGCATCGCTACCGCGATGGTCGGACCGTTCGGCTGAGCATAGTCCAATGGCACAATTGCGTAACCGCAGGTATAGGCAGACCCGGTGTAGTAGTCGCCGTTGCCATAATCGGCACAGGATTCCCAGCTGATCGATTGGCTGTAGTAGCTCTCCAGGCCAGCAGGTACTACGCCGGTGCTCTTGCCACCTGGCTTAGGGCTGCCGATCTGATAGCTGCCCGGAGTGCTCGCCGAACCGAAATTATTGGCTACGCTCTTGGGGATGCCGGTGCCAGCCGGATTGCTGGAATTGTAGATTTTAGGATCGGTCGGGTCGAGTGGGTCTGGGACGCCGGGCGGAAGTGCGGCAGGTTTAGTTGCTTGAGGACTTTTACCTACAGGCTTGCTGCTGCTCGGCTTAGCGGTGTTGCTGGGCGGCGCTGAACTAGGCGTGCTGTTACCGCTCGGCGGGGCTGTACTGGACGGAGTCGACGGTGTTGCGCTGGCCGTGGTTGACGGCGCGGGGCTGTTTGACGCGGCAGGCTCGCTAGCGGCTGGGTTGGTTGACGGCTTGGTATCGGAGCCGGTCGGGGGAGCGGTTTGCTCGCTGGGGATCGTCGGGGCATGGATCGGTGTTGCGTTAGCCGTGCCGGAGAAGCCGACGACCGCAACGCTGAGGGCCACAGCAGTGGCTAGCCCCATTCGTGCTGATTTTCGCATGGGTGTCCAGTCTGAAGGTGCGATACCCCGCAGGGCGGGTGAAATGATCGCGTACTAATGGATTGGCGCATCCATCCGGAAGCCATCACGGTTCGGCCACTTCATTGGGACGAGGTTATAGCTGATCCTGGAGCGGATGCTTCGATCAAGAATAATCAGTTCTGCTGGAAATGAAACAAGATGTCAGCAATTTATTACGGATGTAACAAATATTTAACGCTCGGTCGCTCTGGCTCAGTCCAGCTCCCTGGCCGTCTTCCCATAGTCAGCAATGGCTTCCAGGGCTCTTGGCAACTGCGGATATTGCCATTTGAAACCGGCGGCTCGTAGTTTGGCTGGGTCAACCCACCTGCTTTTGAGCACCAATTCGGTCTCAGTCCTGATAAGTATCGCGCCCAATTCGAGCAGCCACGCGGGAGTGGGGATGCCAAAGGGAATTTTCAGTGAGATGCGCAACTGGCGCATCAACTCGGCATTACTCACTACCTCCGGGCTGGCGATATTAATCGGGCCCTGCAGCTGCGGATGCTGGTGAATGAAGATGATCGCCCGATAGAGGTCCTCGATGTGAACCCAGCTGTATTTTTGCGTGCCCTTCCCCATCCGGCCGCCCAGGCCGAAGCGGCTGAGGATCTGGAAGGGTCGCATTACGCCCGCGCCGCCGGGTCCTCTCCGACCCAGGTCACGGGCATTCGGCCCCATCACGATCGACATTCGCAGCGGGATCTTGCGTGTTGCCGGTGTGTCCGACTGATCCAGCGCGGCTTCCCAGGCTTTGGCAACCTCTACCGAGAAGCCGCTGCCAAGTTCACCGTTAGCTTCGTCTTGCGGGCAGTCCTCAGCATGACGGTAGATGGTCCCGGTGCTGGCGTTGAACCAATCGCGGGGCGGATTTTGGCACGCTTCTAGCGCCCGGCCAAGCTCCTCGGTGGTTTCGGTTCTCGAGGCAAATATCTCGGCCTTATTGGCCTCGTTGTACCGGCAGCTGACGCTTCGCCCGGCCAGATTGATGAGCAACTCAGCGCCTTCGAGAGCTTGGCGTATTGCCTCGGTATCGCCCCATTGAATCTCTGAGTTGCGACCAATCATTTTCAACTGCCAACCATCCTGGCTGAACCGACGGGCTAAATAGTGTCCAATGAAGCCGCTGGCTCCGGCGATTACTACCGGGGGTTTGTTCATTGACTTACCTTTCTCATCAGCGAAAGCGCGTCTTCGACGATCTTTCGAGCGATTGGCAGCTTGGCCAGGGTAACTAGCTTGGCGATCAGCGGGGCTGCTCCATGCGCCAAAACGCGGCTACGTCGTTGCTCCGCCGAGTCATCGTGCACCCAGAAGAAGACCAGCGCCAGATAGCCCAACCAGAGCAGCTCCGGTAGCTCGTTCCGCAAACTGTTGGGAGTGCTCGGATTTGCGTCGGTCAGGGCTTGCCTGAACAGCTCGATCGCATCGTCGCGGGAGCCAGCGGATGCAGGGTGAAAGGGGCTTGCGCTGCTACCCGGGGAGATCGCGGTTTGCAGGAAGGCCGAGCCGAAATCGTGGTATGGCGCCATCACGGTCAAGCCGGTATCGAGGACAAGTTGTAGGCGCCGGCTGAGCTACTTTTCTCCAGCGATTGCCCGCAATGCGGCGGTGCGATGATCAAGCTGGATTCTCGCATAGAGCTCCTGCACCAAATCGTCTTTGGATTCGAAATAATAATAGGCGCTACCGAGTGAGATTTCGGCGCGCTGAGCGATGGCGCGCATTGTGGTCTTTTCATATCCGCGTTCCTGGAACATCGCCAAGGCAGTGTCAATGACAAGTTGTTTTGTCTGCTCGCTTTTGGCTGTCATTGGCTCTCCCAATTTTTTGAACGTGTTCAAAACTTATTCAAGCAGATTATTTGAACACGTTCAAATAGAAAGGTTCTGTGACTAGCCCTACCAGGCCGAGCAGGCCTAGCTGAGCGAGTCGTCGTAACTCGCGGTCAGCTCGCCGCCAGCATCGCCGGTATTGATCACGCCCGCGGGTTCGATCAGCATGGCCCGAACTTCTCCGCCCTCGGTGATCGGACAGTGTTCCACTCCACGAGGCACTACGAAGAGCTGCCCGGCAGATAGCCGCACCTCACCCTCGCGTAATTGGATGGTGAGCTTGCCGCTCAGCACCAGGAAGAGCTCGTCGGTGTCCTGGTGGGCATGCCAGACGAATTCGCCGTCGAGCCGGACCAGCTTGATCTCGTAGTCGTTCAGTGTGGTGATTACCTTGGGGGACCAAGTCTCGCTAAATTGGTCAAACCGTTCATTGAGGTCTATCGCGCGGTGAGTCATTAACCCAGTATGCCCCGCGGGGTAATCTGGGACACAGCAGATTCTCAAGGAGGAGACATGTCCAAGAAGACATCCGCGGCAGAGCCAGAAAGGCCGCAATCGCCACCGGTAGCGGTAGCGCCGGAACAGCTTCAGGCCGAGGATCGGAAATGGACGCCGTTCAAAATAACGCTCTGGGCATTGATAGCTCTCCTAGGCGGTGTGGCCTGGGTGATGATCGCTGTGGTGCGCGGTGAGACGGTGAATGCAATTTGGTTTGTCTTCGCCGCAGTGTGTACCTACTTCATCGCCTATCGGTTCTACTCCAAATACATCGAAAAGTACTTGCTCAAGCCAAATGACCGCAGGGCAACTCCGGCCGAATACAAGGCTGACGGTAAAGACTTTGCGGCCACTGATCGTCGTATTTTGTTCGGCCATCACTTTGCCGCAATTGCCGGAGCTGGGCCTTTGGTCGGACCGGTGCTGGCCGCGCAAATGGGGTATCTGCCTGGCACGTTGTGGATCATCGTCGGTGTGGTGCTAGCCGGTGCGGTACAGGACTACCTGGTGATGTTCTTTTCGATGCGTCGAGGTGGCCGGTCGCTTGGCCAGATGGCTCGGGATGAACTCGGTGTAATCGGCGGCACCGCGGCCTTGATCGCCACCTTGGTGATTATGGTGATCATCGTTGCCATCTTGGCGTTGGTGGTGGTCAATGCTTTGGCGGAGAGCCCCTGGGGTGTTTTCTCGGTATCAATGACCATTCCTATTGCGCTCTTCATGGGCTGTTACCTGCGGTTCTTCCGTCCGGGCAAGGTGACAGAGGTGTCGATTATCGGCTTCATCTTGCTGATGCTCGCGATTGTCGGCGGCGGCTGGGTGAGCCACACCGAGTGGGGTGAGGCTTTCTTCCATTTGGATAAGGTGACAATTGCCTGGGGCATCATCATCTACGGTTTCATCGCTGCGATTCTGCCAGTCTGGCTATTGCTCGCCCCACGCGACTACCTCTCCACCTTTATGAAGGTCGGGGTGATTGTGATGCTCGCGGTCGCCATCGTGATCGTCCGGCCCGAGATCAACGTGCCCGCCTTCAGCGAGTTCGCAGGCAGGGACAACGGCCCGGTCTTTTCAGGTTCAATCTTCCCCTTCTTGTTCGTCACCATAGCCTGCGGCGCACTCTCCGGATTCCATGCCTTGATCTCCTCCGGCACGACGCCGAAACTGATTGAAAAAGAACGGCAAACCAGGTTCATTGGCTATGGCGGCATGTTGATGGAATCGTTCGTGGCAATTATGGCTTTGGTCGCTGCCCTTTCGATTGACCGAGGCATTTACTTCGCGATGAACTCCTCCGCAGCAGCAACGGGCGGCACCGTCGAAGGTGCGGTGGCTTTCGTGAATTCGCTCGGCCTCTCGGGGGTCAACCTCGATCCGCAAATGCTCACCGAAACCGCCCAGAATGTGGGGGAACAAACGGTCATTTCACGTACCGGTGGCGCACCTACTCTCGCGGTAGGGCTGGCTCAGATTATGCACCAGTTCGTTGGCGGGCAGGCATTTATGAGCTTTTGGTATCACTTCGCCATTATGTTTGAGGCGCTTTTCATCCTCACCGCGGTCGATGCCGGCACTCGGGTTTCGCGCTTCATGCTGCAAGACGCCCTTGGTAACTTTGTGCCGAAGCTCAAAGACACTTCATGGCGACCCGGGGCATGGCTCACCACCGCGATTATGGTGGCGGCTTGGGGAGCGGTGTTGCTGATGGGCGTGACCGATCCGCTTGGCGGCATCAACACCTTGTTCCCACTATTCGGCATCGCTAATCAATTACTCGCAGCGATAGCATTAGCAATTTGCCTGGTTATTGTGGCTCGGAACGGAAATTGGAAGTACCTCTGGATCGTCGGCCTACCGCTCGCCTTCGCCGCTGTGGTGACCATTACCGCCTCGTTCCAGAAGATCTTCTCCCCGGTGCCGGCGGTCGGGTACTTCGCGCAGAATGCCGCTTTCAGCCAGGCGCTCGCCGATGGCAAGACCTCCTTCGGTACCGCTAAAACGGTGGCGGCGATGGAGGCGGTGGTGCGCAACACCATGATCCAGGGCGTGCTTTCGGTGATCTTTGTGGTGCTGTCTATCGTGGTGATTCTGGTTGCGTTGCTGATGACGTTCAGGGCGTTCCGATCGCGAGCCGTCTCCAGTAACGAGGATCCCGAGGTGGCCTCGAAAATCTTCGCTCCGGCCGGTCTGCTGGCGACGCCGGCCGAAAAGGAGATCCAAGCGGCCTGGGACGCGTTGCCGAAGGATCAGCAGCCAGTCCGGTCTGGTCACTGAGCTAGGGAAGCGACGATGAAGGAGATTTTCCGGGCGATTGCTTGGTACGTGAAAGGGCTGATGGGGGAGGACGCCTATCAGAAGTACCGAGCGCATCAGCTAGCGGCCCACCCAGGCCAGCCGATAATGACGGAGCGGCAGTTTTGGCGGGATCACGCGGATCGTCAGGATGCCAACCCGCAGGGTAGGTGTTGCTGAGTTAGCGGTGTAGCCACTTAGCGCAATAACTTCATCGCGGTCAGCGGCCCGGCGGTCTGGCCGCCATCGACCGGCAAGGTCACTCCGGTAATCCAAGAGGCTTCTGCTGAGGTCAGGAAAGCAATGGCGGCGGCAATATCCTCGGGCTCGCCCACTCTGCCCAGCGGACTGAGCGGAGCCATTCGATCCGCACCCCCTTGCTGGTTCTCCCACACCCTGGTTCGCACCGTCCCGGGCGCCACTACATTGACTCGTATGCCGCTCTCGCCGAGCTCTACGGCAAGGTTCTTAGCCAGGATGCCCAGCCCGGCCTTGGCGCTGGAATAGGCCAGGCTGCTGAAGGCCTGTAACGCGTTGACCGAGCTGACCAACACAATGTTGCCGCGGGTGGCTTTGAGATGAGGGATGCATGTCCGGATGATCCTCGCTGGACCGCGCAGGTTGAGCGCCACAATGCTGTCCCAGTAATGCTCATCGAAAGGATCGTCGCTCGGAAGTTCTCCGCCCGCTACCGAGGCCAGGACATTCAGTGCGCCGAACTTTTCAATCACCTTTGCCACTGCCTGATCGACCGAGTCAGGGTCAGTGACGTCGCAGTATAGCAGAGCGAGTTGCTCGCCGAACCTCTCAGCTAAGTCGCGAGCCTGCTGCGGGGCAAAGTCGAGAATGGCCACTTGCGCACCTTCGGAGAGGAAACGCACAGCAGTGGCCCTTCCGATCCCTTGCGCGCCGCCGGTGACCGCGACCACCTGATCTGAGAACCTCATGCTCCGAATCTACCGTCGGAAGCCTTTGCTCAGCGTTTGTCCCAGCGAAATTTCTTCACGCCGTAATATCCGAAGAGCACCGTCCAAGCCAGCATCACAGCGAGCGCGGGAAGATAGTCGCCCCAACTTGGTGAGCTTTCCCAGGCTTGGCTCACCAAGATGGCTAGCGCGCCGCCCGGGCTTAGCAATTGCAAGGTGCGGAAATCCCCGTCCGGAAGCACCGCTGTCCAGATCGCGGTGCCCAGCGCCAAAAGGAAGAATGGCATAACGGTGATTTGCGCCGCTGCAGCCGAGGGGGTGTAAACACTGGTGACGAGACCGCAGCTGGAGCACATAGCGATGAACAGCGAGAGTGCGATCACTAGCAGCCAAGGCTGTCCTGGCAGTTCGGCACCACGCGAGAAGAACGCCACCAACACAATGGCGAGTTGCAGGACGGCCAAGATGATGCTGGGCAACAACATACCCGCCAGGATTGAGCCGTCCGAAGACTCGCCGCTGCGAAGTCTTTTCAGGAAGAGTTCTTCGCGACGGGTCGCCAGCGTGGTGGTCGCTGTGAGGTAGACCCCCATCACCGAGATCAAGGTGATCAGCATGACGACCTGCAGGGTGGCAAGCGCCCCTCCAGCCGAGCCGGAAATCACGTAAAAGGCGCCAAACACCAAAGGAATGATCAACGCCCCGGTGAGCACGGTCTTATTGCGGAAGGTGATTTTTGCTTCCGACCAGGCAATCGATAGCGCTCTGGAGAGTGGGCTGAGTTGCTTGCTGCTGCTTTGCTCTAGCGGATTCATCGGGCGACCTCCAGATCGTTTGCGGACGGCTTGAGGGCTGAGTTGTCCGGGCTGCTTTGGCGGGAACTAATCCTCCGAAAGACCTCGTCGAGTGAGGCCTCCGATGCATTGAGTCGGTCAAGCCTGAGCCGCCTTTCATCCGCCCAATTGAGTAGTGCGCGCAAGTCGGCTTGCAGCTGATGGGTTCGGATGCTGACCCGTAATTCAGCCGCTTCGGTAACCACCGACTGGCCCAAATTCAGCTCAGCCAAACTGGTATCCGAAGGCACCGAAAAGCTCAAAAGTGCTGGCTCCGAGGCGAGAACTTCGCTTACCGAACCGGTCAAGGCGAGCTCTCCTTCATGCATAATCGCGAGCCGCTCGGCTAATTGAGTGGCTTCTTCCAGGTAGTGAGTGGTGAGCAGCACGGTGGTGCCGCTGTTATGCAACTCTCTGATCACCGACCAGGTGCGGGCTCGAGACTCCGGATCGAGCCCCGTGGTCGGTTCGTCGAGGAAGAGCAATTCGGGGCGATTTGCGGTCGCAAGCACTAGATCCAGTCGGCGGCGCTGGCCTCCGGAGAGTTGTTTGACTCGGACTGAGGCCTTGCTGGAGAGTTCCAACGTTTCTAGGGACTGTTCAGTTGTGCTTTGGCGGCGCTGTTTGGAGCCAGCCCCACTTGACAGCCGCAACCAGAGATCAACCGTCTCCCTTACGGTCAGATCGTCGGCGAAACCCGCCTCCTGCAGCATGATGCCGAGTCGAGGTCGCAACGCCGCCTTCTGTCTGAACGGGTCAGCGCCCAACACACTGACGGTGCCAGCAGTTGCCGGTCGGTGGCCTTCTAAGGTCTCCATAGTGGTTGTTTTGCCAGCTCCGTTGGTGCCGAGCAGCGCGAAGAATTCACCGTGTCGGATCCTCAGGTCAATACCCTTGACAGCTTCAAAGCTGCCGTAGCTGCATCGCATCCCTTGGGTTGCGATAGCAACTTCATCATCGGGAAAATTGTTCATAATTCCAGCATCGATGAGTGGGTCCGAGCAGAGTAGTTTCCGGATGTCATTGAATCCGCTGAATATCTCCCAAGCACACCATGACTTTTGTCATAGCTCTACGATGGCCAGATGGGAAAGAAAAAATGATCTCTCAACCGCTTGCCACGCAGAGCTCGGAAAGCGGTGGGCGTGGAGTGATGTTCACCTGGTGGTACACGCTCTTCTCCATGGTAGCCATTCTGGTTGCTACTTATGCGCTGCTTTTTCTGGAACTGCTAGCGGTGGCTCCGATTGTTGGCTGGCGGGATTGGGCGTTGGTGTGCTCACTCGCGCTCAGCCTGATCGGTGCAGTGCGTTATACCTGGTTGTTGCGGCGCGGTTTTGGCGCCGGGCTGCCTGCGCTGCGTTACCAGCTGATTTTGTTACTGCCAGCCATCTTGGTGACCGTGCTCGCCTCGCTTCAACAGCCACGGGATCTGATGATGACTGTGCCCGCCTGGTGGGCGGCCTGCTGCATGGTAGCGCTGCTGCCCAAAAATCGCATGTTCGGTTTGTTGTTGGCCGCTGCAGCCATCGGCCTGCTCCGGCTAATGGCCGGGGTGCTCAGTGGTGCCGATCCGATCGGTCTGTTCAGTTTTGAGTCCCAGCAGCTGGCGTTCTATTTCTTTTTCATTCTGTTCTTTGCGCCTATCACCTTGGTAATGGGTCTGTGGTGGTGGAATATTGTGGTGCAGCTTGACCGCAGCCGCAGTGCCTTCGCCGAGCTTTCGGTGGCGCGGGAAAGACTTCGCTTTGCCGCAGACCTGCACGATATCCAGGGCCACCATTTGCAGGTGATCGCGCTCAAGACGGAATTAGCGGAGCGGCTGATGGATCGTGATCCGCAAGCGGCACGGCAGCAAGTGCACGAAGCCCAGGTACTGGCGAGAACCGCGCTCGAAGATACCAGGGCGCTGGTGCGGGGCTACCGTCAGGTAGCTTTCACCACCGAGCTAAGGAACGCTGCCGAAGTATTTGAGGCGGCCTCGATTCAGGCAACTGTGCGCGCCGACGGAGTGGAGCTGAGCGCAGACCAGGGCACCCTTTTCGGGGTGCTAATGCGCGAGGCAAGCACCAATATTTTGCGGCACTCGGCGGCGAGCAAGGTGAGTATTCAGTTGAGCGCTGAGGCCGCCATGTTGGTGCTATCGGTGAGTAATGACGGAATCATCAGAACGGAGGATGTTGTGACAGCCGAGGGGACCGGCCTTCGGGCGCTCAAAGAACGCCTGGAGGCAGCGGGGGGTTCGTTGGAAGTAGCTCAATCTGCAGAGAGATTTACCGTGACAGCGAGATTGCCGGAGGCATTATGAAACAGATCCGTCTCATCATTGCTGATGACGAGCAACTGATCCGTGGTGCCCTGGTGGCTTTGCTCGAACTGGAAGAAGACATTCTGGTAGTGGGCTCAGCGGATAATGGCAGCGACGCTGTTGCTCTGGCTAAGGAATTGCAGCCAGATGTCTGCTTGCTTGATTTGGAGATGCCCCCGAGCGACGGAATCTATGCGGCCGAGGAGATATTGGCTAAGGTCAATACCGCTGTGGTGATTGTGACCCGACATGCGCGACCGGGTGTGTTGCGCCGTGCCTTGGCAAGCCGGGTGGCTGGGTTTGTGCCCAAGTCAACGCCGGCGGAGAAACTGGCAATGGTGATCCGTGATGTTGCGGCGGGGCGACGATACGTTGACCCCGAGATTGCCGCGGTCGCCCTCAACGCCGAAAGCTGTCCGCTTACCTCGCGAGAACTCGATGTCTTGAGATTGAGCCGGGCTGGGGAGACGGTGCAGAGCATGGCAAAGACCTTGCACCTCGCCCCGGGAACGGTGCGTAACTACATCTCCTCGGCGATGGCTCGACTCGCAGTGCAAACTCGTTTTGAGGCGGCAAAGATTGCCTGGGAGCAAGGCTGGATCTAGTCCGGCGAGGAGTCAGTATGGAAAGACCAGTAGCGTGCTAGAGGCGGTCGCAAGCAGCTTCCCGTTCGAATCGAGCACGCTCCCCTCGGCAAAGGCAGCTCTACTGCCAGGTTTGCTGACCCTGCCGATTGCGGTCAGTTCACCGGTGCCGGAGAGCACCGGGCGTAAATAATTGATTTTGATCTCCAGCGAGGTGTATCCCTGTCCCGACGGCAGGGTGGTTTGAACTGCACAGCCGCATACTGAATCCAAGAGAGTGCAGACTAGGCCACCGTGCACCGTGCCGATCGGATTATACATCGATTCATCGGGCCAGCAACTAAAGGTGACTTCGCCGACGGTCGCGGAGACCGCCGTCATCCGCATCAAACCGCTGATTGGTGGTGCCGGGATCTTCCCGTCAATCATTGATTGCATGTATTCCAAACCACTCATTGTCTTGGCTAGGTTCGCGCCAATGAGTGGATCCTGCCACTCGATGGTCCGAACGCGGTCGATCTCTAACTCATCCATGCCTTCACCTTAGCGAGATAAGTTACTCATGGGTAGCTAATCGGCTCCATCCTCGCAGTAGGCAGCCAGGAAGATGGCACGTTCTTTCGGGCTCAAATTGTCGATTCGGTCGCAGAGCACCCGTGGCGTTACCCATAGACAATCGGCTAGCTCGTCAATCGAAAGGGCCCAGCGTTTATGTCGCAGGAGCTCTTCGAAGGGGATCAATCGCCGAGCTGTTTCGGCGCGTACCTGATGCTCGACGGCCGGTGTCTGGCGATGGGTGTGAGAACGCTCAATATGTATCAGTTCGTGAGTCAAAGAACATCTTTTTTCCACCTGTAGAAGTCGGCTGTCGAGCCAGATAATGGAAATTCCATCAGTTAGTGCGCTGACGTGTTCCAATCTGGCCCAAACCACGGTGATATGCGGAAGATCCCTTAAAGCGCGCCAAGGATGAAACATGAAAAAAGCCTAGAGGGCTGCTGAGACACCGTTGAGCCGGAAGGAGTGAAGTTACTTCCGGCGCCAGCGCTGTCGCGCGAGCTGCGGTTCCTCGCCGAGCGCCTCAAGATCGTCGACGTTCTCCTTGCCTGTGCTACTGCTGGAGTCGGCAGCCAACACGAGCTGCTCCTTATTTTCTTTAAGCGCTCCCTCAGGCTTGTGGAACGACTTTTCCTCCACAGCGGTGCGAATCAACGTGAGAATTGCCTCGACCATCTCCTTGGAGAGTTTGTCGGTGCTGTCTGGCATCCTAGTAACTAGTTCTGAGTTGGTCTTTTCGACATCAAGCCCAAGGTCGACAGCATAAGCGAGGATGATTTCTCGAACTGGCATTTTCAATATTTCGGCAAGGGCTCGGAAGGTATCTGGATTCTTGGGCCAGCTCTTAGGTCCGGTGTTTGCTAATTCGTGAAGATATTGGAATTTGAGACTGAAACCGACACTTTCTGCGCGGCTAGCCAAATCGCGATAGGACAGGCCGGAGCTCTCACGTTCAGCTCTTATCAACTCACTGATCGATTGCATCCGGCGCGGTCTCTCTTGTCTTTGGGGGGAGCACAGCCGCTCACTAGTTGTGCTGACTCAGTAAAGCTTATCTAACCGTCTACTTGTCCCGTCTACTAAATTTTGTTCTTGGCTGACCGGTCCTCCGAGATCTTTAAAGGGATTCAGGGATCTCAACGGGGAGTGTGTCTACCATTTTTGATCGCAGATGTAAACCATTAATTGACACTTAATAAATTACCAAGGGACACTTAGTGCGTATTTTGACCATTCAATAGGGGGAATCATGCGGCTAAAGAGCGCTGACACCTTGCGTGCGCTCATGCAACAGGAGTCAGTTTCCATTGGCAATCTAGCCGCGAGTGCTGGCTGCTCAAAGGGCTTTATCTCGCATCTATTGGCTGGCCGGCGTCGTTCTTGCACTGCTGCCCTAGCGGCAAAAATTGCGACTTCGTTAGGCGCTCCGGTCACCGTTCTATTTGAGATTTCAAAGCCAATTCCCGCCGATGCAATCAGGATTCTTGGGCCTTATCACCGTTCTCAACGGCGACATTGAATTCGGTCCGGAGCGGTTCCGACGAAAAATCGATGACTGTAGCGAGTGATAGCTGGTGAACGCTCGCTCTGAGAATCGCATGAGAAGATAAAGCCATGAGCGATGTTCACGATGAGAACGTAGAAGCCATCACCGAGGGCCTGCTTGCTGAATCGGTTGAAGAAGCCAAGCCCAGCTCTTCAAAGGGGGCGCTTAAGGATCTGGTCGATGAACCAGCGAAGGTGATGCGGATTGGCACCATGGTTCGGCAGCTGCTCGAAGAGGTAAAAAGTGCTCCGCTGGATGAAGCGGCCAGGACCCGACTTGCCGAGATTCATGAACGTTCAATCAAAGAACTCGAGGATGGCTTATCGCCTGACTTAATGGAAGAGCTGCATCGCATCAGCCTGCCATTTAGCAATGAAGCAGTTCCCTCTGAGGCCGAGCTGCGAATTGCTCAGGCACAATTAGTGGGTTGGCTTGAAGGCTTGTTCCACGGCATCCAGACCGCCTTGGCGGCTCAGCAAATCGCTAATCAGCAGACTGCGGCCCAGTTGCAACTCCGCCAGTTGCCGCCGGGCACCATGATCGCGCCAGGAGTGGTGATCGGCGAAAACGGCGAACCGCAGCGGGCGCCGGTCAACACTGCTCAGCAGGTTAAGCGGGCCACTGATGACGCTGGGGCATCGCCAGGTCAATATCTTTAGGCGCTGATGACGCTTTTTAGCAAGCTGTTTTCCGCTCGGCGAGACGAAGTCGAGCTAGGGCAGGGGTTGTGGCGCCGGGCCCATGATCGTTTTCGGCGTGGCTTGGATCGTTTTCACCAGATGCTGGAAAGAATCGATGACGAATCGCTACAGCAGGACTTGATACCGATTGCGAACAATCTCGCTGAACTCTTGCCAGTAGTGCGTGCAGTCTGCGTTTCCGCACAGCGTTTATCGCCGAGCGCCGGACTGGATGTGCCGGCCGGAGCGTTCAATGAGATACATCGTGAACTGACTAGGGCTGGCACCGCACTCGCGACCGCGGCCGAGGCGGTCGCCATGGCGAGGTTAGACGCCTCTTCGGCTTCGGTAGAGGCAACCTGGCGACGCGCCGTGCAAGTTGAGGCTCACATTGAGCTGGCAAAAAAACTGAGCCTCCTAACAGAATCGAACTGTTGACCTTTTCATTACGAGTGAAACGCTCTACCGACTGAGCTAAGGAGGCCGGTCACCCGAAGAGCGGATGACGCAAGAATCAACTCTAGGTGACAGCCCGGCCTGGGTCAAAACGTTCGACCTCTGTTCACCCGACTTTCGCTCGGCATTCAGCCGACAGTTCGGCGGACGAGCCAAGCTATTACTTAAGAACTTGGTGTTTGGCTTAATGAGGAGCCGCGCCACCTACGATCGGAGCGGCGTGAGTCTTGACAGCATAACGGAAGTAGTGCGCTCCTCGAGGCAGCAACTTAAACTCGCGGTGCTGGATATGACCGGCACCACCGTCGCGGATGACGGTTTGATTGAGCGCGCCTTTAGCTCGGCCGTCGCTCCGGAGGGAGTGGAGCCAGGTAGCGAGCGCTATCGAAGCATGCTGGGATATCTCCGTGAGACGATGGGGATCTCAAAGATCGATGTGTTTCGGCAACTCTTTGGCGCTAATCACGAACAAGCAGCCAGGGTGCATCGTGCCTTTGAGGTCGGCTACGATGAGGCACTTTCCGAAGGCACGCTGCGGCCCGTCCCAGGGGCGGAGAGCGCTATTAACTTTTTGCGAGAGACCGGTATTAAGGTCTGTCTCACTACTGGATTCGCCCGGCACACTCAGAACAGCATGCTGGAGTCGCTGGGTTGGATGGGGCTTGCTGATCTGAGTCTCTGTCCGGCGGACGCGGGTCGTGGCGGGCCCTTTCCGGACATGATCCTGACCGCGATTCTCGCCCTTGATCTGGACGATGTGCGGCAGACATTGGTGGTGGGGGACACCACTTCCGATATTCAATCGGGCTGTCGAGCTGGTGCTTCACTGGTGCTCGGCGTACTCACCGGGACGCATCAAGAAGCGGCTCTGCGTGCTGCTGGAGCACATGATGTGATCCCCTCGGTGGCCGAGCTGCCAACTTTGCTCAGCGGTGCCGGGAATACTTTGCACTCGCTTTGGCGCTAAGCCTGGCCGGAACACTCTTGGGCTAGGCTAGGACGCAGCTATCAGCACTTTAAGCCGTCTTGCGGGGTTTTATCGTCGACGAAATAGGAGTCAACCGCGTTGCCTACGCAGGCGTTAGAACGACCGTAGGCGGTGTGGCCGTCGCCATCCCAGCTCACCAGCACGCCAGCGCTCAATTGCTTGCTGAGCGCCTCCGCCCACTCATAGGGGGTCGCAGGATCTCGAGTAGTGCCAATCACCACAATCGGCCCGGTGCCCTTCGCCGTGATGGGGTGCGGGGTGACCTTCGACTGATAAGGCCAGTCCTTGCAGCCCAGGCCTGAATAACCGAGGTATTTTCCGAAGGTGGGGGAGGCGGCCTGCAGAGCTTTGGATTCAGTGCGCAGCGCCGTGATATCGGTGCTCATCTGGTAGTCCAAGCAGTTAATAGCGGTAAAAGCGAAGGCGGAATTGGAATTGTATTTTCCGGAATTCGGATCACGATCGGCCGCGTAGTCGGCAAGGGACATCATGCCATTCGGATCCCCGTTCATGGCGTCAGTCAACGCTTTCTGGAGCACATCCCATAAATCAGTGGAATACATTGCCAGCGAAAGCCCCGAACTGAAACCGGCACCGGTCAGCAGTCTGCCGTCGCGGGTCTTTTGTGGGGTTTTTTCGTAGCTCTCATTGAGAGTCCGGATCTGCTGAACCGCCTCATCAGCGCTGCCGCGGAAAGGACAATCAGCGGACTGGACGCAATTTTCTGCCCATGACTTTAGCGCGGCCTCGAAAGCCTTAGCCTGCCCCATGCCCAGCGTTTCCACCGTTAGTGTCGGATCCATTGCACCGTCGAGAACGAATTTGCCGACCTTGTCCGGGAACTGATCGGCGTAGCTTGCGCCCAGTTTGGTGCCATAGGAAAAACCGAGGTAATCGAGCTTCCGCTGGTTGAGGATGGCTCGCAAAATATCCATGTCTTTGACCGAGGAGACGGTGTCGACAAAGCCGAGTACCGGGCCGGTGTTCTTAACGCATTCGGCGATGTCTGCTTTGTTCTGTGCTTCGTAGTCGGTGACACCGCTATCAGTGTCCAAGTCATAACTCTTCTGGCGCTCCGCATCCATGGCCGAGTCGCTGAGGCACTTCACCGGCGCGGACCTCTTCACACCACGTGGGTCGAAACCGACCAAGTCGAAGGCGCCTCGAAGCTTGCTGGAGAAAAGGCTGGAACTATCGGCGACCATATCGTAGCCGGAGCTTCCGGGGCCGCCGGGGTTCAGCAACAGTGAGCCTTTCCGGGTGGAACTGGCCGGCAACTTCACCACTGCCAACTCGATGCTTTGCCCTTGTGGCTTGGCATAATCCATCGGTACTTTCACCTTGGCGCAGCGCATATTTCGCTCACAACTCGTCCAGCTCACCTTTTGGGTGTAGAACTCTTTGAGCTCGGCGGGCGTACCTTCCACTACGGCAGGATCCTGACTGACCTGCTCCGCGTTAGGAGCGGAGTCGGGGAACAGCGGGACACAAGCGGTCAGCGCGACCAAGCTCATGACTAGCAGTGCGGCCGGTGCCACAGCGCGGCGCACTAGCCTTGGCTGGCGTTTCGTCTTCATTTTGGCTCCTGCTCCGGCGTGCTTTCCTTGCCGACAAATCTATCGTGTTCCTGCTGTGTACCTTTCACAGCAGGCTGACAGTCATCGCCTCCAAGGCCAGCAACGGCGCCACATTACTGCTCAGCAGCCGGCGTCTGACGTCGTTAATGGCTTCGATCTTTTGCAAGCTCACTTCTGAACTGCTCTGCTCCGCATAGTCAGCTAACTCAGTACGCAGCGCGGAATTGACCAGTTCATCGTCGCTGGCTTGGGAGTTCGACAGTTGCAGCAGCAGCACATCGCGGTAAAACGAGATCAAATCTGTGAGCGCCCGGTCGAGAGTATCGGTGATGGAGCGCTTAGAACGTCGCTTCTGATCTTCTTCCAGCTGTCTGATCTGGGCGCGCATGGAGGGAGGCAGGGTGCCGCTCTCGGGCGCCCCAAGAGAACGCAATAGCTGTTCTTTTTCCGCTAGATCGCGCTGTTCGTTCGAGGAGGCAGCTTCTGCGGTAGCCAGCTCCATCAGTGACGAAGCGGCTCGGGCAGCCGCAGAGACGCCGCGCATTCGTAACGGTAATCGAACGATTTCATCGCGACGCTGCCGCGCGCCCTCGTCTCGTGCCAGTCGGCGCGCAATGCCGACGTGACTCTGCGCAGCTCGGGCGGAGGCAAGCGCCAGCGCAGGTTCAATACCGTCCCGACGAATCAGCAGTTCGGCGACATCCTTAACTGGCGGCACGCGCAAGTTAACCATTCGGCAACGTGAGCGAATCGTGACCAGCACATCGGCTGGGCTGGGTGCGCAGAGCACCCAGATGGTGCGCGGAGGAGGTTCCTCTATCGCTTTCAGAAGCACATTGGTGGTCCGCTCCACCATCCGATCGGCATCGCCAATGATGATGATGCGCCAGCGCGCCGAGGCTGGCCGATCCTGCGCTTTGGTGACCAGCTCTCGAGCTTCTTCAATGCTGATGGTGGTCTTTTCGGTTTCCAGCACTGTCACGTCGGAATGGGTGCCAGCCAGTACTGTGTGGCAGGCATGACACTGACCACAGCCCCGCTGGGCGGGGTCGCTTTGCTCGCAGACTAAAGCGGCAGCGAAGGCTCGGGCAGCATTCGACCGCCCGGAACCGGGCGGCCCGGTGACCAGCCAGGCGTGATTCGGTGTCGTTTGCAGGGCGGCCTGCCGCAGTTGTGTAACTACGGGTTCTTGGCCCTGCACATCGTCCCAAACGCTCACAATAACTCCAGCACCCGTGAGTAGATCCTCCGGTGCAAATCCTGCACCGGGAGTCGAGCATTCAAAACTAAATAGTGCTCGGGCCGGGCCTCAGCCAAACTCAAAAAAGCTTGCCGAATCTGCTGATGGAAATCATCCGGTTCCGACTCCAGCCGATCAGCTTCCCCGACCGGCCGCCGCTCCCGGCCTTCATCGGGAGTGACGTCGAGCAACACAGTGATCTCGGGCAACAGCGCCGAGGTTGCCCACTCGTTCAGTTCACGGATTTTCGTTTCACCAAGTTTGCGACCAGCGCCCTGGTAAGCCACCGAGGAATCAATATAGCGGTCGGTGATCACGATTTTTCCCGCTGCTAGCGCGGGGCGAATCAGTTGCTCGGCGTGAGCGGCGCGCGCTGCGGCGAAAATCAAAGCCTCGGTGCGTGCATCAATTTCGCCCTGTCCATGGTCGAGCACGATGCTTCGCAACTTCTCACCAACCTCGGTCCCTCCGGGCTCGCGAGTTCTCAGTACCTGATGACCAGCAGCCACCAAGGCATCGGCAAGCAGGCCAGCTTGGGTCGATTTGCCGGCGCCGTCGCCGCCTTCAAAAGCGATGAACAGGCCCGGTTGAGCTGCCTCGGGGCTTGGCAGAACATGTGTACTCACCAGCCAAGCCTACCGAGTATCTCTGACACTCCGCGCGCCCTGGGCACGTCATCTTGACGCCGAGGTGCGGTTATCCAATGTGTCGTCAGTAAACTGGCGAGATGGACGCTGCCGAGTTCCCGATTGCCCCGGATACCTTAGTTGTCAGTGCGGGGCGCCCCGCTCGTGAGCATGATGCCGCGGTGAATCCGCCGATCGTGCTGTCTTCTACTTTTCATGGCACTGGGCAAGTAGTAGATGGCGATCGCGCCTATGGCCGGTACTCGAACCCCAGTTGGGAGCCGTTTGAGGAAGCGCTCTCCGCGCTCGAGGGTACTGAGCTGCCGGGGCTACTCTTTGCCTCTGGCCTGGCCGCAGTCTCAGCGGCCCTGGATCTGGTTCCGCCTGGCGGGGTTCTGGTGATGCCGAAGCATGCTTATCAGGGTGCCTTAGTGATGGCGGAGGAGCTCGCGGCCAAGGGGCTGTTCGAGCTACGGAAGGTAGACATCGCCGACACCGCTCAGGTGCTGGCGGCATTGCCCGGGGTCAGCGTGCTGTGGCTGGAGAGCCCGACCAATCCAATGCTCGAAATCGCCGATGTTCCGCAACTCAGTGAGGCAGCGAAGCAAGCCAACCCCCAGGCTGTGGTGGTGATGGACAATACCTTTGCCACCCCGCTGGTGCAGCGCCCACTTGAGTTTGGTGTTGACCTGGTGCTGCATTCGGTGACCAAGTATTTAGCCGGGCACTCCGACGTCGTGCTGGGGGCTTTAGTTACCTCAAAGCCGCAGTTGCGTTCGCAGTTGCTGCACTATCGATCCATCCACGGCGCCATCGCCGGGCCTTTTGAGGCCTGGCTAGCGTTACGCGGCCTGCGTACCCTCGCGCTGCGGGTGGAGCGCTCGCAGGCGACAGCGCTACTCCTCGCTGAGCGTCTTGCCGCGCACCCCGCCGTTGAAGCGGTGCGCTTCCCCGGCCTACCCGAAGACCCGGGGCATCAGCGAGCAAAGCAGCAGATGACCGGCTTCGGCTCAATCATCTGCCTACAGATTGCTGGCGGCCAGTCCGCCGCCGATGCCGTTGTCACGGCTTTGCAGCTCTGGACTCCAGCCACCTCTCTGGGCGGCGTGGAGTCGTTAATCGAGCGACGTCGGAGGCATGTCAATGAGCCAACCACGGTTCCAGAGAACCTGCTTCGACTGAGCGTGGGAATTGAAAACCCTGAGGATCTTTGGTCAGATCTGCAGCGAGCCCTGAATTCGCTGCCGAGCAGTTAGGCTAGATGGGTGATAGCCGGACTGCTTAATTACTGGATCATGCTGTTAGCCGGGTTGGTAGCCCTGGGAATACAGCTGTGGGCAATGGTGGATTGTCTGATTGCCAAGCCCAGCGAGTTCGAGCGCGCGGATAAGCGGAACAAAGGCTTCTGGACTGCCATCACCGTCGTTGCTGCTTTCGTCGGCGCGATTAACTTGCTCAGTCGCGGCCTCGGCTTCTTCTTCATCTTGGCCGTGGTGGCTTGTGTGGCCGCTGGCGTGTACCTGGCGGATGTGCGACCCGCGCTGCGGTTAGTACGTCGCGGCGGTGGCCGCCCGATGGGCCCCTACGGTCCCTGGTGACCTTAGGGGCTGTTCTGTGCCGAGGCGGAGCCAACGGCGTTTTCGCCTACTTCCGCTGAGCGAGCTGCGGTTATTCTCTGGGCGCCACCGCGTGCCAAGCAACAGTGAGCTCACCGAGTCGCCAGCGACTCGGCCCATCGAGAACTGGCCAGCCATCGTTTTTGAGGGCCTGGCAGCAGGCTTGCCAACGTTGCCGATCGCCGAAACTCGCCAGTGCTGAAGCCTCCAACCAGTGTTGATCGAGAGTCTGCAGGAACTCGTGGATACGTTCACCGGCCAGATTGCGGTGAATGAGCGCTTTGGGCAGCCGTTCGGCAACCTCTGAGGGCAGTTGGTAGCTGCCAAAGCGTTGCGAAATGGTGAGCGAGATCGGGCCGTCAGCCTGCACCGAAACCCAGCTAGCCCGTCTGCCAATTTCATCGCAAGTGCCATCGACGAGGAGCCCCTGTGGCGCAAGCCTGTTAGAAACTGAATGCCAAATGGCGGTGACATCGCGCTCTTCGTATTGTCGGAGCACATTGAAGGCGCGGATAAGGACGGGTTTCTCGGGGGTGGGAATCTCGAAGCCGCCGAGCATAAAGTTGAGCTGCTCGGTACTGAACTCCTGGGCCTGGCGGACTCGCTCTGGTTCGATCTCGATGCCGGTCAGGCGCAGCGCCGGTTGCACAGTGACTAGGCGCTGGAAAAGTTCGACTGCGGTAGCCGGGCTAGCTCCGTAGCCTAAGTCGACCACGAGTGGCCGAGGGCTGGTCTTGAGCCGCCAGGCTTGCGGGCCGGCCAACCAACGATCCACCCGACGTAGTCGATTGGGGTTAGTGGTACCGCGGGTAACGTTCCCGACCGGCTTGGCCGAGGTCATCGCGCGTATTCTTTGAGCTCTTTGCACCACTCAATAAATTTACCGTCTTCGGGATTGGTCGGCCTAGCGTCCTCCCACGTCTCGCAGGCTCGACGCAGGGCCCTCGGACGATAGCGCCTATCGCGCTCCCTGACCTCGCTAGCTCGGTCTGGGGCCCTCGCGCGATAGGCTTGGACCCATGACTTATTCGTTGATCTTGCTGCGTCATGGACACAGTGAATGGAATGCTAAGAACCTCTTTACTGGCTGGGTTGATGTTGATCTCAATGATCAGGGCCGGGCGGAGGCAGTGCGGGGCGGACAACTTTTGGTGGAGAACGATCTGCTGCCCGACATTCTCTACACTTCCCGGCAGAAGCGCGCGATCAATACTGCCAATATCGCCCTTGCTGAGGCGGATCGTGGCTGGATTGACGTGAAGCGTTCCTGGCGACTCAATGAACGTCACTACGGGGCCTTGCAGGGCAAAGATAAGGCGCAGACACTGGCTGAGTTCGGGGAAGCGCAGTTCATGGAGTGGCGGCGTTCCTATGATGTATCGCCGCCGCCTTTGGCCGATGATTCCGAGTACTCCCAGGTTGGCGACCCGCGCTACGCGGATCTCGGCGATAGCATCCCGCGGACCGAATGTCTCAAGGATGTGCTGGAAAGATTGTTGCCGTACTGGGAGTCCGATATCTCGGTTGATTTGCGAGCAGGCAAACGGGTTCTGATTGCCGCGCACGGGAATTCTTTACGCTCTTTGGTTAAGCATCTGGACGGGATCTCCGATGCCGATATTGCCGGCCTGAACATCCCGACCGGGATCCCACTGGCTTATGAATTGGATGACAATCTCAAGCCCATCACCCCGGGTGGCCGCTACCTCGACCCAGAGGCCGCTGCGGCCTCCATCCAAGCGGTCGCCAATCAGGGTAAAAAGTAACCCCTTAAAGCCGTCGAGTGTCGAGATATGGGGCTTAAAACGGAGAATTAAACCCCATATCTCGACACTCGAGGTGTGTCTAAGGACTGCTTATGGCTGCGTGAAGCTCTCCGGCTGCCACTGACCGGTGACTAGATAAGAAACCTTTCGGGCGACCGAGACGCCGTGATCTCCGAAGCGCTCGAAATAGCGGCTGGCCAGCGTCACATCGACCGTGGTGGAAGGATTCTCTTGCCACTCCGGTGCTGAGATTGCACCGAAAACGCTGCGGTGTAGTTCATTGATTCGAGCGTTTGCCGACTGAATGTCGTTGACCAGTCCGAGTTCGCGGGTCTCTAGCAGTTCGGTGATCTTGCGAGAAATCTGAATATCCAGCTCGGCCAATTCATCGAAGGTGCTGGTGAGCGACGCCGGGATAACCTTTTCCGGGAAACGTAAGCGAGCCAGCTGGGCAACGTGACGCGCTAGATCGCCCATCCGCTCCAGCGAAGCGCTCATCCGCAAGGAGCCGACGATCATCCGCAAATCAGAGGCTACAGGCCCCTGCAAGGCCAGGATATCGATGGCACGTTCATCCAAATCGTTCTGCAGGAAGTCGATCCGGGCGTCGGCGGCAATAACTTCTTGAGCCAGTTCCACATCCGCGCCGGTGAAGGCCTGATTCGCCTTTTCGATGGCTTCGGTGACGAGAGATGAAATCTCAATGAGTTCTTCGCCCACTTGGTGGAGCTCCGCCTGAAATACTTTACGCACTGAGCGTCCTTTCACGTTTATTCTCAGGCTGAAGTCATAGCCCTAGGCCAAACCCTTCCAGTTGACCGTAAACGGACGGGCACGAGAAGGTGAACGTTAGTTGAATCACCGGTCGAAGCAGGTGAAATCCGCGGTTCGGGCTCCTATTCTAAGCATAAGCTAGTGCTGTGGACCCCTTGCTTATCGGTGTGATCTCCGGGCTCATCGGCGTTGTCGTCGGTGCTTTCGGTGTGCTCGCGGTCATCCTGAGTGATCGGCAGCGCAAGGTGCTCGAAGCCACTGAGGAGCCAACACTGCCGCCGGGCTCTGCCGAGGTGCTGGCTGTGGTTGGTCGGGCCTTCGTGGTGATTGATGCGGTGGATGGGGTGGTTCGGGCAAGCCCGGGTGCCTACGCTTTTGGCCTGGTCCGCGGGCACACCATGGTGCACAAAGAACTTTTGGAGATGATCGCCCGAGTACGGCGCGATGGTGTTATTGAGGAACGGCAGCTCGAATTGCCGCGAGGCCCGCTCGGCCAGGGCACCATCATCGTTCAAGTGCGGGTAGCGCCGGTCGGTGAGGAGTACATCTTGCTCTTAGCTGATGATCGAACCGAAATAACCCGTACCGAAGCGATCCGAAATGATTTCGTGGCCAACGTTTCACACGAGTTGAAAACTCCGGTCGGTGCTATCTCGCTGCTTGCCGAAGCGCTTGAAGACTCACCGGAGGATGAGGAAGCTGTTCGACGCTTCGCTCAACGGATGCATAAAGAATCGGCCCGCTTGGCGGCTCTGGTGCAGGACATTATCGAGCTTTCCAGGCTACAAGGCGCGGATATTGTTCAGCAGGGTCGGCCGGTGGACCTCAATACCGTGATCGCCGAGGCAGTGGATCGCTCCAAACTGCAAGCGGAGAGCAAGAACATCGAGATCGTGGTCGGTGGTAGCGTCTCTGAGCTGGTCTACGGTGATGCCGACTTGTTGGTTACCGCGTTCCGGAACCTGATCGACAATGCGGTGAGATATTCGCCCGCTAATACCAAGGTCGGCGTCGGCTTACGTTCCAGTGGTGGCTTGCTGAGCATCTCCATTTCCGACCAGGGCGATGGTATCGGTCCGGAAGAACAAGAACGTATCTTTGAGCGGTTTTATCGGGTAGACGCTGCTCGCTCGAGACAGACCGGTGGTACCGGGCTAGGGTTGAGCATCGTCAAACACGTTATTTCTAACCACGGAGGCGAAGTGACGGTGTGGTCGCAGCCGGGGAGCGGCTCCACTTTCACCGTGCGCTTGCCGGAAATGGAAAAAGGCCAAGCCGATTCGGTCGGCACTATTGAGAACGACAATGAGAGCCAAGGAGTATCTGCGTGAGCAGGATTTTGATTGTTGAGGACGAGGAGTCCTTTTCTGACCCGCTTTCCTATCTGCTGGCGAAAGAGGGGTTCGAGGTAGAAGTGGTCGATAACGGTATCGACGCGATCACCGAGTTTGATCGGGCCGGGGCTGACCTAGTTCTATTGGATCTGCAACTTCCGGGGCAATCTGGTACCGAGGTTTGCCGCCAGTTGCGGGCTCGTTCCTCGGTGCCGGTAATTATGCTCACCGCCAAGGACTCTGAAATCGATAAGGTTGTCGGTTTGGAGCTCGGTGCCGACGATTACGTCACCAAGCCATATTCTTCCCGTGAATTGGTAGCGCGGGTGCGGGCGGTGCTGCGCAGGCAGGGCGAGCCGGATGAGCTAATGACCACTACCGTGCAGGCCGGGCCGGTGCGGATGGACATTGAGCGCCACGTGGTCAGCGTCGATGGCGAGCAGGTTTCGTTGCCGCTGAAAGAGTTTGAATTGCTGGAGATGCTGTTGAGGAACTCCGGTAGGGTGCTCACCAGAGGCCAGCTGATTGATCGGGTTTGGGGTCTTGACTACGTGGGCGACACCAAGACGCTTGACGTCCACGTCAAGCGGCTACGCTCCAAGATCGAACCCGATCCGGCGATGCCCAGGCACCTGGTGACGGTGCGAGGGCTGGGCTATAAATTCGAGCCCTGAGCCCTGAGCCCTGAGCCCTGAGCCCTGAGCCCTGAGGGTGACCGCACTGAATGCCGGCGCCGAGCGTCGCGATTATCAGTTGCGCTTAACAAAAAGCTGGCTCGGTCCGTAGACCGAGCCAGCTGAAGAGAAATCTAGTGTCCGCTCGGCGAACTTGTAGGCGAGGCACTTGGCGAGCTGCTCGAGCTAGGGCTCGCCTCTCCGGAGTTACCGCCGTTATCGGGTAGATACGGCTTGTATTCCGCGAGCGTGCCGTCCAAAACAGGTATTTTGAGTTCGACGCTCGAAGTTCCGGGACCATTCTGGCTGACCTTGACTGTCTCTAAGGAGCCAGCGTGCTGGGCGACGGTGCTCAGGATGGAGGAGTCGCTCTCCTGATTGAGGTAGTAAGGTTCTCCCGGTTTTACGGTGAACTCGGTTTGTGAGCCTGAAGCCCCATTGAAGGTCACCCTAATCGGGCTCTTCGAGGTGTTGAAGACTGCGCCGATCACTCGGCCGGGCTTGTCTTCCCCGGCTGAGACCAAGAGGATATTGCGCAGTTCAATGTTGCCCAAGTCGTGCCGGACGCCATCAGAAGCGGAGTAAACCACTGTGGTTTGTTGGGGGGCGATGTATCCACAGCCTGCCAGCGTCGTGATACCCAGGAGGCTGGCGCCGATGACAGAGGCAGCTGCTAAGCGACGGCGGGTGGTCCACCGATTGCTGGTAGCGAGTTTCACTTACTTACTCCTTGGATCCTTCACGGCGCAGTGTGGCGCAACAGTAGAACTTCGTCAGTAGAACTTAGTCAAGGAACAGACTATCGGCAAAAGCGTGATTCTCTCGACTTAGGGCTCTATCGGGTGCCTCTTGGATGCACTTTTTCGGCTTCACGTCAAGAGCTAAATTTTAATATCCAAGTTCTGGACTAAGCCGCTGACCTGCATGAACGCTGGGAACTCCCGTCGGCTTCGCGACCATTTCGTGATAAACTAGAACGCGGGAAAGGGAGTATCCACATGGTTTTTGAGGTCGGCGAGACAGTAGTTTATCCGCACCACGGTGCTGCGAAGATCGAAGAGATCAAAATGCGCACTATCAAGGGCGAAGAGAAAATGTATCTCAAGCTCAAAGTGGCCCAGGGTGATCTGACCATTGAAGTACCTGCAGAAAATGTAGATCTAGTAGGCGTCCGCGATGTGGTGGACAAAGCCGGTTTGGAGCACGTTTTTGATGTGCTGCGGGCCGAGTTCACCGAGGAACCGACCAACTGGTCGCGTCGTTACAAGGCGAACTTGGAGAAGTTGGCTTCCGGTGACGTGATTAAGGTTGCTGAGGTTGTCCGTGACCTTTGGCGTCGGGATCATGATCGCGGCCTATCAGCGGGCGAGAAGCGCATGCTGGCCAAAGCTCGGCAGATTCTGATTTCGGAATTGGCCCTCGCGGAAAAAACCGACGAAGAAAAAGCTGCCAGCGTGCTGGATGAAGTACTGGCATCCTAAATATTCGATAAGGGCCCCGATCCACGGATCGGGGCCCTTGCCATGTCCAGCGCCCTTTTCCCAGGTATCCCATTGAGCGTCGCTGGTGTGACAGAAGGGCAGCTTTATTCGCAGCACCTGTCACTTTGCTAACACTCAACGTGATGGCTGGCTTAGCGCCTAATCGAATAGCTGGCAGTTAGGCTATGGCCATGGAATCTCCTTCGACTTTACGCACTGCGGTGATCATCGTGGCCGCCGGTTCAGGGGAACGGCTGGGCCAAGGTATACCGAAGGCGCAGGTCATTCTCGGCTCGGAACCTATGCTCAACCACGCCCTGCGAGGAGTTTTGGCGACTGAAGTGGCCGAGCAGATCTGCGTGGTGTTACCGCGAGGTGATACCGAGCTGCGTGCCCAGCTTGCCGGGTTCGACGCCGGGACCGGTGTACGGATCACCGCGGTCGACGGCGGTTCCACTCGGGCTGACTCGGTTCGTAACGCCCTTGAGGTGCTGGCAGGGATCGACGTAGTGCTAGTGCATGATGCCGCCCGGGCGCTGGCTCCCGTCGAGGTCTTTCACCGCGTGCTGAACGCTTTGGAGTCCGGGGCGAAAGCGGTGATCCCGGTGATCCCGGTGGTCGACACGATTAAAGTCGCGGTTCATTCGGAGGAACCGGGCATTGCTCCGGAACAGGTGCGCTCCACACCCGCGCGGGAGCAATTACGTGCGGTGCAAACCCCTCAAGGTTTTGAGTTGGCCACCCTGCTCAAGGCCCATCAGGCATCTGCGATGTTCACCGATGCACAAGCCGCCGCGATCACTGATGATGCGATGCTGGTGGAGTCCCAAGGCATCCCGGTATATCTGGTGAGAGGCTCGGAGCTGAGTTTGAAAATCACCACTCCGCACGACTTGTTATTCGCCGAGGCCTTATTGGAGGGCCCAGCAGCTCCGCGGTGGGTGGAGGGCTAATGGCGGCGGGCGCTCCGTTGATTCCGCGCACCGGCATCGGCATTGACGTACACGGCTATGGTTTGGCAGCCGATGAACTGTACTTGGCCGGACTCTATTGGCCGGGAGAAATTGGTTTGAGCGGTCATTCGGATGGCGATCCGGTGGCGCATGCTGCGGCGGATGCACTATTTTCCGCGGCTGGGGTGGGCGATTTAGGTACCCATTTTGGTACCGATCGTCCCGAGTACGCCGGGGCTTCCGGGGTGACCTTGCTGGCTGAGGCAGCCCGAATCGTGCGGGCCGCGGGGTTCGAAATCGGCAATATCGCCGTGCAATTTGTCGCCAATAGACCGAAGTTCGGTCCGCGCCGCGCCGAAGCTGAAGCTGCCCTGAGCGCCGCAGCCGGTGCACCGGTCTCGGTCTCCGCGACAACCTCGGACGGGCTGGGCTTCACCGGCAAGGGCGAGGGGATCGCAGCGATAGCTACCGCGCTGGTGTATCTGGCGCCTGCCGGATAGGAAACCCTCAACGGGAGCACCACATTGGCAGGCAAAGCTGGTGCTGGACTATCTCAGCACTACATTGTGGCCGTTAAGTGGTGCACCCACTACGGATTGGACTCCGGAAAGTCTGGTTCGGCGTCCCAAGCTGTAGCGCAATATCAACGGATTGACCATGGTATCCGCTAATCTTGACAAGTGACACTGCGCTTTTACGACTCCGCCACCGCCGAAGTACGCGACTTTCAGCCCCTGATTCCGGGCCAGGCATCGCTTTACTATTGTGGTGCCACCGTGCAGAGCGAACCGCATATCGGGCACCTGCGTTCGGCCCTGGTCTTCGATCAACTCACCCGCTGGTTACAGTTCCGTGGCTTGCGAACTACCGTGGTGCGCAATGTCACCGATATAGACGACAAGATTCTGGCTAAAGCCGCCGAAGCTGGCGAAGAATGGTGGGCTCGTGCCTACCGTTACGAGCGAGAGTTCAATGCGGCGTATGACGCGCTCGGGATTTCGCGCCCCGACTATGAACCGCGTGCTACCGGGCACATCCCGGAGATGCACCAGCTCATCCAGGACCTGATCGATCGCGGCCACGCCTACCCGGCAACCGATAACTCTGGGGACGTCTATTTTGACGTCCGTTCCTGGGGAAAATACGGCTCGCTGACCCGGCAAAACATCGACGATATGCAAGCCGCAACCGACGCCGATCCGCGCGGCAAAAAAGACCCCCGCGACTTTGCGCTCTGGAAGGGGCGCAAAGAGGACGAGCCCGCCACCGCCTCCTGGCCGAGCCCCTGGGGCGCTGGTCGCCCAGGCTGGCATCTGGAATGCTCGGCCATGGTGGGCAAGTATCTCGGTGATGCTTTCGATATCCACGGCGGCGGTCTTGATCTGCGTTTCCCACACCACGAGAACGAAATGGCCCAGTCGCAGGCTGCTGGCAAGGATTTCGCCAACTTCTGGATGCACAACGGTCTGGTGAGCTATCAGGGCGAAAAGATGTCCAAATCGATCGGCAATGTGATTGGGCCGAATGAGTTGTTCGCGCAAGCTTCGGCTCGGGTGGTGCGCTATTACCTCGGTCAGGCGCATTACCGCTCGGTGCTTGACTACAGCCCGGAGTCGCTGGAAGAAGCCGGTGCGGCAATGAGAAGAATTGACGGGTTCATGGGCAAAGCAGCGCTGAGGGTCACCGAGATGGATATGCAAGACGTGTTTATGCCGTCCTCCACGCAAGCCAATATCGGCTGGTTCGCTTACGCGCCGTTAGGCTATTTACCCGAATCTTTCGGCGAAGCAATGGATGACGACCTCAATATTCCTAAGGCCCTAGCCGTGCTGCACGAGGCGGTTCGGGCTGGCAACGCGGCGCTGGCCAGCAATGATACTGACGAGTTGAAAAAGCATTTCTTCGCGGTACTGTCGATGACTTCTGCGCTTGGCTTGGACGCGCTGCCGTCGGAGAGAACTTCTTCAGCTTTAGCTGACCGGGCGCTGAATATCCTGATAAACACCCGCCTCGCCGAACGGACCGCCGCTCGGGCCGCGAAAGACTGGGCCCGTTCGGATGAAATTCGTGACGAGCTGGCGGAAGCTGGCATTAAAATTGAAGACTCGGCCGATGGGCCTAGCTGGACGCTGAGCACCGATAGTGGTTCGCCAGGCTCCAAAGCAACAGAACGGAAGAACTCATAATGGCTGGAAATCCACGGGCAGCAAAGGGCAAGAAGGGCCCCAGCAAGGGCACCGGCGGCCTCGGACGCAAGGCCTTAGAAGGCAAAGGACCAACCCCGAAGGCCGAGGATCGTCCGTATCACAAGGCTTACCGAGCAAAGGAGTTGGCCGAACGGTCAGCCGCTAAACGGCCAAGCTCGGCGGGGCAACGCAGCCGCAGCACCGGCAGAGGTCGGGCCAGTGAGGAAATGGTCACCGGTCGTAACTCGGTGGTGGAGGCATTACGTGCTGGTGTGCCAGCCAAGGTGCTCCACGTCGCCGTCCGGATTGAGGTGGATGACCGGGTGAAAGAGGCGCTCAAGATTGCCGCCGAGCGCGGCATCCCGCTGATGGAAACCCATAAGCCGGAACTAGACCGGATGACCGATGATGCCGTGCACCAAGGCCTCGCGTTGCAGATCCCGCCCTATAACTACGCCGATGCCATCGATCTAGCCCAGGAAACCGTCGACAAGTTCCATAAGGGCTACATCAATAATGCTCCGCTGATTGTTGCCTTGGACGGCATCACGGACCCGCGCAACCTCGGCGCGATCATCCGTAGCGTGTCCGCCTTCTCCGGCCACGCCGTCGTGGTTCCCGAACGCCGTAGCGTGGGAATGACAGCCTCGGCCTGGAAAACCAGTGCCGGTGCCGCGGTGCGCGTACCGGTGGCTAAGGCCGCCAATTTGAACCGTGCTCTAGAGGCTTTCAAAGGGATGGGTTACTTTGTGCTCGGTCTCGACGGTGAGGGCGACGTTTCGCTTCCCGAACTCGCGGTAGCTACCGAGCCGGTTTGCTTGGTGGTCGGCTCGGAAGGCAAAGGCCTTTCCCGCCTGGTGCGCGAAAACTGCGACCAGATCGTGTCGATCCCGATTGATTCCGCGATGGAATCTCTGAACGCTTCAATGGCGGTGGGCATTAGCCTGTACGAAGTTTCCCGACAGAGAGCTACCTCGAAAAACGCATGACAGAGATTATTTCCGCAAAAGTATTGGGGGCGGCAACTTCTCGTGCTTTCCCACTTGGCCTGAGCGCTCCGCTGCAGGGCGATCCAGCACGGGTTGTTAACGTTGCGGTGTGGGCGCCTGAGCTCACCGAATTGGTGCTCTACTTCAAGGCGCCGGATGCCGATTGGCAGGCCATCACGCTGCCGGAATTCTCCGACGGGGTGCACCACGGAGTGGTAGAGAACATGCCCATTGGCTCGCGTTACGGCTTCGCCGCGGGGGACGTCGAACCGGCCGATGAGCAACTTCTACTCGACCCCTACGCTCGGGCTATCGACGACGCCGAGGGCAAGCTGCTGGGCGTGCGAATGTTCTCTGGCTTTGACTGGAGCGACGATTCAGCCCCACATATACCGTGGCGGGACAGCGTGATTTATGAAGCTCATATTAAAGGGCTGACCCAGTTACATCCGGAGATTCCTGAGGAAATTCGGGGCAGCTACGCCGGACTGGCACATCCGGCGATGATCAAGCACCTCACCGAACTCGGCGTCACCGCGGTCGAACTCCTGCCGATTCACGCCCACCTCGATGAGCAGCATCTCCGCGACGCTGGCTTGCCGAATTACTGGGGCTACAACACCATTGGGTACTTCGCGCCGCAGGCCAGTTATGCTTCGGCGGCGGCTCGAGCAGCGGGTCCGCAGGCTGTGCAGGATGAATTCAAAGGCATGGTCAAACTGCTGCATGCCGCGGGCATTGAGGTGATCCTCGATGTGGTCTACAACCACACTGCCGAGGGCAAACGCTTTGAACCCACCTTGAGCTGGCGGGGACTGGCCGAGAAACGCTATTACCGTTTCCACGACGACCATTATCTGGACACCACCGGTTGCGGCAATACCTTGGATTTCTCCGAACCCAAAGTGATTCAAATGGCTTTGGATTCGCTGCGCTACTGGGTGGAAGAATTCCATATTGACGGTTTCCGTTTTGATCTGGCGGTGACGCTGGGCCGCGACGCCGCAAATAACTTTAATCCGCAACACCCCTTCCTGGTGGCGGCCAGCACCGATCGGGTGCTCTCTGGCGTCAAGTTGATCTCCGAGCCCTGGGATGTCGGTCATGACGGCTGGCAGACCGGTCGCTTCCCGGTGGGCTGGGCCGACTGGAACGATCATTTCCGTGATTCACTGCGTGATTTCTGGCTTGCCGATCAGGCCTCGATCGCTGCTGGCGGTAACGGTGGAGGACTAGCCCGGTTGGCAGACGCGCTCTCCGGTTCGTCGCGGCTTTTCGCAGCTTCGGGCCGCAGCCAGCTGGCTTCGGTAAATATGGTGACCGCGCATGACGGCTTCACACTGGCCGATTTGGTGGCGTACAACGGTAAGCACAATGAGGACAACCGCGAAGAGAACCGGGACGGCAGCGATAATAATCGTTCCTGGAACCACGGCGTGGAAGGTGCCACCGATGACGCCGCTATTCTCAGCGCACGGGCGCAGTCTGCGCGGAACCTGATGGCCACCCTGATTCTTTCGCTCGGGGTGCCGATGCTCACCGCGGGCGATGAACTCGGCAAGACCCAGCGTGGTAATAACAACGCCTACTGCCAAGATAATGAAATTTCCTGGTTGGACTGGTCAGCGGTGGATGAGACCATGCTGCTGACCACCCGACGGATGCTCCGGCTCCGCCGCGAGTACCTTTCCGCGCAGCCTTCCACTTACCCGGCGCGCGGTGAGACCTCGTACTTGCATTGGTTCGACGCCAGTGGGCAGCCGTTGTCGCCCGAGCAGTGGCAGGATGGCTCGCAACGGGTGCTACAGATGCTCCTCGGTTCGCCGGACGGGCTTACCGATGGCCTGGTGGTCTTCAACGCGACTGCTTCCGACGTCGAGGTCACCCTGCCGGGGCCAGGGGATGAACCGTCACGACAGTATGAGTACCGGTTCAGTACGAGTGCCAGCTACCCGAAAGGGCAGGGCCGCGAGGTCAGTTCCGGGCAGACCGATCTGCTGGCTGCTAACACCATCACCATCTATAGGGCCTAGTTGATGCCAGCAACTTCCAAAGCAGCCGTGCGGACAGCCGCGGCCCGGCGTAAACAGCTCGCCGGTTTGATCGCCGCGCTGATTGTGCTCGCGCTGATCATTGGTGGCACGCTGCTCTACAACCGTCTCACTGCGGGGAGCTCTGCCTCGGCTGAGCAGACGCAAAGTCAGAGCAGCAACGCCAAGAAGTCCACTGCCAAACCATCCAGCCAGCAGGCCAGCAATCCCTCGAAGCTGCCGACGCTCAAGGCCTCGGCGCTGCCCAAGGAAGCCCAGCAGACCCTGGCCTTGATCGCCAAGGGTGGGCCGTACCCTTATGATCGGGACGGCATAAACTTCGGTAACTTCGAAGGGGTGCTACCCAAGCAACGCAGCGGATACTACAGGGAGTACACGGTTAAGACTCCGGGGGAGTCAGACCGCGGTGCCCGCCGGATCATTGTGGGCGGCAAGGGCGAGAAGTACTACACGGACGATCATTACGACAGTTTCAGCTTCATTCTGGAGGGCCAATGAGCAGGAACGGGCAGCGTCCGGTCTTTGAGGTTCCGGCCGCACGATCCAAACAAGGCGTGCTGAAGGCCTTTGCAGAGGCGTTGGATTTCCCGGCGTATTTTGGCCATAACCTCGATGCGCTGCATGACTCGTTGCACGATTTCGCCGATGGTCTGAGTGAACCGAGCACCCTGGTTTGGCACATTGACCCGTGGTTCAAAAATAGCCAGGCCTACCGCAGCGTGCTGATGATCTTGCGTGAACTAGAGAGCGAGAAGCTGAGGGTTGAAGCGCGTGACGTAAAACGACTAACCGGAAAGGGCAGCGTCGAATAGTCCCGCTTAGCTGGCAAACTGACTTGGGTGGAACTACAACAGTTGCAAAAGTCCGTAGAGGCAGTCTCGGTTCAATATGCCAAGACCTTTGAGATCGATCGTACGGGTACCTGGTTCATGCTCAAGCTTCAAGAAGAAGTAGGTGAGCTGGTTCAGGCCTTTTTAGCGATGAAAGGTATGGGTCGTGATCGCGGGTATAGCGAGGAAGAGCTGAGGGATCGCTTTGCTCAGGAATGCGCGGACGTGCTAGCCCAGTTCCTTCTGTTGGCAAAAAATGAAGAAGTGGATCTTGAAGCTGCGATCCAGGAAAAGTGGCTCAGCCGATTGGGGCACTAACTCCGGGGAAGAGCTTGTCGCCCCTCAACGATCCCCATCGAGTAAGCCTCGTCGAGTTCGGAGATCTGCACGTTATGACACGGTCAAAACGTGCAGATCTCCGAACTCGACGCGGAGACGGGGTCGGTTTAGGCGCTGGTGATCAGACCCAACTCGGCGCGAGAGGCCAATTGCGGGTTCTCCGGCAAGACCCGCACCGTGTAGCCGAAGCTACCGGAACGATCAATCACCACATCGCCGCTGAATAGGTGACGGCCGTTGCCTAGGTCTTCGGTGGCCTGCAAGGCTACCGAGTCAGTGTCGCTCAGCTCGTCGCTTTCAAGCGCTTTACCGAAGGCCGCCTCGACCCGGACATCCTCGGTGGAGAGGCCGTCGAGGTAAACGTAGGCCCGCACGGTGAGCGTGTCGCCAATCTGAGGTTCATCTGAGACGCCGACTGAATCAACGTGCTCAACTGCCAAGTCCGGCCAAGCCGTGCTGACCTTGGAGCGCCACGCTGCCAACTCTTTAGCCGCAGCGAAACCATTCGCGGTGGCGGCGCGGCCTGCGATGGCTGCCGGCTCGTAGAGCTTGTGCACGTAATCGTCGAGCATGCGCTCGGCGGAAACCGCCGGACCCAAGGTTGCCAGGGTGTGCTTGATCATGGAGATCCAGTGCGTCGGGAGCTCAGAAGCCTGCGGACTGGACGCGCCAGCGGCACCGGCAGCTTCCGAGGTGCCGCCCGCGCCGTAGAAGCGTGGTGCTACTTGGTTCTCTAGCAACTCGTAGAGGGCGGCCGCTTCAATGTCGTCGCGTTCCTCCGCGCTGGCCCCGTTATTGGCAGTCGGGATCGCCCAGCCGTTCTCGCCGTCGTACATCTCGTCCCACCAACCATCGAGCACCGAGAGGTTTAGGCCGCCATTAATCGCCGCCTTCATCCCCGAGGTGCCGCAGGCTTCCAAAGGGCGCAGAGGATTATTGAGCCAGACGTCGCAACCCGGGAAAAGCGTGCGGGCCATCGCAATGTCGTAATTCGGCAGGAAGACGATGCGGTGCCGCACCTCCGGGTCATCGGTGAAGCGGACCAGGTCCTGGATCATCTTCTTTCCGGCGTCGTCCGCGGGGTGCGATTTACCGGCGATGACCAGCTGAATCGGATGCTTCTCGTCGAGCAGCAGCGCCTTTAAGCGTGCCGGTTCGCGCAGCATTAAGGTCAGTCGTTTATAGGTCGGCACCCGGCGAGCAAAGCCAATGGTCAGCACATCCGGATCCAGTACAGAATCGGTCCAGGCTAGCTCGGCATCGGCGGCACCACGCTTCTTCCAGGAAGCGCGCACCCGGCGGCGCACGTCCTCGATCAATGCGGCCCGGAGTTCGCGCCGCATTGCCCAGATTTCCTGATCCGGCACTTCGTAAACCTTCGACCAGTCGGGCTGGTCCAGCACGCTGTTACCGAAACGTTCTGCGGCAAGCGAGCTGATCTTGGGATCCACCCAAGTCGGCACGTGCACGCCGTTGGTGACCGAGGAGATCGGCACCTCCTGATGATCGAAGCCCGGCCAAAGCCCGGAGAACATCTCACGGGAAACCACGCCATGCAGCTTTGCCACACCATTGGCACGTTGCGCCAATCGCAGGCCCATCACCGCCATATTGAAGACCGCAGGATCGCCGCCCTGGTAGCTCTCCGAGCCAAGGCTGAGAATATTCTCCAGCGGCACTCCGGGGGCCAAGCCAGCCTCGAAGAAATGCTGAATTTGAGCTTTTTGGAAGCGGTCGATGCCAGCCGGCACCGGGGTGTGGGTGGTGAAAACCGTCGAGGCGCGGCCAGCGGCCAAGGCCTCGTCCCAGTTCAGGTGCTCGGTCCCGATCAACTCACGAATTCGTTCGATGCCGAGGAAGCCAGCATGACCCTCGTTGGTATGGAAAACCTCGGGAGCGGGCACCCCGCTGAGTCGTTGGTAGACCCGCAGTGCCTTAACTCCACCCATGCCGAGCAGTAACTCCTGTTGCAGCCGGTGATCCCCGCCACCGCCATAGAGTCGGTCGGTGATTAGTCGAGCGGCGTCGTCATTGCCAGGGACGTTGGAATCCAAGAGCAGCAACGGAACCCGGCCGACGTCGGCCCGCCAGATCCAGGCATGCAATTCCCGACCCTCCGGTAATGGCAAGGTCACCTGCGCTGGGCTGCCATCGGCTTCGCGTAGCAGGGTGAGCGGCAGACCGTCTGGGTCAAGCACAGGATAGGTCTCTTGCTGCCAGGCATCGCGGGAGAGCGACTGCTTGAAGTAACCAGCCTGGTAAAGCAGCCCGACGCCGATCAGCGGTACACCCAGGTCAGAGGCCGCCTTGAGGTGGTCACCGGCCAGAATGCCGAGACCGCCCGAGTATTGCGGTAGCACCTCGGTAATACCGAATTCCGGCGAGAAGTAGGCGATGCACTTTGGTGCGTCCTCGCTCAGACCCTGATACCACCGGGGCTCTTCGAGGTAGCGCTGCAAATCCTCGGCTGCCCGCCGTACCCGGTCCACCACATCGGTGTTCTCGGAGAGTTGTTGAAGCTGCTCTCGGCTTACCGAACCGAGAAAAGTTACCGGGTCGTGGGCGCTGTCATCCCACAGCTGTTGGTCTAGCGAAGCGAAAAGCTCGCGCGTTGGCAGGTGCCAGGACCAGCGGAGGTTGGTGGCGAGCCGCGCCAAGGGCGCAATCGACTCGGGGAGCACGGTACGGACAGTAAATCTGCGGATGGCCTTCACGCTGACTACGGTAGCGGACAAAAGCGACTGGTGGAATTCATTTGAGTTTCCTTTTGGTATATGACGCGTAAACGCTTGCGCAACGTGTCGTGAAGTCTTCCGGCTCCGGTAGCAGTGAGGCCGGTTGGGGGGCGGAGGTATTGGAAGTTTTTCTGGAACTCATTGGAAGTCGTCACGCCACGGCGAGTCACGGTGTTCGGATGGATAGGCTAGGAGGTAGGACACCAACAAAGGTGATGGAGGTTCGGTAGATGGTTGACATTGGGCGGGTCGCTGAACGGTCGGCGGCATCCACTGTGCGAAGACGAAGTTTTCTGAGCGGCTTATTGGGTGCGGGCTTATTACTGCCCGCTCTGAGCGGATGCGCGGGAAACTCGGCGAACACGCTCAAGATCGCCTATCAGCAATGGGGCTCGGGCAAGGTGATGGAGAACTTCCTAGCCAAGATCAGCGAGCAGTTCCGTCTCAGCCAGCCCGATATCCAAATTCATTTGATTCCGCTGGTGGCAGCCGAAAACGACTACTTCACTAAAAACGAATTGATGATGTCAAGCGATGCCACCACTCCAGATCTGGTTTTTGAAGACACCTTCATTTTGAAGTCCGATGTGGCGGCCGGTTATCTGCAGACGTTGACGGATCGAGTGCAGGGCTGGGAACCGTGGCAGCAGATCTACGACTCGGCGAAGACGGCTGTCACCGGCGAAGACGGCAAGATCTATGGAGTGCCAGCCGGCACCGACACTCGGGCGCTCTGGTACAACACAGATTTGTTTCGTCAAGCTGGCCTTCCGGTGCCCTGGCAGCCCAAAGATTGGCAGCAATTGCTGGCCGATCTCGCGGTGCTGAAAAAGACGTTGCCTGAGGTCATTCCGTTCAATATTTTCTCCGGCAAAGCGCAGGGCGAGAAAGCCTCGATGCAGGGCTTCGAAATGCTGCTCTATGGCACCGAATCCACGCTTTACGATGAAGCACAAAAGAAGTGGGTGATCGGAAGTAAAGGTTTTATTGACAGCCTGAGCTTTATTGAGAAGATCTTTTCGGAGAAGCTAGGTCCGAGCCTCAGCCGGGCGCTCGATGCGAATCTGACTGAGACCGTCTACACAGATTGGTTGCCGAAGGCCAAGCTTGCGGTGGCTCTGGACGGCGGTTGGATTAGCAATAACTGGGTACCGCAGGCACCCGGTGAATGGCCCGAATGGTCATCGGTGTTGAAGCAGGCGAAGATGCCAACCCAGCATGGCCAAGCGCCGGGTTATAGCACCCTGGCTGGTGGCTGGTGCTGGGCCTTACCGACCAGAACGAAAAAGGCCGATCTGGCCTGGGAATATCTGAAAACCATCTCGACCACCGAGAACATGATGAACTACAACATCGCCGATAACGGGGTGGCGGTGCGCAAAGATGTTGCAGCCCAGGAAAAGTACCGAACGTACACCCCCACCATCCAATTCTTCACCTCTCTGGTTGAGGGCGCGACCTTCCGGCCAGCGCTTGCCGCCTATCCACAAATCTCGGCAGCGATCCAAGAAGCCATGGAGAAGGTGATGATCTCCGGTACTTCGCCGCAGCAGGCGGCTGAAGCCTACGATGCGCAGATCACAGGCATCGTCGGCGCTGAGAAAGTCACCAAGGGGGTGGCGAAGTGAGTGCTGAAGCGGTCGGAACTCGGATGACGCCGACGAAGCAGCGGAGTCCTCGCAAGCCGAGTAGGATGATGCGCCGGGCCGCTCCTTTATTGCCCGCGCTGATCCTGCTGCTGATTTTTATGCTCGGCCCGATTATCTACAGCGTCTATTTGTCGCTGACCAATAAAGCGCTGCGCGGTGAGGGTTCGGCCAGCACCGACTTCGTTGGCTTGGCGAACTTCGGCCAGGCTTTCAGCTCACCACAATTCTGGCATTCGGTTGGTCTGACCTTGATTTTCACCCTGGTCACTGCGGTGATCGGACAGAACATTCTCGGTATGGTGCTGGCTCTACTAATGCGTTCAGCCAGCAAAATCGTCACCACCCTGACCAGCGCGATTATTATTGCGGCTTGGATCTTGCCCGAGGTGGTGGCCGGCTATCTTTGGTACACCTTCCTCGGTGAAAAAGGTTCGCTCAACGGACTGCTGAACTTCCTCGGTCTGCCTAGCCAAGACCTGCTGATCAGCCTGCCTATTCTGGCGGTTTCTTTCGCGAATATCTGGCGAGGCACCGCCTTCAGTATGTTGGTCTACCGCGCTGCACTATCGCAGGTCTCCCCGGACGTTGATGAATCCGCGCAACTCGACGGCGCGGGAGGCTGGCGCCGTTTCTTCTCGGTGACGTTGCCGATCATTAGGCGCTCTGTGCTCACCAACTTGATGTTAATAACCTTGCAAACCCTTTCGGTCTTCGGGCTGATCTACATCATGACCAAGGGCGGCCCGGGCGGTGCCAGCCAAACTCTGCCACTTTTCATGTATGAACAGGCATTCAGCTTCGGCCAACTTGGTTACGGCACCGCTGTGGCGCTGATTCTGCTGGCCATCGGTGGTGTTGCCTCGTTGATTTATATGAAGCTGCTGCCCAGAGAGGACAAATCATGAGCGCCGCTGTCAGCAGCACCCAGGTCTCCGGTGCCCAGCCTAGAACCACCGGACTTAGGACTCGTTTCAATAGCACGAAGCTGGTGACCAGCCTGCTTCTGCTGGTGGTCGCTCTGGTTTTCTGCATCCCCTTGCTTTGGGTGGTATTTGCTTCGATCAACCCTGAGGCCACGCTCGCGGTTGAGTGGCCGAAGCAACCCAGCTTAGAGAACTTCTCCGCCATCATGAACACCAAAACCACCTTCCGCCCCATTCTTAATTCGTTGCTATTGTGTGGCGGGGCGACGCTGCTCACGGTGGTCTGCTCGGCGCTCGCCGCCTATCCGCTTTCCAGATATCAGTCTCGGGCGAAACGACCCTTCCTGCTGGTGATTATCTTTGCCACCGGACTGCCGATCACCGCGGTGATGATTCCGGTGTATGCAATGTTCGTGCAGGTCAATCTCATTGATTCGATGCCCGGAGCGATCCTCTTCTTGGCCGCCTCCTCACTGCCTTACGCAATTTTCCTGATGAAGAACTTTATGGACGGCGTACCCAAAGAGATCGAAGAAAGCGCTTGGACTGAAGGCGCCTCGACCATGCAAGCATTGCGTTTCGTGGTGCTTCCGCTGACCCGCCCCGGTACCGCAGTGGTGACCATCTTCACCTTCGTCGGGATGTGGGGCAACTTCTTCGTACCCTTCATGCTGCTGCTTTCGCCGGATAATCTGCCGGCCTCGGTGAGCCTTTACACTTTCTCCTCGCAATATGGTCAGGTCGCCTACGGACAGCTAGCGGCTTTTTCCTTGGTGTACTCGGCTCCAGTGGTGTTGCTGTATCTGGTAATGGGACGCCGACTAGGCGTCGGCTTTACCGCGGCTGGCGGTCTCAAAGGTTAAGACCCGGGCAGGAATATCTTTTACATACATCGCAATCGGAGCACATTCTCGCTAACGTGTGGAAGGTGACTACAGATCATGCTTCGCGTGCCAAACGCTCGCTCGGTGCGGCAAAAAAAGCCGGTAAAACAGCGCCAGTGACTGAAACATCTAGCGTGCTGGCGGAAACTACCGTCGGCAGGATTCCGATTTTCGATGTGGCGCCGGTGATTGAAGGCGGCGCGGTACCCGCAAAAGCAATTCCCGCCGGCGAACTCGAAGTTTCTGCCACGGTGTTTCGTGAGGGGCACGACCTGATTGGTGTCGAAGCCGTATTGCTCAGCCCGGATGGCGCAGCGGACCAGCGTATCCGATTGCGGCCCTTACTGGATGGCACCGACCGTTGGCAGGGTCGGCTTGCTCCTTCCGAGATCGGCCACTGGAAATTCAGGATAGAAGCTTGGTCCGACGTCTACGCCACTTGGCAGCACAATGCCGAGGTGAAGATCGCCGCCGACGTTGACGTCGAGCTCATGCTTGCGGAAGGCGCCGCGCTGCTCAGCCAGGCAGCCGGGCAGCGGACCCGCGCGAACGCGGACCGCCAAGTGCTGAACACAGCGGCCAGCGGTCTGGCTGATCAGAGCCAGCCGGTACCTGTCAGGCTGGGCGCCGGTGTTTCTGCAGCAGTGCTGGAGGTGATGACCAAGGAGCCGATCCGTGAGTTGCTCACGCTGAGCGATGAGTACCCGATCGAAGTCGAGCGAGCGGCGGCCGGCCGTGGCTCCTGGTATGAATTCTTCCCGCGTTCAGAGGGCGCTAGCAGGCATCCGGAGACCGGGGAATGGACCAGTGGGAACTTCCGCACCGCGCTGCACAGCCTGGATAGAGTCGCCGCGATGGGCTTCGACGTCATCTATCTGCCACCCATTCACCCGATTGGTGAAGTCAATCGCAAGGGACCGAACAATACCTTGGTAGCTGGGCCGGCAGATCCCGGCTCGCCCTGGGCGATCGGCTCCCGAGACGGCGGGCATGACGCAATCCATCCCGATTTGGGTGACTTTAAAGACTTCGACGCCTTCGTCAGCCGGGCGACCGAGTTGCAGTTGGAAGTTGCCCTTGACTTGGCGCTGCAGGCGGCCCCTGACCACCCCTGGGCCACCGAACACCCGGAATGGTTCACCACCCGAATCGACGGCAGTATCGCCTACGCGGAGAACCCGCCCAAAAAGTACCAGGACATTTACCCGCTCAACTTCGATAACGACCCCGATGGGCTGAGCAGCGAGGTTTTGCGCATTGTTGAGCTGTGGATCAGCCACGGCGTCAAGATCTTCCGGGTCGATAATCCGCACACCAAACCGCTCTGGTTCTGGCAGTGGCTGATCGCCAAGGTCCGGGCTAAGCACCCGGAAACAGTCTTCTTGGCTGAGGCGTTCACTGTACCGGCGATGATGCACGCCCTGGGCCGCGCCGGGTTCCAACAGTCGTATAGCTACTTCACCTGGCGGAACACCAAGGCAGAGGTCGAAGAATACTTCCAGGAAGTCAGTCACCAATCGGCTGCCTTTTACCGGCCAAACTTTTTCGTCAACACCCCAGATATTCTCACTGAATATCTGCAATATGGTGGACCGGCGGCCTTCAAAATCCGGGCAGTCTTGGCCGCCATGGGCAGTCCGTTGTGGGGGGTCTACGCCGGCTACGAGCTTTTCGAACACGTGGCAAGGCCCGGCGCTGAGGAATACATCGATAACGAAAAATACGAGTACAAGGCGCGTGACTTCGCTGCCGCGGAGCAGTCGGGCCGCTCATTGGCGCCCTTCATCACCCTGCTCAACCAGATTCGTCGTGAGCATCCGGCACTCGGGGAGCTGAGCAACCTGACCGTGCATGCAAGCAGCGACCCCGCTACAGTAGCCTTCAGCAAGCACAAAAATGTGCGGTCAGCCGACGGCAGCACGCACCGCGACACCATTATTGTGGTGGTGAACGTCGATCCACACAGTGTCAGGGAAGGTGTGGTGTCTTTGGATCTGGCGGCTCTTCAAATCGACAGCTTCAACGCCGATGGCACCTTCACCGTCGATGAACTCATTACCGGCCAAAGCTGGCAATGGGGGAATGAAAACTACGTCCGATTGGACGCACACCTTGAACCAGCCCATATTCTTCACGTTAGGCGTCCTGCATGAGCATTTCTTCCGGCCACTTCAGCATGAACGCTCCGGGCCTGCAACATGACCCGCATTGGTATCGCAAGGCGGTCTTTTACGAGGTTTTAGTACGGGCCTTTCACGACGCCAATGGCGATGGCTCCGGCGATTTCTCTGGGCTGATCGAAAGACTCGATTACCTGCAATGGCTCGGCATTGATTGCCTCTGGGTGCCCCCGTTCTTCCAATCGCCATTACGCGACGGCGGCTACGATATCTCCGATTACTATCAGGTCCTCGACGAGTTCGGCACACTTTCGGACTTTCAGCGTCTAGTTTCCGAGGCACACGCTCGCGGCGTTCGGGTGATTATTGATCTACCCGTCAATCACACCTCCGATCAGCACGCCTGGTTCCAGGCCTCGCGCGAGGACCCGGAAGGCCCGTTTGGAGATTTTTATGTCTGGAGCGATACCGACGAGAAATATCAAGATGCCCGGATCATTTTTGTCGATACTGAAGAATCTAACTGGACCTTCGATCCGATTCGTCGCCAGTTCTTCTGGCATCGCTTCTTTAGCCACCAGCCGGATTTGAACTTCGAGAACCCGAGGGTCGTCGAAGCGATTTTCGACGTGGTCAGATTCTGGCTCGACCAAGGCATCGATGGTTTCCGCGCCGACGCCATCCCCTACCTCTTCGAAGAGGAGGGCACCAACTGCGAAAACCTGCCCGGCACCCATGATTTCCTGCGCGATTTGCGGGCTATGGTGGATGAGGAATACCCGGGTCGGGTGATCATCGCGGAAGCCAACCAGATGCCCGACGAAGTGGTTGAATACTTTGGTACCGCAGAGGAGCCGGAATGCCATATGGCTTTCCACTTCCCGATCATGCCGCGGCTCTTTTACGCGCTGCGTGACCAGAAGGCAGCACCCATTATCGAGACAATGCAGGACACCCCTGCCATTCCGCGAGGCGCACAATGGGGCACTTTCCTGCGGAACCACGATGAACTCACTCTGGAAATGGTGACTCCGGCTGAACGCGAGGCAATGCTCGGCTGGTATGCGCCGGATGCGCGGATGCGCGCCAATGTCGGAATCAGACGCCGTCTGGCACCTTTGCTAGATAACTCTCGTGCTGAAATCGAGCTGATCAATGCGCTGCTGCTGGCGATGCCGGGTAGCCCATTCCTCTATTACGGCGATGAAATTGGGATGGGCGAGAACATCTGGCTCACCGACCGTGACGCGGTACGCACCCCGATGCAGTGGACCCCGGATCGGAACGCGGGGTTCTCCACCGCAGACCCCGGAAAGCTTTATCTGCCGGTGATTCAGTCGCTGGTCTATCACTTCAACCAGACCAACGTGGAAGCGCAGCAGGCGCACTCTGCGTCGCTGCTGAACTGGACCCGGCAGATCCTCAGCGTGCGTAAAGCACACTTGGCCTTCGGTCTCGGCGGTTACCAAAACGTTGAGGCCAGCGCGGAGCCGGTATTGGCGTTCCTGCGCGAATTACCGCAGGACAATATCGAGGGTGAGGCTGAGGAGAGCATGCTGTGCGTGTTCAACCTTTCGCAGAACCCGGTGGCCACCCAGCTGCGATTGCCGCAATACGCCGGCCGCGGCCTGCGCGACGTCTTTGGCGGCACGCTCTTCCCCACCATTGGTGATGACGGAATTCTGACCCTGACCCTGGGAAGCCACGACTTTTTCTGGTTGCGGATCCGTTCAAGCAATTCGAATCTTGCCTCGCCGGTGACTCAGGCAATGCCCTTGGTGACTTTGCAGTCCCGGCAGCATCCGCCGTCGTCAGCACCGTCGTTCCCGGTCGCTCCTGCGCTCGTCGAGCCGGGTAGCGAGCCAACCACTTCCGGAGGTGTTACCCCCTAATGGCTCAGCTCAGCCCGACCATCCCTGAACTGCTTGCTTCCTGGCTGCCCGGCAAACGCTGGTTCCCGGCTAAGAACAATCAGCTCAGGCTGAGCCGGGCTGGTGGTTTCCGTTTGGAAGATCCGCAGGGGAAGGTCGGACTGGAGGTCCACCTGGTCGCGGTGCACACTGCGGACCGGGTGGAAGTGTTGCAAGTCCCGTTGAGTTACCGGGAGGCACCGCTGGCGGATGCTGAAGCGCACTTACTGGGCACCACCGAACACTCAGAGTTCGGCAAAAGGTGGATTTATGACGCGGTGCACGACCCAGTTTTCATCGCCGCCTGGTTGGATTTCCTGGCGAAAGAAACGATTCTCGACGACGGGGCTGCGCTAGCTCACTCGACCGCGGCCTTTCGAGCATCCCATCAGATTGGTGTCACCCAGAGAATTAGGGTGATTAGCGCCGAGCAGTCGAATAGTTCGGTAGTGATTAGAAATCCTGAGTTATCGGTGATTTTGAAGTTTTTCAGAGTGCTCGCCACCGGCACCAACCCGGATATTGAAGTCGGCAGCGCATTGACCGAGGCTGGTAGCACCGAGTCCCCGAGCCTGCATGGCTGGGCGAGCGGCAGCTGGCAGAACGCTGCCGGACAGACGGTTTCCGGCAGCCTGTGCGTGATGCATGAATTTGTGGCCAAAGCAGAAGATGTTTGGCAACTGGCGGTGCAACGCGCAAAATCAACGATGGAAGCCGCACCGAACCCTGAAACTGATTCTGAGGTTTCTAGTTCAGCGGGATTTGTTAGCGGGGATTTCTCGGCGGAAGCTGCTGAGCTTGGTCGGGTCACCGCGCGCTTGCATCAGACTATGCGGACTGCCTTAGGGGAGAGCCCGCTGGATGATCTGCAGCGAGAAAGCTTCCTCGCCGCTCTGGCCCAGCGGATTCGCTGGGCCTGGTCGCAAGCTCACCGAGCGGTGGGTGATTACCAGGGCAAGGTTGATGCAGTCCTTGCGGCCCTGAACGACATCACCGATCTGCCGCCGCTGCAAAGGATTCACGGCGATCTGCATTTGGGGCAGCTGATTCGAACCGAGCAGCCAGCTCGCTGGCTAGTGCTAGATTTCGAAGGCGAGCCGTTGCGCCCGGTGGCTGAACGGTCACTGCCGGATGTTCCGCTGCGAGACGTGGTTGGTTTGCTTCGGTCAATCGATTACGCAGCGGCAAGCGCCGGTTTGGATGAGAAGACGAGTTCCCGTTGGGTAGCGGAAAGTTCAGCGGCTTACCTCGACGGCTATCGGAGTATCGCGGGAGAGGACCTGCCCGGAGCGGAATCGGCCTTGTTTCCCGCCCTCTGGCTGGATAAGGCGCTCTACGAGGTGGTCTACGAACTCCGCAACCGACCGGACTGGCTTCCCGTCCCGGTGGCGGCGGTTCGACGTTTATTCGATGCAACGGAGGAGGTGCAGATGGAAAACACGCCAATCCAACTGGATCAGGAGAGTCTAGCGAGAATCTCGGAGGGCAGCCATCACGCCCCGCACGCGATCCTGGGGCCACATTTCGACGACAATGGCCGACTGACCATTCGCACTTTGCGGCATCTGGCAGAGCAGGTTTCGGTGCTAACCACCAGTGGTGAGACTCCGATGCGACATGAGTACGGCGGTATTTGGGTTGCCTTGATCGAACCGGAAGAGCCCGGTCACGCCCCCGACTACCGGATTAAAATGAGCTACTCCGATGAGCACGAAGCTGTCTCAGATGATCCCTACCGTTTTTTGCCGACGGTCGGTGAAGTCGACCTGCACCTGATCGGAGAAGGACGGCACGAGGAGCTATGGAATGTGCTGGGCGCGCATTTGCACAGCTATCCTTCTGTGCTCGGAGAGGTGCACGGGGTGAGTTTCGCGGTGTGGGCCCCAAATGCGCAGGCCGTGCGGGTGAAGGCCGAGTTCAACGATTGGGACGGGCGACAGCATGCCATGCGGTCGCTGGGTTCCTCCGGAGTATGGGAGTTATTTGTCCCCGGTGCCACCGCGGGCAGTCGCTATAAGTTCGAGATCCTTTCGCAGGCCGGCGACTGGCATGAAAAAGCTGATCCGATGGCGTTTGGCACCGAGATTCCACCGCTCACCGCTTCGCGAGTGGTGGAATCAAGCTACCAGTTCAAAGATCAGGACTGGATGTCAGCGCGCGCCGAACGAGACCCGCACAATTCACCAATGAGTGTCTATGAAGTGCACCTGGGCTCCTGGCGCCCCGGTCTGAGCTATCAGGACCTGGCCCGTGAATTGGTCGAATACGTGCAATGGATGGGTTTCACGCATGTGGAGTTCATGCCGGTTGCCGAGCACCCCTTCGGCGGTTCCTGGGGATATCAAGTTACTTCTTACTTCGCGCCAACTTCCAGGTTCGGCCATCCCGACGAGTTCAAGCACCTGATCGACGCGCTGCACCAGGCAGGTATTGGCGCGATTATGGACTGGGTGCCTGCGCATTTCCCGAAGGACGAGTGGGCGCTGGCGAAGTTCGACGGCGGTCCACTGTATGAGCACTCCGACCCACGACTGGGTGAACACCCGGACTGGGGCACGCTGATCTTCGATTTTGGCCGCTCCGAGGTGCGGAATTTCCTGACCGCAAATGCGCTGTACTGGCTTGAGGTTTTCCACCTCGACGGGTTGCGGGTCGATGCGGTCGCCTCGATGCTCTACCTTGACTATTCCCGGCAAGAAGGTGAGTGGAGCCCGAACCGGCATGGTGGCCGGGAAAACCTGGAGGCGATCTCCTTTCTCCAAGAAATGAGCGCCACCGCCTATAAGCGCTCGGGTGGCATCGTTACCATCGCCGAGGAATCGACTGCCTTCCCCGGCGTCACCGCGCCAACCGATCATGGCGGCCTTGGCTTCGGACTGAAGTGGAACATGGGTTGGATGCACGATTCACTGGCTTATATTTCTGAGGACCCGATTAATCGCAGCTGGCATCACGGCATTGCGACCTTCTCCCTGGTTTATGCCTTTACCGAGAACTTCTTGCTCCCGATCAGCCACGATGAGGTGGTGCATGGCAAGGGCTCGATGCTCCGTAAAATGCCAGGCGATCGCTGGCAACAACTCGCCAACCTCCGAGCTTTCTTGGCTTGGCAGTGGGCCCACCCCGGCAAGCAACTGATTTTCATGGGCACCGAATTCGGTCAGGAAGCCGAGTGGAGCGAGCAACACGGCCTGGATTGGTGGCTTGCCGATATGCCGCCACATCGAGGTCTGCAGTTGATGGTGAAGCAGCTCAATGAGATCTATCGCAACACCTCGGCGTTGTGGGAGCAGGACAATATCGGCGGTGGCTTCGAGTGGATCAACGCTAACGACGCGGAGCACAATGTGCTTTCCTTTGTGCGCTGGGACAAGGCCGGGCATCCGCTGGTTTGCGTGGTCAATTTCGCGGGCAACCCCCATCATGACTACCGGCTCGGCCTACCTTTTGCCGGCCAGTGGCGCGAAGTGCTGAACACCGACGCCGAAGAGTATGGCGGCTCCGGCGTCGGCAACGGTGGCTCCGTCGCCGCGGTACAGGAAGGCTGGGACTCACGCCCGGCGTCGGCAACCCTCAGCCTGCCCCCTCTCGGCGCGCTCTATCTCAGCCCAGAGAACTAAATCTCGGCCCAAACTCCGTCGAGTGTCGAGATAAGGGGCTTAAAAACCCGGAGTAAGCCCCCAGATCTCGACACTCGAATCGGGGTGTGGGCAGGTTGAGCGGCTGCGAAAATTTTTCGGTATCCCACAGATATTTTTAACGTTGGATGACTGCTCATGACGTTTGATGAATCCGCAAAGTGCTCGGTACGCGGCGGACTCCTATAGTCAGGGAATGTTGCATTTTGGCTGGTTTGTCGGGCACGGCTTTGGCGTGCAGGGTTGGGGAACCCCAGGTTACTCCCTAGGTTACGACTGGAAACGTCCCGAAATTTATCAAGAGGCGGTGCGGCATTTCGAGCGGTCCGGCCTTGACCTTTTCATTATCGAAGACTCCCTCACGGTGCCAGACACCTATGGAGCCAGCTCCGAAGTGTCGCTAGCGCAAGCATCCTTTGCCCCTAAACACGATCCTCTTGCGCTGGTACCTTATTTGCTCTCGGCTACTAAAAACCTTGGCATTGTGCCAACCGTGAGCGCCTCCTTTTACCCGCCATTCACCGCAGCCCGGTTGCTGGCCACCCTGCAACATTTTTCAGATCGTCAGTTGGGCTGGAATGTGGTCACCTCAGGGAGCGACCTGGCCGCCCAAAATTACGGCCTGGATCAACAGATCGAACACGATATTCGGTATGAGAAGGCGGAGGAATTCGTCGATGTGGTGCGCAAGCTTTGGCGAAGCTGGCAGCCGGATGCCATTGTCGAGGATGTTAAGCGTGGCATCTATGCCGACCACCGAAAAGTCGAGCCGATCCATCATCGCGGCGAGTTCTTCCGGGTCCGTGGTCCGCTGAATACCGCACCACTTCCGGAGGAACCGGTGCTGGTTCAGGCCGGTGCTTCGCCGAGGGGGCGCGCCTTTGCCGGCGGTCACGCCGATGTCGCCCTTGCCTTGGCGCGTGGCGTGGACGGCATGCGCAGCTATCGAGAGTCGATCCGCGCCGAGGCCGCGGCAAGCGGTCGAAATCCCGACCACGTCAAGGTCTTGTTTGTGCTGAAACCCACTGTGGTCTCCTCCCCAGCCGAGGCCGAAGAGCTACGTGCCCAGCGTGAGGCGCTAACGCAGCGCGATATCGACAGTCAACTGAACTCGATTTCTTATCTCTCGGTGATCGACTTCAAGAAATTCGACCTTGACGAGCCTCTGCCGAAGCTCAGTACCAACAGCAATCAGGGCACCCTGGAGCACTTCGCCTCGGCGGCACCGGCGGGCGCAACACTGCGAGAGATCCTGAGCAAACGTAGCGGTGGAGCTGGCGACAGCATTATCGGCACCCCCGAACAGATCGTCGATTATCTTGAGCAGACCGCAGCGGAAGTGGGTGGTGACGGCTTCTTATTCTCCGGATTCGTAGACCCCAGCACCGTGCACGGTGTGCTGGATCGGTTGGTTCCGGTCCTGCGGCGTCGCGGTTTGCTCAGGACGAGCTTTGGCGATGGTGGCTTACGCGCGAATTTGCGAGATTTCTGATGACCTTGTTGCTCGGGGCCGAACCGCTCTCGGCGCAGAGGTTTGCCACCGCCGTCAATCAGGCAGAGCAGATTGAGCTTGATAATTCGGCGAGGATCAGCATCGAACGATCCCGGGAGTTAGTCGAACAGGTCGCGAGCATTGGGCAGCCAGTGTACGGACTCAACACGCTTCTGGGCTCGGGACGGAATACCGAGGTGTCAGCCCAGAAGCTGCTGGCCTATCAGCTCCAGGTGATCCGCTACCACGCCAGTGGGATCGGCCCTTATCTGAGTCGCCGACAGGCTCGCGCAGTGTTGCTCTCCCGCTTGGTCGGCTTTAGCCGGGGCGGTTCGGGGGTGCACCCGGAAACTGCTGAGCTCTATCGACAGCTACTGAACCGCAACGTTTACCCGGCGATTCCCAGCCGGGGCTCGGTTGGTTCTTCCGATCTGGTTCAGCTGGCTGCAGTGGCGAGTGTGGCAATTGCTGAGGGTGAAGCCTTCGATGCGGCGGGCGAGTTGATTTCCGGCGCTCAAGCCTTAGCCGCAGCCGGCCTCGAACCCGTGGTGCTGCGGCCCTTGGAGGGGCTTGCCTTGATTAGCGCCAACTCCTACTCGCTCGGTGTTGCGGCATTGATTTTGGCTGAGCTGAGGCGATTGGCTGCCTCGGCGGACGCGGCTTTGGCGCTCTCCCTAGAAGTGATTGGTCGATATGACAATGGCGGGTCGCTTGAGCCTTTTTCAGCTTCGATTGCTGCGGCCAAGAGTTTCAGCGGACTAGCTGAGAGCAGCGAACTGGTGCGGCAACTGCTGCGCGGCAGCCCCTTGGAGGACGCGAGCCGACGAGCGAGCGTTCAGGATGCTTTGTCCTTCCGCTCCGCGCCACAGACTCATGGTGCCTTCCGCACCCAGTTACAGCACCTTGAGGAGACTCTCAATATCGAGTTCGCTGGCAGGGCAGACAACCCCTTGGTTGACCTGGACAGCGGCACATTGATCTCGGGCGGAAACTTCCAAATCGTCAATCTGGCCCTGAATCTTGAGTCTCTGAAGATCGCTTTGGCGCATCTGGGCATTATTAGCGAACGCCGAATCGCAAAATTGTATCCAGCGCAGCGGACGATTAGGCAAGAAAAATTGGCCGCTGCGGACAGCGACCCGGGCACCGAGGAATTGCCCGGCTTACTTTGGTATTCGGCGGCGAGTCTGCTGGCCGAGCTCAAAGTTCTGGCTCAGCCGGCCACCTTGGGCGCGCCGACGCTTTCAGCAGACATTGAAGACCACTCAACGCTCGCGCCGCTGGCTTTGCAGCAATTGGAAAGAGCAGTTGAGGTGCTGCAAAAACTACTCACCATTGAGGTTCTGAGCGCTAGCTATTTGCTAACTCAGCCGAAAACAACTGCGGGGCCAAGCCCGCAAATCAGCAGCAGAACGCGCAACAGCCTGGGCGCAGGAAGCCAAAGTTTGGTTGATCGAATCGAACCAATCCTGGCGTCCGGATACTCTGCGGCTGCTCTAGTGAGTAAGGCTCATCAGAAACTATTTGGGGGAGAAGGATGACCATTCAGTTGGATCCCGGTATTGCCAGTGAAACTGAGCTGGCTGCGATTGGCAATACAGCGTTGGTAGAGGTTACTGGCCTCGACCTCCCAGCCTCGGTCGGGCGGAGCAGAGTGCTCTTGAAACTTGAATCCGACAATCCGGGGGGTTCGATTAAGGATCGAACTGCCCTCAATATGGTCCGAGAGGCTGAACTGAGCGGCGATCTGCAGCCCGGCGCCACCATTGTGGAAAGCACCTCGGGAAACACTGGAGTGGGGCTTGCCTTGATCGGGGCGCTCACCGGGCATCCAGTGGTGATCATTACCGGGCAGGACACCTCGACGGAAAAAATCGAGGCGCTTCGCCGCCACCGCGCAAGAGTGGTGTTTGCCGACTGGGAAGCGGCGGCGGACTCTCCGGAGAACCCCAGAGCGGTAGCAGCCAGGATCGCTGAAGGCATTCCAGGGTCGTGGCGTCCGCAACAGTTCGATAATGCGGCGAATCCTTCGGCTCACTATTTTGGCACTGGCCCGGAGATTTGGCGGCAAACTCAGCGAGCTATCACGCACTTCGTAGCTGCGGTGGGGACAGGTGGCACCGTGACCGGTACCGGACGCTTCCTCAAGGAGCACAGTCAAGGTCGAGTGAAAGTTATTGCTGCGGATCCCGAAGGTTCGGTTTATTCGGGCGGCGAGCCCGGCAGAGTGCTTGTCGATGGGGTGGGGAACACCTGGCCGCGAAGCCTCTGGCCAACTTCCTTCGACCCGACGGTAGTTGATGAGTATTTGAGCATCGGGAACGATGAGAGTTACACCACCTTGCACTTCCTGCGGAATCGTCACGGCCTGCTGCTTGGACCCTCTTCCGGACTGGCGCTCGCTGCGGCTCGGAGGGTTGCCGCGGAGGCTCCCGACGGCTCAGTAGTGGTGGCGATTGCACCAGACACCGGTAGCAACTATCTGAGTAAAGCCTTTAACCCGCAGTGGCTGGAGCAGCAGCAAATCCGAGTGGCGGGCAAGTTGCCTGTTCTTGACGTTGGTTCTTGAACTGGTACTTGATCTCAATTTTTGTTCTGTAAGCGAAGCTGTGATGTGGGAGCAGCTTGGCTGGGTCTAGGCAGCGCTTCCCTAGATGCGGCTGGCTGGAGCTACTTAGCCCGAGCTACTTAGATAGATCTACTTAGCTAGGCGAGGAGGTCTGAATCCGCGCAGTTCCGGGAGTTTGGCGCCAACAGAGAGCCGAGTTTGTATTCACCCGAGACCGGTGGTACAGTTAATTCCCGCGCCAAGGAACGAAATAATCGTTCGGAAGGCGCGAATCCAACGCTGAATGACCCTTCTAGGGCATCATGAAGCATCTCGAAAATCGAGTCAGAAACGCCGGTGAAACCGACGATTTGACAGAGAGAATCGGGAAGGGTAAGTTAGAAAAGTTGCTCCGAACAGCCGCTGAGAGGCGGAAACGGAGTCAGCCTGTTGTTTGAGAACTCAATAGTGTGTTTTGTTTTTTGTTGATACCAATGTTTTTTGTTTTTGGTATTTGCTCGCTGATGCTGCGCCCCTGTGTGGTGTTGGTGGGTTGATGCTGGGAATCATTTTTTGTAATGAATTTTACGGAGAGTTTGATCCTGGCTCAGGATGAACGCTGGCGGCGTGCTTAACACATGCAAGTCGAACGATGAAGCGGTGCTTGCACCGTGGATTAGTGGCGAACGGGTGAGTAACACGTGAGTAACCTGCCCTTGACTTCGGGATAAGCCTGGGAAACTGGGTCTAATACTGGATATGACCTTTCACCGCATGGTGTGTGGGTGGAAAGATTTTTTGGTTTTGGATGGACTCGCGGCCTATCAGCTTGTCGGTGGGGTAATGGCCTACCGAGGCGACGACGGGTAGCCGGCCTGAGAGGGTGACCGGCCACACTGGGACTGAGACACGGCCCAGACTCCTACGGGAGGCAGCAGTGGGGAATATTGCACAATGGGCGAAAGCCTGATGCAGCGACGCCGCGTGAGGGATGACGGCCTTCGGGTTGTAAACCTCTTTCAGTAGGGAACAAGGCATCATTTTTGTGGTGTTGAGGGTACTTGCAGAAGAAGCACCGGCTAACTACGTGCCAGCAGCCGCGGTAATACGTAGGGTGCAAGCGTTATCCGGAATTATTGGGCGTAAAGAGCTCGTAGGCGGTTTGTCGCGTCTGTCGTGAAAGTCCGGGGCTCAACTCCGGATCTGCGGTGGGTACGGGCAGACTAGAGTGATGTAGGGGAGACTGGAATTCCTGGTGTAGCGGTGGAATGCGCAGATATCAGGAGGAACACCGATGGCGAAGGCAGGTCTCTGGGCATTAACTGACGCTGAGGAGCGAAAGCATGGGGAGCGAACAGGATTAGATACCCTGGTAGTCCATGCCGTAAACGTTGGGCACTAGGTGTGGGGGACATTCCACGTTCTCCGCGCCGTAGCTAACGCATTAAGTGCCCCGCCTGGGGAGTACGGCCGCAAGGCTAAAACTCAAAGGAATTGACGGGGGCCCGCACAAGCGGCGGAGCATGCGGATTAATTCGATGCAACGCGAAGAACCTTACCAAGGCTTGACATCAACTAGTAAGACTCAGAGATGGGTCCCCCACTTGTGGCTGGTTGACAGGTGGTGCATGGTTGTCGTCAGCTCGTGTCGTGAGATGTTGGGTTAAGTCCCGCAACGAGCGCAACCCTCGTTCTATGTTGCCAGCACGTTATGGTGGGGACTCATAGGAGACTGCCGGGGTCAACTCGGAGGAAGGTGGGGATGACGTCAAATCATCATGCCCCTTATGTCTTGGGCTTCACGCATGCTACAATGGCCGGTACAAAGGGTTGCGATACTGTGAGGTGGAGCTAATCCCAAAAAGCCGGTCTCAGTTCGGATTGGGGTCTGCAACTCGACCCCATGAAGTTGGAGTCGCTAGTAATCGCAGATCAGCAACGCTGCGGTGAATACGTTCCCGGGCCTTGTACACACCGCCCGTCAAGTCACGAAAGTTGGTAACACCCGAAGCCGGTGGCCTAACCCTTTTGGGAGGGAGCCGTCGAAGGTGGGATTGGCGATTGGGACTAAGTCGTAACAAGGTAGCCGTACCGGAAGGTGCGGCTGGATCACCTCCTTTCTAAGGAGCACCGATCATCCAGTTCGTTTCCGCATGGATTCGGGTGTGGGTGTGAGGAGTTAGCCCATTGCGAGAACGATTGTTTCTCGGTGGGTGCTCATGGGTGGAATATCAACAACATGTTGTTTGTGTGAGCGAATGATGTGAATTCTGTCATTGATGTGATGGCTGGGTTTTTGAGTACTGCTTGTTCTTCGGGATGGGCGTGGAAAGAGGGTCTGGTTGTTGCTGGGCGGGGTTGGATGAAACACACTATTGGGGTTCTGAAGCAACAGGGCCTTTCAGATTCTTGTGCTTGTGCCTTTGGGTGTGGGTGTGGGGTTTGAGGGGTTTGTTGTTTTAGTGTTCCTCCCCTTGTCACTGATCACTAGTGATGATCCTTTGGTTCTGGTTTTTGCTGGGGCTGGTGGGGTTGTTGGTGGTGTGTTGTGGGGGGTGGGGTTGTTGTTTGAGAACTGTATAGTGGACGCGAGCATCTTATAGAAGCATGCCCCTTCGCCGCACGTTGATGGTGGTTGATCATTCCTTTTGTGGGGTGGTTGGTTGCCTGAGTGTTTGGGGTGTGTGTTCTGGTTTTTGTGTTTGTAAGTTTTTAAGGGCGCATGGTGGATGCCTTGGCATTAGGAGCCGAAGAAGGACGTAGGAATCTGCGATAAGCCTCGGGGAGTTGATAACCGAACTTTGATCCGAGGATGTCCGAATGGGGAAACCCCGCTGCCTGTTATGGGTAGTGACCCGCAGCTGAACACATAGGCTGTGTGGGGGGAACGTGGGGAAGTGAAACATCTCAGTACCCACAGGAAGAGAAAACAATAGTGATTCCGTTAGTAGTGGCGAGCGAACGCGGATCAGGCTAAACCGTGTCTGTGTGATACCCGGTAGGGGTTGCAGGTACGGGGTTGTGGGACGCATTGTCCTGGTTCTACCGGGCCAGGGGGGTGAGTGTGCAGGTATAGGTGAACGGCTTTGAATGGTCGGCCAGAGAGGGTGGGAGTCCCGTAACTGAAATATTTTGCACCGCTCTATGTGTGTTTCCCAAGTAGCACGGGGCCCGAGAAATCCCGTGTGAATCTGTCAGGACCACCTGATAAGCCTAAATACTTCCTAATGACCGATAGCGGACTAGTACCGTGAGGGAAAGGTGAAAAGTACCCCGGGAGGGGAGTGAAATAGTACCTGAAACCATGTGCTTACAATCCGTCAGAGCTAGCTTGTTCTAGTGATGGCGTGCCTTTTGAAGAATGAGCCTGCGAGTTAGTGCTCAGTGGCGAGGTTAACCCGTGTGGGGCAGCCGTAGCGAAAGCGAGTCTGAATAGGGCGTTTGAGTCGCTGGGTCTAGACCCGAAGCGGAGTGATCTACCCATGGCCAGGTTGAAGCGACGGTAAGACGTCGTGGAGGACCGAACCCACTTCAGTTGAAAATGGAGGGGATGAGCTGTGGGTAGGGGTGAAAGGCCAATCAAACTCCGTGATAGCTGGTTCTCCCCGAAATGCATTTAGGTGCAGCGTTACGTGTTTCTTACTGGAGGTAGAGCTACTGGATGGCTAATGGGCCCTACAAGGTTACTGACGTCAGCCAAACTCCGAATGCCGGTAAGTGAGAGCGTAGCAGTGAGACTGTGGGGGATAAGCTTCATAGTCGAGAGGGAAACAGCCCAGACCACCAACTAAGGCCCCTAAGCGTGTGCTAAGTGGGAAAGGATGTGGGATTGCTCAGACAACCAGGAGGTTGGCTTAGAAGCAGCCACCCTTGAAAGAGTGCGTAATAGCTCACTGGTCAAGTGATTCCGCGCCGACAATGTAGCGGGGCTCAAGTACACCGCCGAAGTTGTGGCATTCATATTAGTGGTAAGCCTTCGTGGTTCAGCCGTATGGATGGGTAGGGGAGCGTCGTGTGGGCAGTGAAGTCGCGGTGTAAACCAGCGGTGGAGCCTACACGAGTGAGAATGCAGGCATGAGTAGCGAATGACGGGTGAGAAACCCGTCCGCCGAATGATCAAGGGTTCCAGGGTCAAGCTAATCTGCCCTGGGTAAGTCGGGACCTAAGGCGAGGCCGACAGGCGTAGTCGATGGACAACGGGTTGATATTCCCGTACCGGCGAAAAACCGCCCAAGCTAATCCAGTGATGTTCATTGCCCGAGCCCGGGCCTGTTACACCCTTCGGGGTGTTTGGTTTCGGGGGAGCGTGGTGTTCTTTGATCTGGTGCGGTTAGCGTATTAACAGGTGTGACGCAGGAAGGTAGCCGAGCCGGGCGATGGTTGTCCCGGTCTAAGCAGGTAGGCCGTTTCCTAGGCAAATCCGGGAAACATGTGGCTGAGACGTGATGGGACCCCCGTAGGGGGGAATTCGGTGATCCTATGCTGCCAAGAAAAGCATCGACGCGAGGTTTTAGCCGCCCGTACCCCAAACCGACACAGGTGATCAGGTAGAGAATACTAAGGCGATCGAGAGAATTATGGTTAAGGAACTCGGCAAAATGCCCCCGTAACTTCGGGAGAAGGGGGGCCCGGACTGTGATGAGGACTTTGCTCCTCGGAGCGGGTAAGGGCCGCAGAGACCAGGGGGAAGCGACTGTTTACTAAAAACACAGGTCCGTGCGAAGTCGCAAGACGATGTATACGGACTGACTCCTGCCCGGTGCTGGAAGGTTAAGAGGACCGGTTAGCTCTTCGGAGCGAAGCTGAGAATTTAAGCCCCAGTAAACGGCGGTGGTAACTATAACCATCCTAAGGTAGCGAAATTCCTTGTCGGGTAAGTTCCGACCTGCACGAATGGAGTAACGACTTCCCCGCTGTCTCAACCATAAACTCGGCGAAATTGCAGTACGAGTAAAGATGCTCGTTACGCGCAGCAGGACGGAAAGACCCCGAGACCTTTACTATAGTTTGGTATTGGTGTTCTAAGTGGTTTGTGTAGGATAGGTGGGAGACTTTGAAGCCATGACGCCAGTTATGGTGGAGTCATCGTTGAAATACCACTCTGATCACTTGGGATTCCTAACTTCGGCCCGTAATCCGGGTCAGGGACAGTGCCTGATGGGTAGTTTAACTGGGGCGGTTGCCTCCTAAAAAGTAACGGAGGCGCCCAAAGGTTCCCTCAGCCTGGTTGGCAATCAGGTTTCGAGTGTAAGTGCACAAGGGAGCTTGACTGTGAGAGAGACATCTCGAGCAGGGACGAAAGTCGGGACTAGTGATCCGGCGGCACATTGTGGAATGGCCGTCGCTCAACGGATAAAAGGTACCTCGGGGATAACAGGCTGATCTTGCCCAAGAGTCCATATCGACGGCATGGTTTGGCACCTCGATGTCGGCTCGTCGCATCCTGGGGCTGGAGTAGGTCCCAAGGGTTGGGCTGTTCGCCCATTAAAGCGGTACGCGAGCTGGGTTTAGAACGTCGTGAGACAGTTCGGTCCCTATCCGCTGCGCGCGCAGGAAATTTGAGAAGAGCTGTCCTTAGTACGAGAGGACCGGGACGGACGAACCTCTGGTATGCCAGTTGTACCGCCAGGTGCACCGCTGGTTAGCTACGTTCGGAAGGGATAACCGCTGAAAGCATCTAAGCGGGAAGCCCACTTCGAGATGAGATTTCCATACACATTTTTGTGTGAGAGGCCCCCAGCTAGACCACTGGGTTGATAGGCCGGATGTGGAAGCGAGGACTAACGACTCGTGAAGCTGACCGGTACTAATAGGCCGATAACCTACAACACACACCAACATCAGTGAATATTATCCTTCAAAAGAATATTCACACCATGATCTGGTAAAAACACCTGCATGCACGCGTCCACTCTACGGTCCCCAACCAACAAACCCACCACACACGGCGGCTACGTTGACACCGGGAACCATATAACTACATACACGCAACACACGTAACACAAAGACTTCCCCACACCCTGGAAAACCCCAGGTGATGTGGCGGAAAAAGAGTTACGGCGGCCATAGCGTGGGAGAAACGCCCGGACCCATACCGAACCCGGAAGCTAAGCCCCACAGCGCCCATGGTACTGCACTCGGAAGGGTGTGGGAGAGTAGGACACCGCCGGACAACCCTTACGTGAAGCCCCCAGAACAAAGGCAACGACGCCAAACCTGGGGGCAACACACTTTAACACCCAAAACAACCACACCACCACACGGCCAGGCGCAAGCCGAGAAGATGTCATGGCGTTTCTTGAATTACCCAATCCTCTGCCTGCTGAGTTGACCACAGGGCACTTCTCGCTCCGACCAATTCGTGCAGATGATGCCGAGTTGGACTATCAGGCCGTCATTGAAACTCGCGAGCAACTGCGAAGCTGGGAGCAAACCTCCTGGCCAGACGAGGGTTTCGCTGTCGAGGACAACCGCCAGGACTTGCTCGGGCTACAAACGCGACATGACGATCGTCAAGCTTTCACCTACACGGTGCTCGATCCTAGTGCTACCAACTGTCTGGGTTGTGTCTATGTTTTCCCGACTGACGCGGCTTTCCTCGCAAAATCGACAGTGACCCCGGTGAGCCACGACGCTTGGCAAGCCGTTCAGGCTGTGGTCTATTTCTGGGTCCGAACTACTGCCGTCCAAAGACAGCTGGATAGAGAGCTGCTTAGTGCGCTCCGCAACTGGTTCGGTCTGCACTGGGGTTTCGACCGGACTGTTTACGTAACTAGTGAGCTGTTCACCCAGCAGGTGGAGCTGATTGAAGGCACAGATCTCGAGGTGAAGTTTGAACTCAGGGAGCCCGACAAACCCGGTCGATACTTGATCTTCGGCTAGTAGTACCATCGAGTGCAGGGATCTGCGGGCTACGGGACCTGAATAGCGTGCAGATCTTCACACTCGGCGTGAACGCTGCCATCGCAATGACTACTATTGAACTCATGTCTGCTGAGCATCCTTTCTTGCCCGAATTATTTGCTGCTTTGCCGGAAGGAGCCGTCAGCTCGGCCGCGGAAGACCTAAAATACTATGCTGTAGACCAGGGCCCGGTGCTCGATCTACAGCTTCCGCTAGCAGTGGTCTGGCCCGTTGAGGTTGGCCAGGTGCAAAAGGTGGTGAGACTCGCTGGACAGCACGGTATCTCCGTCATCAGCAGAGGCGCCGGAACCGGTGTCTCCGGTGGCGCCCATGCCACGGAAAACTCAATCGTGCTCAACCTGGAGCGGATGAACCAGATCCTGGAGATCCATCCCGAAGACGAGGTCGCCATCGTCGAGCCAGGGGTTATCAACCACCAGCTGAACGAGGCGGTGCGCCCTTACGGACTAATGTACGCTCCCGATCCAGCTAGTTACCGCTACTCCACCTTGGGCGGCAATATTGCGACGAACGCCGGCGGGCTACGCTGCGCCAAATATGGGGTGACGAGAGATTCGGTGCTGGCCCTCGATGTCGTCCTTGCCGACGGTTCGCTGATTCATACCGGCCACCGCACCTTCAAAGGTGTCGCCGGCTATGATCTCACCGCGCTGTTCATTGGCTCTGAGGGGACACTGGGAATCGTGGTGGGGGCCACCGTGCGGCTTAAATACCTACCGATTAACTCCCGTACTCTGGCGATCTTCTTTCAGGACTTTAGGACTGCGGCGGCCGGGGTGCTCGCGGTGGGTAAGGCCCGAATCCAGCCAGCCATTATGGAATTGCTGGATGGTGCTTCACTGGTGGACATCGACCAGCGAATGAACTCTACCTTGCGCGCCCGCGGTGGCGCTTTGCTACTGATCCAAACCGACGGATTTGGTGCCGATGCAGAAGCGGATGGTATTGCCGCAGCGGTAGCGCCACTCGGTGGCACCCTCTATCTGGAGGATCCCGAGGAAGCTCATCGACTGCTAGAGCTCCGACGTAACTCGCGGGGCATGGATGCCGACCTGGACACCCGGGTCGGTGAGGACATCGCCGTGCCACGTTCTAAGCTGGTCGACTACATCGCGGAGACTGAGCTGCTGGCTCAACGGCATCGGGTGAATGTACGCGTGGTGGCACATGCCGGAGACGGTAACCTGCATCCGACGTTCTGGATCGAGGAAGCGAGCGATGAAGGTATCGAGAGACTGAACAAAGCGCTCGATGAGTCGGTTGAACTGGCACTCACCATGGGCGGAACAATCACCGGGGAACATGGTGTCGGGCAATTTAAGCTCCGCTGGTTGGGGCAGGAAATAGCGCCCGAGGTGCTTGCTCTCGAGCATCGACTGAAGCGACTCTTCGACCCGGCAGAACTGCTAAACCCTGGCAAAGCTATTTAGCGACCCTGATATTCCGGGGCTGACGATGATATATTCGTTGGCAGTGACTTTTACCACATGGAAATCATGAGAATTCAATGAGATTTGGAACCGTCAGACTTTACGCGCGCAGAGCCGCTGCCGTTGCCGTTATGAGCAGCGTGTCCCTATTGGGCTTGACTGTTGCCGCCCAGGCTGAGCAAGCCGCGCTAGGGCCTGTCTCGCAACCAACACCGAGCAGTGAGGGCCAGCATAAGACCCCCTCGGCCTCGCCTTCCTCGAGCGGCAGCGCGCTACCCAGCAAAACACCCACTAGCAGCACCCAGTCGACGGCGCCCGTGGTCAAGCTGCCTCCAGCGGTGAATCAGCGTAAGCCCGTGCCGCCACCTTTGCCGAGCCAGATTGCCACCCCTCGTCCCGAGGTCAAGGGCAGCGATCAGCCAACGACTACCTCAGCGGTGCCTAGCCCAAGCGTCACTAGCTCCACGGCGACTCCAACAAAGACCAGTAGTTCAGCCTCGCCAAGTCCAACCACCTCAACAAGTACGTCGAGTAGCGCCACGAGCTCGGAAACTCAAACACCTGAACAGGCCAGTACGAGTGCGCCGGCTCCGGCCTCGACCTCGACCAACCTGCCAGGACCGAATATCGGCATGCTGCTCCTCATCGTCGCCGCAGTAGTAGTGGTGGCCGGCGGCGCGATTGCCATCTTCATGGTTAATCGTCCGAAAGCTGCGCATCGCTAAAGCCCGGCGTGCCGAACGGCGGACTGGGGTCTGATCAGCGAACGATCAGTTGTTCAGTCGTCCTCAGCGCCGTCGAGTGTTCCGCCTTCCAGCAATTTCATGGTGTCGGTATCGGCGGTGATGATCAGCGCTGCCTCATCCCGTCGGTGCCTGAGCACGGTGTCAATATAGGACTGCACCGCCTCAGCGAGGGGCACATTGCGGTCTAGCTTCTCAGAGATGTACCAGCGGTGCTCTAAGACCTCATGAACCACTTCGGCGGGTTCCAGTTTTCCGGAGAGCTCGCGCGGGATAGAACGCACAATTGGTTCGAAAACATGGCGCACCCAGGAATGAGCACTGATTTCCTCATCCAGGTCTGGATTATTATCTGCCCGGTAGGTGTCCATATCGTTGAGCAACCGTCGGGCCTGGTTCTCTTGAGCGTCGAGGCCGGTGAGCCGGAGCAGCCGCCTTTGGTGATGCCCGGCATCGACGACCTTCGGTTGCAACTGAATGGTGGAGCCCTCGGGGTTGGTCTTGATAGCGTACTCTTCGACGTCGAAGCCCAGTTCATTGAGGCGTCGAATCCGGGCACCTACCCGCCAACGTTCGCCGAGTTCAAAGGATTCCTTTTCGGTCAACTCAGCCCATAATCTACGGTAAGCATCCATAATCAGCTCGCTAGTAGCTACCGGGTCCACCTCGCCGTCGATCAATCCTCCCTCCAGGAGGTCCATCAGCTCACCAGCGATATTGACCCGCGCAATCTCCAGATCGTACTCCCGCTGCCCGCCGGAGAGGTCTGGATAGAGCTCGCCGGTTTCAGCGTCGACTAAATAAGCGGCGAAGGCACCCGCATCGCGGCGAAAGAGAGTATTGGAAAGCGACACATCGCCCCAATAGAAGCCAATCAGGTGCAGCCGAACCAACAGCAAAGCCTGCGCGTCGATAAGCCTGGTCAGGGTGTCTTTGCGCAGCATCTGCGAGAACAGCGCCCGGTAGGGCAAGGAGAATTTCAGGTGCCGGGTGACCAGGACCGGATCGAGAGCAGTTCCGTCTGTCGTGGTACGCCCGGTGATTACGGCGACCGGTTCAACACAAGGCACATCGAGACGCTGTAGCTTGCGCAGCATGTGATATTCGTGGCGTGCCACGTGTTCGCTGGTTTCCTTCACCGCGATCACCGATCCACCGAGGTGGGCGAAGCGCACCACGTGCCGAGAGATGCCGCGGGGCAGCGCCGCCAGGTATTCGCTGGGCCAGTCTTCCAGAGGCAGTTGCCAGGGCAGGTCGAGCAGCTCCGGATCGCTAGCAGCGGCGGTGATATTGAGGGAACCCAGCACCGAGGCAGGCGGGGCGGACTCTCTGGGCAGCTTGCCGAGTTGCTCAAAGTCGGTGGGTTCGTCCCGCCATCGGGCGTCAGTCATGATTTTTCTTTCCGAGAACGGCAATGGCTCCGGACTTCATCGCCGCTTCAGCGAGGCGAAGTCCGGAGCCATTGTGGTTAATAGCTTCTCCTAAATTGGGAGCGTCCCAAGGAGTCTTGACGAGAGACCTGTTCCGCGGAACAGGAACCAGGAGCCAGGACTCTGTTAGTCTCCCAGACGCAGACCTGAGCTGCTGTCGAAGAGATGAACGTGGCCTTGTTGCGGCCGCACGTGCACGGTCTCGCCCTTCATCGGTGGGCGGCGGCCATCGACGCGGGCGACGATATCGTGATCCTTACCGTCTAGCGTGGTGTGGCCGTAGACATAGGCGTCGGCGCCGAGTTCCTCCACCACATCGACCTCGACCGGCAAGCCTTCGCCGCTCGGGTCAGTTTCCAGATCCTCAGGGCGAACACCAAGGGTTACCGTGTTGCCCGCGGCATCATCGAGAACTTCGCGCTTCACCGGGTAAACCACGCCGCCGAACTTCACGCCGCCGTCGACGGTGGGTAGTTCAAGCAGGTTCATCGCTGGGGAGCCGATGAAGCCTGCCACGAAGACGTTCTGCGGGCGATCGTAGAGATTACGAGGCGTATCCACCTGCTGCAGGATGCCATCCTTGAGCACCGCAACGCGATCGCCCATCGTCATGGCTTCGACCTGGTCGTGGGTCACGTAGACGGTGGTGACACCCAGCCGACGAGTCAACGAGGCGATCTGGGTGCGAGTCTGCACACGCAGCTTGGCATCCAAGTTGGAAAGCGGCTCATCCATCAGGAACACTTGCGGGTTACGGACAATAGCCCGGCCCATCGCGACGCGCTGACGCTGACCACCGGAGAGAGCCTTCGGCTTGCGGTCCAGGTAGGGTTCGAGGTCGAGCAGCTTGGCCGCTTCGCGCACGCGCTGCGCCCGCTCTTCCTTGCTGACGCCAGCGATCTTGAGCGCGAAGCCCATATTATCCGCCACCGTCATATGCGGGTAGAGCGCGTAGTTCTGGAAGACCATCGCAATATCGCGATCCTTTGGCGGCATATCGGTGACATCGCGGTCACCGATCAGAATACGGCCGGCGTTGACATCCTCAAGCCCTGCCAACATCCGCAATGAGGTGGACTTACCGCAGCCAGAGGGGCCGACCAGAACCAGGAACTCGCCATCGGCGATTTCAATGTTGAGCTTGTCAACAGCGGGCTTTTCAGTGCCCGGGTACAAACGAGTTGCGTTATCAAAAGTAACTGTAGCCACAGTTATCTATCCCTTCATCGGCAGGTACGTGCCGAACGATCCGTAGTGAATGGTTGATATTCAGTTGTGCAATCAACTATCGCACACTTTTTAGGTGAGCTGCATCACACTTCAGTGATCGGTTCAGCACAAACCTTGAGTACTGATGCTCAGCGCAGCACGTTACGTCGGTGCGCCAGCAGCAGTTGAAGTAACTCTGCGGTTTGTGCGACCGAGTCGATCCTAAACTCCGCAGCGGTATCGCCCTCACCAACTTTCACCCCGACGTCGCCGGCTCGGAGGGCTCTAAAACCGTTCTCGTCGGTGGTGTCGTCCCCAGCGAAAAGCAGAGCTGTCGCGGAACTCCGCTCACGAAGCAATTCAAGACCCTGGCCCTTATCGACTTGAAGCACCGAGGCTTCGAGTACCTGCTTGCCCCGGTGGGGCGCGAGCGGCAAGGTTTGCAGCGCCTGCTCTGCGAGAGCCACCGCGCGCTCCGCACTACGTTCGTCTGCTTGTCTGGTGTGCAGCACGACGCCGGCCGGTTTGTGCTCCACTGTGACACCTGGATATTGCCCAGCCACCCGGTCAAATATCTGGCTAACGGCGGCCAATAGCTTTGTTTGCTCGGCGTTGAGTTCAAGCGCTGGTTCAGCTGGGCCAAACCAGCGCTCTGCGCCGTGGCTGCCGACCAGCAGAGTGCGCTGCGGTGGTTGAGCAGCCATTCGGAGGCTGGCCAGCGCTCTGCCGGAGATCAGCGCAGTGCTGGTGCGGGGAAGCTCGGTGAGCGCAGCGAATGCCGCAGCGTTCTCAGGGAGCGCCCGGGCGTCCTCCGCTCGGGGAACCAGTGGTGACATGGTGCCGTCGAAATCCATCGCCACCAATAGTTGTTCGGTGCCTGCAATTTCTTCAACGGCGCTCCGCAACGCTGCGCTGAGCATCAGCGGTTCCGCAATTGCTGGAGGAACTCTTGAGACCAACGCTCCACGTCATGATCGAGAATTTGGCGGCGCATTAGCCGCATTCTCCTCGCCGACTCAGCAGGGCTAATAGTGATAGCAGCCATGATGCAGTCCTTGAGGCCGTCAATATCGTGAGGGTTGACCAGCAGAGCTTGCCGGAGTTGATCTGCGGCTCCGGTGAACTCGCTGAGTACCAGGGCGCCGTCGTTATTTGCTCTAGTTGCCACATATTCCTTGGCTACCAAGTTCATTCCGTCGCGCAGCGCGGTGACCAGCATGACGTCAGCAGCCAAGTAGAGAGCCACCATCTCATTGAGTGGGTAGCTATGGTGCAGATAGCGAATGGCAGTGTGCTCGATAGTATCGAAGGTGCCGTTGACCCGCCCGACGGTGCCTTCTACCTCCTCGCGCAGGGTGCGGTAGCTTTCCACCCGCTCACGGCTGGGACTAGCGACCTGGATAAGCGTCACGTCACCGACGTTGAGCCTGCCCTCCTCAAGCAATTCGCCGAAAGCTTTGAGCCGGTGCCTAATTCCTTTGGTGTAATCGAGTCGGTCGACGCCGAGCAAAACCGTTTTCGGATTGCCAAGGTCTGCCCGGATTTGTTTGGCACGTTGTTGGACCTCCGGGGTGGCGGCTAGTGCCGAGATCTGTCCGGTGTCAATGGAGATCGGGAACGCCTCAGCCCGGGCACTGCGGCCGTCAAGCTGAATTTCGTTCTGCTTCACCGTGACATCGACGTAACGGCGCACACAGCGCAGGAAGTTGCTGGCATCGTTGGGCCGCTGGAAACCGATCAGATCGGCACCGAGCAGGCCCTCTAAGATAGTTCTTCGCCACGGCAATTGGGCGTAGATTTCCAACGGCGGGAACGGGATGTGATTGAAGAACCCGATCCGCAGGTCCGGTCTGGCCTCTCTGAGATATTTCGGCACCAGTTGAAGCTGATAGTCCTGGACCCAGACGGTCGCCCCCGGCGCGGCGGAGGTGGCGACTGAATCGGCGAAGCGTTGATTGACGGTGCGATACGACTCCCACCAGGTGCGGTGAAATTCCGGCGGGGCGATGACGTCGTGATAGAGCGGCCAGAGGGTGGCATTGGCGAAGCCCTCGTAATAAAGCTCAACTTCTTCGGCGCTGAGCGCCACCGGGATCAGGCGCATTCCGTCGTGGGTGAAGGCTTTGAGTTCCTCGTCGGGTGCGCCATGCCAGCCGACCCAGGCACCTTCGGACTTTCCCATTACGGGGGCTAAGGCGGTGACGAGTCCGCCAGGGGAGCGTCGCCACCTATCGGTGTCCCCGGAACCTTCAATTCGGTCTACTGGCAAGCGGTTTGACACCACGATGAAATCGAACTTCTTGCTATTTTTCTTGGTTTTACCGTTAGACGGCATGCCCGGCTCCTAGCGTAGTGGTCCCGCCATCAGCTTAGTCAAAGTTGCTGGGTCAAGGATAAGTTGGCTTCACGAAGACGTCGAAGCAGGCTGGGGGAGTGCTGTGGGTTTTCCGGGTATCACCGGCTGAGTGCGGATTACTCGACGATTTGCCTCTAAAATGGTGAAGTTGACTATTCACGGCGTGAGCCGCGCACAGACATGGGGAACGATGAGTTCACAGGACCGACCGAAAATGACCAAGGCAGAACGCACGGCCGCAGCGCGAGAACAGGCGCGACTGATTCGGGAAGCAGCAGTGAAAAAGCAGAAGCGGAATGGCTGGCTCATCCGCGGTGGCGTGATTGTGGCAGCGCTCGCGATCATCGCCGTGGTCGCCTTGATCGTGGTCACCACCATGCAGAATAACGCGCCGATTGCCGATAAGGGTCCGGTGGCCGCGAATATGAACAGCTACGGCGGCGCGGTCATTGGCAAGGACAGCAAACTGGTGCCACCCGCGCAGCCTGCCGGCGAAGTAGATAAGAGCACGGTTCCGGCCGAACCGACAGCGCCGCCGTCGGCGATGACCGACACCGCCAACATTGGCATCGCGGCCACGCCGAAGGGCAAACCCGCTCAGGTCGTGATCTACCTGGACTTCATGTGCCCGTTCTGCAATAGCTTCGAGAAGACGAACGCGGCCGCGCTGACTGAGATGGCTAATGCTGGCACCATTACGTATGAGTATCGTCCGATCACCATCCTGGATCAGCTCTCCTCCGGCACGAATTACTCTTCGCGTGCAGCTGCTGCCGCCGCCGCAGTTGCCAATACTGCGCCGGAGAAGTACCAGGAATACGTTAGTAAGTTGTTCGCGAACCAGCCTCAGGAAAACAGCACCGGTCTCAGCAACGATCAGCTCAAGCAGTACGCCAAAGACCTCGGCGTGAACATTGATTCTGCGGTTGATAACCGTACTTACCGACCGCAGGTTGCCTACACCAACCAGTTGGCGCTCGCCCACGGCCTGAAGGGAACTCCGACGATCTTCGTTGACGGCAAGGTCTATCCCGGTAACCCGCAGACCAACTACTCGGACTTCAAACAGTTCGTTGAGGGCATCATCGCGGCCAAGAAGTAACGAGCTCAGCTCGAACTCCGAATGCCTGCCACGGCTAGCCGCCCTGCGGAAGCCGTGGCAGGCATTTTTGTGCCTGAGCTATCTGAGCTAAACTTGTTCAGGCGCTTTCAGCTCTGATTCTGAGTTCAGTTTTGTTCTGCTCTGTTTTGTTGGATTGCGCCGATGCCTCCTTAGCTCAGTTGGCCAGAGCACCTGTCTTGTAAACAGGGGGTCGCCGGTTCGAATCCGGCAGGGGGCTCCAATCCCCTAGCATCGCCGAGTGTGCAGATACGCAGCTTTTGAGGGCGATTTGAGATGTTGATCTGCACACTCGGAGGCCCAAGTCGTCTACAGTTAGCTCTAAGCCAGCCTTCCCACCGCGGCTGGTCAGACAATGAGTAAGGGGAAACCTCATGGCCGCGATAACCGATGACGGTGACTATGTGCTCTTCTACAACGGCGAATCCGTCGGCAATATTAGTTTTGCCGAGGCGAAGACGGTGCATCGCGCGATGGTCAATGCAGCCAGCGGCTTGGGTGGCGTTGTCGAGATCGATCATGGTGGGCTAACCGAGACCTTCCTGATCACCCCTGGCGTTGCCGTGGTGCTGAAGAAGGTTCGGGCCGCTTAGAGTGGGGAGTTAAGCCACCCTCGGTAAATTCCTGATAGGCAAGAGTCGACAGTCCCCTCGTTGTTTGTCGGGGGCCTCTGCAAGAATGACGAAATGGCGTTTTCTTCGTTCCCGATCCGTCGAGTGATCGAAGACCCTCGACATGCCCTGAGTCGAAATCAGTGGCCAGCTACCCTAGCTCCGGTTGCGCAGCTCCTTGAACATGGCTTGGAGCTGACTGCGGCGACAGTGCTGGTTGGAGAGAACGGTTCAGGGAAATCGACACTGATCGAGGCGATTGCCTTGGCTTATGGCCTCTCAGCGGAAGGCGGTTCGACCGGCGCTAGGCACAGTACCCGGCGGACGGAGTCCGCCCTGTCAGATCACCTGCAACTGGTTCGGAACGCTGGTGCCACTCGTCGGGGATACTTTCTGAGGGCCGAGACGATGCATGGTTTCTTCAGTTATTTAGAGCAGAACCCCAGTACGACTCGCTCCGATCTACCTTTTCACGATATGTCGCACGGGGAATCTTTCTTACAGCTGACCGTCGACCGGTTTCAGGGCGCAGGTTTGTGGGTGCTCGACGAACCTGAATCGGCGCTTTCCTTCACTGGCTGTCTCAGCCTCCTAGCGACCTTGAAAGGTTTGCTCGCCGAGGGTGGATCACAGGTTATTCTGTCGACACATTCGCCGGTGCTCGCCTCTCTTCCCGGTGCGCAGATTCTTGAACTCGGGGAGTGGGGCTGGCGTCCTCGTGATTGGGATGAACTGGACCTAGTGAGTAATTGGCGTTCCTTTTTGAATGCGCCGGAACGATACTTGAGGCAGCTCTAAAGTAAATCTTCAGCCTCCAGGTCGCGGAGTGTCAGCCAGCTCGTCTGATTACCGGTAGGTCGATGCTTGGCGTAGCCTGAGTGACATGAATAGCGAAGAGATTCACCACCACATTTCCGAACTGGTGCAGCGGGAGCAGGAGTTGCGTAGCATCTCGCCCTCTGACGGCGAAGCGGCAAGCCGGGCGAATGAGCTGCGTGAGATCGAGGTTCAGTTGGATCGATTCTGGGACTTACTCAGGCAGCGCCGGGCGCGCATCGATGCCGGCGCCAACCCCAATGAGGCGGAGTTGCGCTCCAGCAATGAAGTCGAAGGTTACCGTCAGTAACTCCTAGCAACTCCTAGTAACTCCCGATAGCCCTCAGTAAGCCCATTTCGCTGCGGTTGAACGGCAGCTGTTGAGCTGTTCAGCCGCAGCCGAAACCAGGTCTTTGTCAGTGACAAAGTAAGCATTCGGGTCGGAGCCGTCTGCAGAGCCGAGGGCAAGTGTGGCACCGGGAATTGCCGGCCCGGCAGCTTTGGCCGAAAGATGCACGGCGGCAACCCCGGCCTCCTTGAACAACGCGGGAATATCGGCTGTGCGGACCCCGCCGCCAGCCATGATTTGAACTCCGGAGTTAGCTTTCACCATCGCGGTCAGGCTTGCTAAGCCCTCAATAGCTCGCGCTGCTTGCCCGGAGCTGAGCACGCGGTCAACGCCTAAAGCAGCTAGTGACCCTACTGCGTCAACCGCGTTGACGGCTTGATCTATGGCGCGGTGGAAGACGATCTCGATTTCGGAATTTACCGAGCGTGCAGCTTCGATTAAGCGCTCGGTCGCGGCGAGGTCGACGTGCCCGCTCGGTGTCAGCACACCAATCACCACGCCAGCTACCCCTTGCTTCGCGCATTCGACACTTTCTAGAACTGCTGTGGCTAGTTCTTCCGGCGAGTAGCAAAAGTCGCCGGGGCGGGGACGGATCAGCGCTTGTACTGGGAGCTCACTGGCATCGAGCACCGAGGCGATTAACCCCGCCGAAGGCGTGACACCGCCTAGCTCCAAGGCGCTGCAGAGCTCCACGCGATCGGCGCCGCCTCGGTAGGCGGCAACAGCGCCCGCCGCTGAGGCAATCGCAATTTCGAGTTTCACTGAATGCTCACTGCGTGCACTGAGGCGACACAACGAACCTCAGGATTGATCTGAGTGTGCACGAAATCCCTAATCGCGCTGGCGACTTGGCAAACCACCTCGGGGGTGCGGTGCTCAATGCGAACACCAATGCGTGCAGTGATTTTCAGGCCATCTCCATGCGATTCGACCAGAACGGTGCGCAACGGCGGCGAATCGTCACCTTTCACGAAAGCGATAAGTTGATCAGCAGCCGTTCTCACCACGTTTTGCGGCGGGAACAGCTCATTGACTCCTGCGGTGGCTAGTACCACCGAGTTGAGCGCATCGACAAGTTGTTCGGAGCTCGACTCGCTCATTAATCACCATCTCCCAGAGTCTGTGACCGCTGAATATCGACAATCGCAATATTGATTGCGCTGATTTTCAGCTGTGTGTGTCGCTCAAGTGTTTCACGAATTTTAGTTCGCAACTCATCGGCCAAGGCTGGTAATGGCGGACCCCACACGGCACTCAGACGTACCTCAACGGTGATTTCGGCGTCCGGGCTGGAAACCTCCCCTTCTAGACGGCAGCGGCCAATCATAGCGCCCTCGAGTTCATCACCAGCTGATCGAATCAGAGCGATTACTGAACCCTCTGTTTGACTGAGTTCATCATCGGGATCGGCGGCGGGAAGCTCCCCTTGATTGTGCAGTGGGATATCTCGGCCGGCTTGAGCTTCCAAAGCGATATTGCTGAAAATTGACCCGAGCCAGTTCTCGTCCTCAGCACTGTGCGGCTCAGACTCAAAGTCGATCAGTTCTCGGGTGACCGAGTTGAGCTGCTCCAGGGCACGCAATGCTGACTGGCATTCGGGGCAGGTGTCGATATACGGATTGGCGGGCTGGCGGTCAGCTGCCAAATAGTCGCTGAGCTCGTCAAGGGAGTGGCCGCAACTGAGCATTTCGGGTCTTGCGCTCATCGCCAATCCTCCATTTCCTTCATCAGTGTCGCCCTAGCTCTTGCCAGTTGTCCACGTACCGTCGATACGCTGAGGCCGAGTTCATCGGCGATTTCCTGATAACTGTGTTCGCCAACTTCTCGGAGTGTCCAACATCTTCGTTGAGTCTCTGGCAGTTGACTTAAAGCTGCTGAGAGCGCGCTTAGCTGCGAGGCGGCTAGTGCTTGGCGTTCCGGGCGCTCGGCTGCCGGTGCCGCTATCTCTAAGTCGTCAATACCGGAGCTATCCTTGCGTTTGCGCAGTAGATCGATACTTTTGCGGCTGACGATCCGCATTAGCCAGCTTTTTACCTTAGCCGGTTCTTGCAGGCTGTCTAGGGTCTTCCAGGCGACAACGAGCGCTTCTTGGACGACGTCTTCTGCCTCGCTGTGGGAGGAGAGCAGCCGGCCAGCGTAGGAACGCATCAATAAGGCGTAGCGGCGAGCCAAGATTTCGAAGGCTCTGATGTCGCCATTGAGAGCCCGCTCGACCAGAAAAGCATCGTTGGCCGTGCTGAGCTTATTCGATTTTGGCTGATCCAACGTGCTACCTTTCGCGGCTCGACTCGTCTGATGCTTAAGCAGGTACGCCGGAACGAGCCACTGGGAGACCCGCCCCGGCATACCTTACCTTTTCAAGAAGCGTTAGTCCTTCTTCTTGAAACCTTCAAGCAATTTTTCACCCGCCGCTTTGAGATTCGCGCCGGCATCCTGGGCGAAGTCCTTAACGTTCTCCACCGCATCCTGGGCGAAATCTTTCACGTTTTCCACCGCATCCTTCGCGCCGGCCTCAGCCTGATCTGCCTTGCCTTCGGCCTTCAAATCGGGGTTATTGGTGAGATCTCCGGCAGCCTCCTTGGCATTGCCAGCCAGGTCTTGGAACTTGTTTTCGGCTTTTTCTTCGATACCCATGATTTTCTCCTGTTGTTGTGTTGTGTTGTGGGAACGGGAGCTTATTGCACCCGATGTTGATGGGACCAGCCGCTCCGCGCGCCGGAGTGGATGCTGATCAAAATAGGTAGTTCTCGGCCCAACAGCCGGTCCAAGCCGATCACCAGATTTTCCGCGGAATCCGCCAATTGACGAGGGGATGAACCTTTTCGTGCCTGGATAGAAACCTTCAGGCCTGATTGTTTCTTCAGTTGCCAGGCGCTGACCGTGGTGCTCAAGACGCGTGGATCCTCGGCTAAGGCCGCTTTGATGGCACTTTGTGCGATGTTGTCGTGCAGCGTCAAGGTGCCCTCCGGGTCTCGTTCGCGGCTCAATCGCGAAGTCCTGCCGCCACCCTGGGAAGCGATCCAGCAAATCAACAGAATCACTGCCAGCAGCAGCATTGCCAGCAGACCAAGCCAAAGCCAGCTCACTTCCCAATCGCCGAGCTGAACCCGAGTTGTGCTGAGTTGCTGGGAGGTGAATTCTTTGGCTTGACCACCCCAGTTGAGCCAGCTGTCTTTCGCCTTGGACCAGCTGCCAGCCAGCACGGTAGCGACGCCAGCAGCCAATAGCACTATTGACACGATGAATAGCAGGACTCGGTTGAGTCCACGGTTCGTGTTACTCATACGCCAACAGCTCCTTGCCGATTGATGCTGACAACTAATTTGAGATTCTCAGCTAGCTGCCAGGAGCGGACTTCTTGCTCTAGCCCGTGCTGGATGCTTTGGGCGTCAAGCGAGATACCCGAGGTCGGTCGCACTTCTACCTTGGCCCGACCATTCTGCACCTGCGCAAACACTTGAGCGGTTTGCACCCGGGCAAGCTGGCTGGCACTGCGTGCTAAGGCAGAGGCGATCACCGCGTCGTCAACCACCAGCGCATTGCGCTCGCTTGACAACGCCCGCTTAGGCTTCCGACCAGACCCGAGCGCTATCACAAGCAGCGCTAAGCCGACTAATCCAATGCCAATTCCGGCCAGTATCAGACCGATCGGTAGCGTATTGTTCGGTAGATTCAGCAGCCAGGCTGCCATTTGTGCCGGACTGGCGAGCAGGGCGGGCTGCTTGAGCAAGTGCAGCACGGTTTCGGTGCCTAGCCAGCCAAGGGTGAGGATCGCCAAGCTGGCGACCAACACTGAACTAACCGCTCTGGAACGGTGAGTTTCCCGACGGAGCATTCGGGCAGCGACCCGAGTAGGTGCGCCTGCAGTGCTCATTGTGGTGCCACCTTTCCGTCTAGGATGCTGTCCACCAGATCAATATTGATCTGGCCGATGGTTGAACCGGTGAGTTCTTCGGCTCTTCGGGCCAGTGCTGTTCTTGCTTGCCGGGCCTGCTCGGGTAGTGCTCCGCCGCGTTGCCTGAGTAAAGCCTCATCGCGAGCAATATCGCTGAGCGAAGGGACTTTGACCGGTACGCTCACCGCAATGGCCAGCTTGCCAGCATCATCACTTGCTTCGGCTTTGACTTGTGAGGCTTTCAAGCTGAAGGCCTCTGCGGTGATTGCCGCCAGCACCCGGTTCAGAGCGGTCCGAGAGATCCGGGTGAAACCGGCCAAGGTTGCGGTTGTCGGGGTGTCAGCGGCGGAACTCATGAGGAGGTCCGTTTGCCGGTCAGTGCGTCAAACACACCGCGCAGATCGAGTTTGCCTTCAAAGGTACGGCCGATGACCGCACCGACGAGCATGAAGATCAGCATCAAGATGAAGCCCCAAAAACCGAAGGCGAGGGCGGCTGCGGCGAGTACCGCGCCGATGGCGATTCCAGTTACAGTTCCACTCATTCGACTCGGCTCCCTTCAATAGCCTTGGCGGACTCTTGAGTCTCGGTGTTCTTGTCATCGGAAGGAATGTGAATATCGCTGACCGTGATATTCACCTCGACCACATCGAGGCCAACCAATTTCTCGACGGCGTTGTAAACGGCCGAGCGAACCTGATCGGCGACGCCCTTGAGTGGGGAGGGGTATTCGACCACCAGGGTGATGTCTACCGCCGCCTGCTTCTCGCCGACTTCCACCGAAACGCCCTGAGTGAGGTCGGTGTTACCGACAACATCTCGAATAGCGCCAATGGCGCGAGCTGCCCCACCGCCGAGGGCGTAAACTCCGGGAACTTCGCGGGTGGCGATGCCAACTACTTTGGCGACGACAGCATCCTCAATGGTGGTCTTGCCCGAATTTGAGTTGCCGGAATCGCTTTTCACCTGGACCGCTTTGCTGTCCGTGCTGGTGGGCTTCGCAGGGTTATTAGCCGGTGTGCTCATCATTTCTCCTTGATTAGTGGAAGCGTTCACCAATAAGTCGCAGGTCAGCATTGAAGTGTCATGAAAAAATTGTGTGACTTAGCTCACCCGACGGATTGCCGTGCGTTGAGGAGGACGGAGCAGGCGATGCCGAGCCGGATAGACTGAGCAGGTTGATCGATCCAGGAAGCGAGGATGTCGTTGCCAGCTTTTACCGCCAGGTTCGCTAGCCCAGAAGAGCGCAAGACATGGGACAGTCATGTCACCGCCAATCCGCAGGGGGGCAATCTCTTGCAGTCCGAAGCCTTCGCGGAGGTGAAATCCGAGTACGGCTGGGATCTTCGGTTCTTGGTGCTGGAATGCGCCGAGTATGCCAGCTATAACTTGGTGCTGGAGAAGACCTTCCCTTTGCTCGGTCGGCTTTGGTATCTGATCAAGGGTCCGGACCTCGCTGCTGTGGAGGATATCCCGGCGGCCTTAGCAGCGGTCAAAAAGTTTGTCGCCACGCAGAAGCTGGGGGTCTTTGCGATCAAGATCGAACCCGATGTGCCAGATAGCGAACGGGCTCGCGATCTGCTGAGCTCCGCAGGACTGATTAAGACGCCAAATCTGCAGCCGAACGACTCCACCGCAATCCTCGACACCACACCGGAACCTCAGCAACTGATGCGGAACCTCAGCTCACGCGCTCGCAATGCCATTCGGCGCGCTCAGCGCGAGGGGGTTGAGGTAGAAAAAGTCACTCCTAATGAGGAGAACTTCCGCACTATGTATCGATTGATGGCTGGAACCATCGCCGAAAAGGGCAAGACTCAGATGCGAGATTTTGAGTACTACCGTAAGTTCTGGCAGGGATTCATCGACCGTTCGCAAGGTCGCTTCTACTTTGTTTATGAAGATGGCCAGGCGGCAGTTGGAGCCTTTGTGATCAACTATGGCTGGAAGGGCACATACAAGGACGGCGGCTCGCTGATTAAACGTTCGCGTTATGGTGATTCGCACCTGGTCCAGTGGGTGGCGATTAATGATCTCAAGGAGTTGGAAACCCCGGTTGCGCAGTATGACTTCTGCGGCACCCCGCCGGTGGACAGGATCAAGGACAATACGCATCCACATTATGGCCTGGGCTTGTTCAAGACATCCTTTACCAAAACAGCTATTGATTTCGTCGGTTGCTGGGATCTGGTGCTCAGTCCGTTGAAGTATCGTGGCTGGAATATGGCCGGTGAACGGATAGCTCGTCAGCTCTATACTCGTCGTACTGGGCAGCAGTTCTACTGAGGTTCATTGAGGTTTGCCGAGCTAGAGACCGCTCGCAGAGGGTGGGGCTGAAAATTATCCCGTGACTGAATTGAGGGGTGAGATGAACGCAGAGGACGCCAGGAAAGCTGGCCTGCCGGGCAAACGTCAGCCTGGCGAGCCGAGGCCGTCGTCGAAACAGATTCCCACCGTGCAGCAGTCGCGCGAGAATTTTGCCGCCAAACGTGGCCTGCGCCGACTGGTGCAAGGTGAAATGCCGCCCACCGCGCCGATGAGCATCGTTGACCGTTTGGCTGGCAGCCCCTATGCCAATCCGATGATTCAGGTCGGTGGGGTTGATAACTCGGTGCGGAAGACAATCGATTTCACTTTGCTGCTGGCCGAAACCATGTTCAGATTCGGCGCCGGGGCGCTCGAGGTTGAGACCAGCATGATCGCGGTAACGGCCGCGCTCGGCCTGCGCAATATTGAGGTCGACATCACGAATCAATCGGTCAGCATTAATCATGCCCCGAAGAATGCCACGCCGATCACGCTATTGCGGGTGGTGCGGTCGTGGACGAATAACTATGCCGGGCTGACCGAAGTCCATCAGCTGGTGATCGACATTGTCGGCGGCGGAGTCGGCCGGGAAGAGGCGCAACAGCGGCTCAACGAGATTCTGCGCAAACCTAAACCATATGCGCGCTGGATGGTTACCCTGGGCAGCGGCGTATTTGCCGCTTTCGTGGTTGCGGTGATTGGCGGGGGGCTGATCGGTGCACTGGTGTCGATGGCGTCGACACTGCTGGTTGGGCTGCTGAGCAGGACCCTGGCGCGCTGGCGAGTGCCGGACTTCTTTGTCACCGCGATGGGAGCGTTCCTGGTGACCGCGATAGCCCTGGCCTTTGTCCGCTTCGAGATTCCGATTCAGCCTGGTGCTGTGGTAACCGGTGGCATTTTGCTGTTGCTGCCCTCGGGCCGTCTGGTCTCCGCCGTGCAGGACGCGATCAACGGTTTCCCGGTCACCGCAGCCGGACGTTTCTTATCGGTGTTCTTGACCTTTGGTGCGATTGTGTCTGGGATTGCGGTGGCTTCCGCGCTCGGCGGCCTGCTTTTGGTGAGTTCGAAATCGGTGACCGAGGCGCCGCAATCGGTGCCACCGCCACTCTACTTGGCGCTGCTGTTCGTGCTGCTAGCAACCATCTTGATTGGGGTAGTGGAACAGACCTCGCCGAGGTTATTGCTGCCCACTGCGGTGATTGGTGTGCTCGGCTATTCGGTGCTCATTCTGGTCGGGCATTTCGGAGTTGGACCGCGACTGGCGCCGGCAGTTGCCGCAGCCATTGTCGGTGTTCTGGCCAGGTTGCTCGCAATCCGAATGGGAGCTCCGCAGCTAGTGCTGGCGGTGCCGTCGATATTGTTCCTGCTCACCGGTTTGTCTATTTTCCGGGCGATGTTCACCCTGACGATTGCCACGGATTCGGCTTTGGACGGCGTGGTTGGCTTATTCAACGCCCTGGTCGTGATTATGGGGGTCGCCGCCGGTGTGGTGCTTGGCGACAACTTGGCTCGACCACTCAGCAAACTCGGTAAGCTCGGTAAACTCTCGGTAGGCCTGGACTCAAGACGAAACCGCCGCCGCTAGCACGGCGACCTTGGTCCGGACGGTTATTTGAGCAGTCGGGACATTCTTCGATCGGCCAGCAGCTTCCCACCGGTCTGACAGCTAGGGCAGTACTGGAGGGAGCGATCAGCATAGGCCACCTCGCGAATAGTGTCGCCGCAGACCGGGCAAGGCTGCCCGGTTCGAGCATGCACCCGCATGCCCGACCGTTTGGCATCTTTGAGCTCCGCCGCGGGTTTCCCCGTTGCCGAACTGATTGCTTCACTCAGAATGGTGTGAATGGAGGTGAAGAGCAGTTCCAGTTGCGCTTCGGTCAAGGAATTACTCGGCGCGAACGGGGAAAGCTTGGCCAGATGCAGAATCTCGTCGCTATAGGCATTGCCGATTCCGGCGATCTGCCGTTGGTCACGCAGCACTCCCTTAATCTGGGCGCGCTTCGCAGAGAGAATCTGACGCAAAGTGTCGACAGTGAAATCGGGGGAAAGCGGGTCCGGCCCAAGACTGGCTATGCCGGGGACGTCCAACGGGTCACGCACCACATAAATAGCTAGGCTCTTTCTGGTGCCAGCCTCGGTGAGGTCGAAACGGGCGTTTTCAAAACCCAGCCGAGCGGTGATGTAGCCACCAGGTTTGAGTGCTGTCGGCTTGGTCGTGTCGGTCGAATCGGAGCTGTTAGAAAAGCGAAGCCAGCCCGCTTTAGCTAGGTGGAAGATGAAGTGTAAGTCGACGTCGTCGGTGGCGGAGGGGCCGAAGCGCAGATCGACGAACTTTCCTTGCCTACTGACCGATTGCAGCGCTCTACCCAATAGCTCACGTTCGGTGGGCGAGGCGGTTTTGAGGGCAGTGAACGAGGCGATCTGAACGGATTCGAGCACACTGTCGTGTAACTCGGCATCCAGGAAATGGCTTAGGCCAACCAGTTCAGGCAGTTCGGGCATAACCTCATTCTGCCCCTCAGCGCCGACAATGTCACCGCTGGCGGCTTTGTTGAGGGGGGAGCGCGCTGGTTACAGGATCTTACCGATATCCTCACGTTTTTCCGCTTGGAAGCGGTCCTCCGTGCGGCCATTGGCCCAATAACCTGAGAGCGAGACTTGATCTCTGCGCAGACCACGCTGCTTGAACAATACGTCCCGTAGCGCTTTCATGTACTCGCGCTCGCCATGCACAAAAGCGTCGACCTCGCCCTCCGGCCAATTTGAGGCTGCCACGGCGTCGATAAGCACCGTGCTAGTGCCAGCTGCCGCGCCATTGCGACTGAGCCAGTCAACCCTGAGCCCGGTGGGCGAGTCGATCGGCTGGATATCCGATTCACCGCCGACCTCGATAAAGGCCTGGCCAACTGCATCGCTGGGCAGTGATTCGATCGCTGCGGCTATCGCTGGCAAGGCGGATTCGTCACCGGCAAAGAGATACCAATCGGCCTCCGGCTTGGGCCGATAAGCCCCGCCGGGGCCGGAGAAGATCAACCGGTCTCCGGGTTTAGCTGCCGCTGCCCAGGGGCCAGCCAAGCCCTCGTCGCCGTGCACCACGAAGTCGATGGCGAGTTCACCAGCGGCGTCGTCGATCCAGCGCACCGTGTAGGTCCGGGTCACCGGCCATTGATCCCGGGGCAGTACCTCGCGGAGTGCGAAGACATCAACGGGCTCCTGATATTCAACATCGGGATGCAAGAAATGGATTTTCACGTAGCGGTCGGTGAAGCCATTGTCATTGAACGCGTCGAAACCTTCTCCGCCGAGGATTACTCGCACCATGTGTTGGCTGAGCCATTCGCTGCGTTGCACCTGAAGGGTGATTTGCTGACGTGGTTTGCTGGCGGGGGAAGCTGACATGAAAACTCCTGAAGCATTCTTAGGTTTACCTAACCAGCCTAGCCCACGCTGACCGCGCAATGTTCCTTGGCTACCGGCTGGAGGCTGAAGGAAGCAATGCGGGACGGGCCAGCGCCGTGAGCAGGCCACCGGCGAGTGACAGCGCTGCGGCCGCCGCGAAGACCGGCCAAAAACCCCCAGCCCAGGCCACCAAGGCCGCGCCAAGCAGGGGCCCAATCAACTGCCCCAGGGCTGCCGAGACATTGACCAGGCCAAGGTCACGGGCATGATCTTTTTCATTTGGCAGCAGATCGGCGGCAAAGGCCAGCCCAACAGTGGAGAATGCGCCATAACCTAATCCCATCAGCGCCGCTGCCAGCATTGTCATCTCGAAACTGGGCACCGCGACCAGGGCGATTCCGGAGAGCGCTTGGATGGCCGTTGCCGCGATGGTGAGAGTACGGCGATTGCCGTTGCGATCAGACCAAAAGCCGGTGAGCACCGAGGCCAAGACGACGAACACGGTGTAAATGAGGATTAAGATCAGCAGGTTGTCTTGCGCAAGGTCGCTCGGTTGACCGAGCCCATGCAGCAGGAAGAACAAAAACAGTGCGGTCCCTAGGGCATTACCAATATTGGCAACCAAACGACCTAGCAGCATCCAGCAGAAGTTTCTATCCCGCAGCGAGCTGAGGCTGCGCTGCCCTACTTCAACTGAAGCTATTCCAGCGCTCAGGGGTGTAGTGGGTGGATCGGCCGGAGTGGGTGGATCAGGTAGCAGCAGTGCGGTGGCCGTTCCGATCGCGGCAATGATGCCGGCCAGCAACAGGTAACCAACGAACACGCCAAGGCCAAGCAGCACGACCAGGGCCACACCGAGCACCACGCCGAGGGCTTGACTGGATCCCACCGCCGCGGAGGCAGCGCCGCGCTGACTGGCTGCGAGCTGATCGGCGATCAAGGCGGTGAAAGCGGCTGAGGCGACCGCGATGCCAACTGACACGCCCAACCAGGCAGCGCCGATGTGCCACGGCTGAGAAGCTAGGCCGGTGAGAACCAGACAGCCAGCGGTGAGCCAGACCCCGCCGAGCGCCCAAGGGCGACGTCGCCGTCGGCCGGCAGCGGCCCGGTCTGACAGCGCGCCGCTCAACGGGCCAGCGACGATCCCAGCGAGCCCGCCGAGACCCAGCACGATGCCGGAGGACACCACTGCGTTGATCCAGTCCTGCTGTGCGGTATCGAGCTGCAGTGGTAATAACAATTGAACTGGGGTGAGCTGGACCGTCCAGATCGCCAACCAGGCCAGGGTGAAAAGCGACATCCAACGGGCGCCGACCTTAGCTGTGCCTGCCATCTTCAGAACCGAGAGGCCGAGCCGGTACCGCGCAAGCGAGCGATCAGCTCTCGATACCAGTGATAAGAAGCCTTTGGAGTGCGGGTTCCGGTGTCGAAGTCGACGTGTACCAGGCCGAACCGCTGGGTGTAGCCTTCAGCCCATTCCCAGTTATCCAGCAGAGACCAAACCGTGTATTCCTGAACCGGCACGCCCGCCGAAATCGCCTCCGCGATGGCCGAGATATGCCCAGAGAGGTATTCGATCCGGTCATCGTCCTGAACGTAGCCAGCTCGCGCTGGCTCGGCGAAAGCTGCACCGTTCTCGCCGATAATCACCGGTGGAAGTTGCGGGTGGGCAGCGTGCAGTTCGATCAGAAAATCACGCAAGGCGCTCGGCATAATCGGCCACTCTGGACCGAAATCTGTCACCGGCGCTCCCGGGGTCGGCACGATATCGAAAGGAATCGGGCTGCCCGCCGCTGCCGCTGTGACTGTTGTCGGGTTATAAAAGTTAATGCCGTAGAAATCGATCGATCCAGCGATCGCGGCCAGGTCACCGTCCTGCACCGGCATGGCTGGCAGGCCGAGCGACTCAAGATCAGGGTAGTTGCCGGCGAGCAACGGTTCGCTGAAAATCCGGTTGTGGATCAGATCGTAAATACCCGCCGCCTGCTGATCCTCGGTAGTGTCGTGCAGCGGCAGCACCCGAGTGTGATTATTCGGCAAACCAAGTTGAACACCGCCGCTCGCACGCAGTACCTGAACAGCCCTGGCATGCGCCAACAGTTGATGGTGCACGCTGGGCAGCGCCTCAAAGAGCAGCTGCTTGCCCGGTGCTAAGGTGCCGACGGCGTAGCCCTGCAACGTTGTCATCGCCGGTTCATTAAGGGTGTACCAATGCTTCACTCGGTCGCCGAGCCGCTCGGCGACCAGGGCCGTGTATTCCGCGAAACGTTCGGCAGTATCTCGGCTCAGCCAGCCTCCGGAGGCTTCCACGGCGCTGGGCATCTCCCAGTGAAAAAGGGTCGGGAAAGGAGTCACTCCGGCTGCCAGTAGCGCATCGACAAAACGTGAGTAGTGATCTAAAGCGATGGTGTTTGCTGGCCCTTTGCCCTCGGGCTGGATTCGCGCCCACTGGATCGAGAAACGATAGCGGTCAAGCCCCAAACCAGCGAGCAAAGCGACGTCATCCTCAGTTCTTCGGTAGCTGTCGCAGGATGGATCGGCGGTCGATCCATCCTTAATGGCGCCCGGGGCCTCTAGGAAGTCGTCCCAGATTGAGCGACCTCTGCCGTCGGCGGTGCGAGAGCCCTCGACTTGGAAGCCGGAGGTGGCCGCGGACCAGCGAAAATCGGCCGGTAATACGGGGCGGAACGGATCAGGACTCATCATGCTCCTTGACTTCCTCGTCGGGTAGTCAAAATTATGCACCTGGCTGCCTGCCCGAAGGAAGACCTGCTGGCTTCGCCTTGGACGGGGTCGAGCTATCTCAGTTCAGCAGTGCTCCGGATCTAGGCACTGTGCTTAGCGTACGGTCCAATCAATGCCGCTAGCGCCCTGCCGTTCTAGGAGCTGATTGATCTTACTGAATGGCCGAGAGCCGAAGAAGCCCCGCGAAGCCGAAAGCGGGCTGGGGTGGGCCGAGCTGATAATCGCGGTCGAACCCAGTAACGGTGTGAGGTTCCGGGCATCGTTCCCCCAGAGCAGCGCGACCAGAGGTTTATCTCGCGCTAGCAGGGCGCGAATGGCGGCCTCGGTGATTTTTTCCCAGCCCTTTCCGCGGTGTGATGCCGGGGTGCCGGGGCGTACGCTGAGTACCCGGTTTAAGAGTAAGACTCCCTGTTGCGACCAGCTGCTCAGGTCACCGTGGTTGGCCGGTGGGATGCCGAGGTCATCTTGCAATTCGCGGTAGATATTACTCAGGCTGCGGGGCAGTGGTTTGGTGTGTCGTTCCACCGCGAAAGAGAGGCCGATCGGATGTCCGAAGGTCGGGTAGGGATCTTGACCGACGAGCAGTACTTTGACCTGGTCGAGGGGTTGTTGGAAGGCGCGTAATACGTTCTTCGGTGCGGGCAGGAAGCCTGGACCGCCGTCTCGTTGCTGGGCGGCTATGAATTCGGTGTTCAAGAAATCGCCCATAGCTTTGAGATTCGCTTCGACCCCGCTGAGTGCAGCCGCCCAGTCAGGGCTTATGCTGGCGAGTGGGTCATTGCTCAATTGCTTGAGGGCTTCGCGGTTGCTGAGTTCTTCCACCTCACCATTGTTCACCATCTCGCTCCGCGGCGGATAAATGACAACGATGTGATTCGCCATTATCATGGAACGAGCAGAAGATCGTGGATAACAGATAGGGGAGTGTCGTGGCCGTGTCGCTACCGCTCACAATCGAGGATTTGAACGCAGGAATTCACTCCGGTGACACCGCGCTGAGTGAGCGTGACCAGCAGATCCTCGCCCTGGAACGGCACTGGTGGAAGTATGCAGGAGCCAAAGAGCAGGCTATTCGCGACCTTTTTGACCTCTCCTCAACCCACTACTACCAGATCTTGAATGCGCTGATTGATACCGAGGACGCACTGGCTTTCGATCCAATGCTAGTCAAGAGATTGCGTAGACTACGTACAACGCGGCAACGCGCCAGGACGGCTCGCCGCCTGGGCAACTAGTTGAGCGAACGCTCTAGCACTTCCACCGAAAGCGCCTTCCATGAGTAATTATCCACGGGATGAATTCGACAACGTCCCGGAATCTTCCTCACGCCAAGGCGTCCATCGCTCTGTGATGGCTGAGCCAAGTCGGCCGCTCTGGCCGATCCTCGCCTTTGCTGCCGCCGCGCTACTGATCGGCCTGCTCGCCTTTTTAGTGGTTCCGCGTCTAGTCGGCGGAAACCAAGTGGCTGCTAGCAGCAGTCCTGCGGCTAGCTCTAGCGCTCCTTCCGCGACGGCCAGCACCACGAAACCGAGCGCCCCGCCCAGTTCTAGCGTCCCGGCCACGACGTCCAAGCCGCCAGTAACGCCGAGTGCCCCGCCGCTGGATAAGACACAACAGGTATACGTCTACAACGGATCCGGGATCAGCGGGTTGGCTGCCAGAGTGGCGCAGCAAGTCCGGGTGGATGGCTGGACGGTTCCGGTGAATGCGAACTGGACTGGCATTCCGCAACCTAGCTCGGTAATTTTCTACAACGGAGCCAACCAGAAGACCAATGCTGAAGCGCTCGCAAAATTGCTTGGCATCGCTCGCCTGGTTGACACCCCGGAACTCGGCATCCCGCTAGCCGTGGTGCTCGGCCCTGGGGCGCAATAATCTCGCTACAGTGTTTCTATGCTTTCTTTAGAACCACTTGGGCATTTGCAATCGGGTTCGGAGCGCTGACGTGAAACTCTCTCTCGCCGGAATGATCGGGTTCACGTTGGTCGGCGCACTGGCGTTAGCCGGTTGTGGCGCGGAAAGTGGCAATGCCAGACTCGCCTCGCCCAAGCCTGCGGGCATCGATGCTCTGAAGATCGGATTATTGCTGGACAGCACCGGTGAGCAGGCTTTTTTAAACCCGGCTCAGCAGGCAGCAGCGCAACTGGCCGTGCAACAGATCAATCTGGCCGGCGGGGTGAATGGAAAGCCTGTTGAACTCGTAGCCGGTAGTCCGGGCGGATCCACCACTGAGCAAAGCAAGAAACTCATTGAACAAAAGGCCGCTGTGGTGATCGGTCCAACGGATTCATCACAAGCTACCGCAGCTTCCGAGCAATTCGGGAAAAACCAGACCGTGCTGATTTCGCCCGCCAATGCTGCCAGCGCCTTGAGCAAGCTAAGTAGCGGTGGCTATTACTTCAGGACGGCTCCGGCGGAAACCATGCAGTCTATGGTGCTGGCGAAGCTTGCCCTGGACGAGGCAAAAGGTGGCGTGGTGGCTGTGATTTACGAAACAGATGACAGCAGTAAGGAAATTGCCGAACAGACCGAGAGTGCGCTCAAGTCACACGATGCGAAGCAAGTGGTCAGTATCGTCGCCGATGATGCGCTTGCAGCGGCCCAGAAAGCCAAGGAATCCGGGGCCGCAGCGAGTGTGGTAATTGCTCGGCAACACGGTCAAGAAATTTTGGCTGAACTCGGGAACGCCGGTGTTTCTGGGGCGAGTTTAGTGTTGGGCGATGGTGCCACCGCTTCATATGGCGCGAATCTGGCGGTTGATACGCTCAAGGACGCCCAGGGTATTCTTCCGGGAGTTTTTCCGACCGCCGGGTTCCAGGAAGAGCTGCTGAAGATCAACAGTTCTCTTAAGTCACTCAACTATGCCGCCGAGACTTATGACGCGGTGGTCCTCGCCGCCTTGGCTGCAGCTCGGGCCAAGGATTCCTCCGGGCCCTCGGTGGCGGCAAAACTCATTGAGGTCTCCGGCGGTGCTGGCGACGGCCAGAAGTGCCATCAGCTTGCCGACTGTTTTTCCTTGCTGAGCCAACACAAGACGATTGACTATGACGGGCTTTCCGGCCCAATTGGTTTCACTGAACAAGGCGATATTAGCGAGGCCAATTATCTGCTTTATCGCTACAGTGCGAGCAACTTGCCGGTGCTCAACGGAGCAGAAAAAGCAAGCAAATAGCATCTCCTCGGGTGATTCATCACTTTTCGCGAACGAAGCCCAGACAGTCCGGGCAGTCATCTAAATAGCGATGTCGGCATTCGACGGTGTGCTGTAAGTAGGTAATGGCCTGTTGTCGAGTCAATATTTCAGCCTGCAGCTTGGTGATCTTGGCTTTCACCAAAGCTTGAGCAGTTGATTTCTCGGCGGACATCGCGGCAACGACCTCCGGTAATGAGAGGCCGACGCTGCGGAGCTTCAAGACGGTGCGTGCACTATCCAAGGCCTCCTCATCGTAAAGCCGATAGTTATTGCTGTTGCGGGGCACCCGCAAGGCGCCAACTTCCTCCCAATGCCTTAGTACATGCGCCTCGACGCCTAGGCTGGCAGCCGCCTCGCCAACTGTTTTTGCCACGATGCCTTGCCTTAATGTTGACCTGAACCTCTAAGGTCTCCATTATGTCTAATCGGAACCTTCTGCCGAATGCCTCGCAGCGCCCCTTGGTGCTGGTGCTCGGGGCGAGTGGAAACCTTGGTAGCGAAGTCCTCAGCCGGTTGGCGGACCAGGATGTGAGAATCAGATGCTTGGTACGTCGACCGATTGCGTTGCCGCCCGGAGCTGAGCTGGTGATTGGCAGTCTGACCGAGCCCGCTCAGCTTCGTGCCGCGCTGAACGGAGTTGACCGAATCTTCCTGATCTGGCCGCTGCTGGACTCCACGGCGGCGGCCAGGGCTCTTGAAGAAATCGCGCTCACGACAGCCCGAGTCGTCTACCTCTCCTCGACGGCCATCGATGACGCGCTGCCACGCCAGAGCGACCCGATTGCGCAGGTGCATGCGGACCTAGAGGCACTGCTGTCAAGATTCCGGCTCAAGGCCGTGGTGCTGCGCAGCGATACCCTGGCTTCGAACGCCCGAGGCTGGCGTTCTCAGCTGCGAATCAGCGATCTGGTAGCCGGACCGCGCGCGGCCGCCACCGCCGTGGTCGACGAACGTGATGTAGCGGCTGCCGCTGTCGCCATCCTCTTATCAGATGGGGACAGCTCGCAGCCGAACACTCCCTACCTGCTGACCGGTCCGGAAATACTCAGTAGAGCAGATCAGCTAGCGCAGCTCGGTTCTGTGCTCGACCGAAAGCTGCGGTTCCAGCTCTTAGACGCCGAATCGGCCCGAGCGCAATTGCTAGCCGACGGTCGTCCACAGCAACTGGTCGAAGCGCTGATCGAGGCTGCGACCAACCGCCCGGATTCAACCTTACTGACCGACGACCTTAGCCAGCTGACCGGGCGGGCGGCGCGAACCTTTCGGGCTTGGGCGCTCGATCACGCCGCCGAATTCAGTTGAGCGACCGGCCCCGGGTATTACCGGGGTTAGTCTCGCAGTGGGACGCCCTTAGCGTCCGCCTGGAAGCCACTGGAGCCAACCAGAATAAGAATGCCCTCGATCAATCCCCAGATGGCTACCAACGGGGCCAGGATGCCGAGCGAAAGCAGGCTGATCAGCAACTGGGCCACCGCTTTGCCGGTGAAGCCTAAATAGAAGTTATGGATACCGAGCGAGCCCAGGAAAATGCCGAGCAAACCAGCGGCAATCTTCGACTTCGGCACCACTCCGCCGGGGTAGCCCTGCTGGTAGTTCTGCTGCTGGTAGCCGGCTTGTTGGCTACTGGCCTGGTCTGGGTAGTTCTGGTCTGGGTAGTTGACGGCGGGCGGAGTATCGCTCGGGGATGAAAAGGTGGGTTCGCCGCCAGCTGCTGCCTGCTCGAAGCTCGGGGTCTGATCCGCCGAGGGTTTCTCGGGCTGGTTAGGGTTCTCGCTCATCGTCGCTCCTTAGCTAAAGCACTGTTAAATGCCTAGGTTAAATGCCTGGGGTGTTATGTAGTCTGTTCTGACCGTAACGAAGATATTCACCGAAAACTAGCTCCTCGAAACAAAACAAGGGGTATCTACGGGTCATCCCTGAGCGAAACTCCGGCACATCGTGACTATTCCGCTTGCACTCTCCACCCCCGAGTGCTAATTATTGAATTAGCACTCTCCCGGGCCGACTGCTAATTTCTGCACCGACAGGGGAGTTGACCGGTTTGGTGAGGCAAAGCGCAAGGTGTACCGAATGCATCGAACGCCTGCCGTCCGTCGCGGGCACCCTGCCGGTTACTAGAACTCACATGATTGTCCCGAAAGGACTGAAGCCTCCATGGCCAAAATCATTGCATTCGACGAAGAGGCGCGCCGCGGTCTCGAGCGGGGTCTGAACACCCTCGCCGACGCCGTCAAGGTAACCCTCGGCCCGCGCGGCCGCAACGTCGTGTTGGAAAAGAAGTGGGGCGCTCCCACGATCACCAACGATGGTGTTTCCATCGCCAAGGAGATCGAGCTGGAGGATCCTTACGAGAAGATCGGCGCAGAGCTGGTCAAGGAAGTTGCCAAGAAGACCGATGAGGTCGCTGGCGACGGCACCACCACGGCTACCGTGCTGGCTCAGGCCCTGGTTCGCGAAGGTCTGCGCAACGTCGCAGCCGGCGCTGATCCGCTGAGCCTGAAGCGTGGCATCGAGAAGGCCGTGGCCGCCGTCACCGAGCAGCTGCTCGCTTCCGCTAAGGAAGTTGAGACCAAGGAAGAGATCGCTGCTACCGCCTCGATCTCGGCCGCTGACACCCAGATCGGCGAGTTGATCGCCGAGGCTCTGGACAAGGTTGGCAAGGAAGGCGTTATCACAGTCGAGGAGTCCAACACCTTCGGGCTGGAACTCGAGCTCACCGAAGGCATGCGCTTCGACAAGGGCTACATCTCGCAGTACTTCGTCACCGACGCCGAGCGTCAGGAGACCGTGCTGGAAGATCCTTACATCCTGGTGGTCAACTCCAAGATCTCCAACGTCAAGGATATGGTTGCCATCCTGGAGAAGGTCATGCAGTCCGGCAAGCCGCTGCTGATCATCGCCGAGGACGTCGAGGCCGAGGCGCTCGCCACTCTGATCGTTAACAAGATCCGTGGTCTATTCAAGTCCGTTGCCGTCAAGGCCCCGGGCTTCGGCGACCGCCGTAAGGCTCAGCTGGCCGATATCGCCATCTTGACCGGCGGCCAGGTTATCTCGGAAGAGGTTGGCCTCAGCCTGGAGAACGCGACCCTTGACCTGCTGGGTCAAGCTCGCAAGGTCGTTGTCACCAAGGACGAGACCACCATCGTTGAAGGTGCCGGCGACGCTGAGCAGATCGCTGGCCGGGTCGCTCAGATCCGTGCTGAGATCGATAACTCCGACTCCGATTACGACCGTGAGAAGCTGCAGGAACGCCTGGCCAAGCTGGCCGGCGGCGTTGCAGTCATCAAGGCTGGCGCGGCGACCGAGGTTGAGCTCAAGGAGCGCAAGCACCGCATCGAAGATGCCGTGCGTAACGCCAAGGCTGCTGTTGAAGAGGGCATCGTCCCCGGCGGTGGCGTGGCTCTGATCCAGGCTGGCGTCAAGGCTTTCGAGAATCTTGCTCTTGAGGGTGACGAGGCAACCGGTGCGAACATCGTCAAGGTCGCTATTGACGCTCCGCTCAAGCAGATCGCCATTAACGCTGGCCTGGAAGCCGGCGTCGTGGTCGATAAGGTTCGCGGTTTGCCCGTCGGGCACGGCCTGAACGCGGCGACTGGTGCTTACGAAGACCTGCTGGCTGCTGGCGTGAACGACCCGGTCAAGGTGACCCGTTCTGCTCTGCAGAACGCTGCCTCCATTGCCGGTTTGTTCCTGACCACCGAAGCTGTGGTTGCTGACAAGCCGGAGAAGAAGTCTGCTGCTCCTGCCGGTGGCGACGATATGGGTGGCATGGGCGGAATGGGCGGCTTCTAAGTCGTCAATACGCTTTCCACTCGCTCTGGAGAGTTACTGGGAGGGCCCCGCATCCACGGATGCGGGGCCCTCTTGTCTTTGCCGTAAAGTAACGCGGAGTTGGGAGTGGACAGTTAGAGCGAGGGCTGGTGCTCGGGCAGGCCGCCTCGAGGATGCTGACGAGGGTACGACTGTTGCGTTCGCTGAGCACCCTCTAGATAGCGGGCCAGACGATGCAGGGCGCGGGCGCAGCCTAGTCGCACTCGTCCGGGTTTCGGGGCAGAGTCCTCAATGACGGGTGCATCCGGAAGTGCTGACTGGGCCAGCTCTCGGGCGGCGTCCAGGGCGGTGTAGGGAAGAAACATGGCGAAGCTCTATTCTTTCGCTTTTGGCTAAGGGGCTAGCGGAGCAGGCCCGGTCGATGAGCGGATAATGAACTCAGTGGGCAGGATGATCTGTCGGGGTTGAGATTCTGGATCTAGCATTAGTTCCCCGATTAACCTGCCCTTCTCGTAGGCGGACTGGCGGACGGTGGTGAGTCCGGCCGCCTCGGCGGCTGGAATATCGTCAAAACCGGTGACTGAGAGATCTTTTCCGGGCACAATGCCGCGGACCTTTAAGGCGCGGAGCACGCCGAGAGCATGGACATCGGAAAGGCAGACGATAGCGGTTGGTCTTTGCTGTCGGTCCAGAATGAGCTCGGCAGCTTTTTCCCCGGACTCGATGCTGTTCGGACTACTGTCCACCACCTCAACCCTTGCTCCGGGCATCTCGTCGAGGATGCCGTTGTAGCGGCCCCAATCATCGAGGTTAAGTAGATCCGAGGCATCGGCAAGCCGTGCTGCTGGCTCGCCGTTAGCGATGCAGGCGCTGCTCACAATGACAATATTGCGGTGCCCGAGCTTGTAGAGATGACGGCCAAGGCTACGGCCAGCCGCGCGTTCATCGATGGCCACCCAGCTACTCTCCGGATCGTCAGAGATATCTTCGCCGACAAAGCGGATTCCTCGCGCCCTGATCCGTTTGAGTGCTTCGTGTTCCGGCCGCAAGCAGAAGGCAGTTGCGGCGTCGATCGCTGCGTTATTGAGCGGCAGTGAGCCGCCCTGCTCGCCGATTACCGGCATCAGCAGCACACCGGTGCCCTTCTTTTCGCAGGCAGCAGTGAGGCCGGAGAGCATCAGCACCGCGTAAGGATCGGAGAAGGCATAGGAGAGACGTTCGGTAAGCAGTACTCCAACTGTGTCTGCTCTGCCGCTGCGCAACGCTCGGGCAGCAGCGTCTGGGCCGGAGTAGCCAATCTCTTCGGCTGTTTTCAGAATCTTGGTCCGTAGTTCGGCGGAAAGCTGCTCTGGCTTGTTGTAGGCGTTGGAGACCGTGGAGACGCTGACCCCGACCCTCTCAGCTAGAGTTTTCAGATTTGCCATTGCTGAAGAACTTCCTCTGTATCGTTCTAGAAAAACGTTATACTAGAACGATACAGAGGATTCGGTAAAACGCCAATAGTCAGTTCCCGAGGTTAGTCTCAAGATTCAGCAAAGCTCGTTTGGCGTCCTCGCCGCCAATATAACCGCCAAAGGAACCATCTGCTCGAACTACCCGATGGCACGGTACGATCAGCGGCAACGGATTCCGAGCGCAAGCGGTGCCCACGGCGCGAACGGCTCGAGGACTGCCGGCGGCAACCGCCACTTGGGCGTAGCTCTCGGTCTGGCCATAGCCGATCTGCGGTAGATGGGCTAGCACCTGCCGCTGAAAGCCCCTGACTAACTGAAAATCCAATGGCACATCGAAGGTTCGCCGACGGCCCTCGAAATACTGCTCCAGCTCCCGGGTGGCTAGTTCAAGTCGCCTCGAGGTCTGCAGGATTTTCGGACTGACTTGTTCGGCTAAGGACTGTAGCACCTGTTCGTGGTTTTCCCGTTGGTAGGCCACTCTGAGCAAGCCGCGGGGAGTAGCCGCCAACAGCAGCGAGCCGAGCGGGCTGTCGATGGTTCGATAGGCGATATCGAGTTCGTCTTCCTGATCGGCAGCGGCGGCAAGCCTGGCGCGCAGACGATCAAGAGTGGCGCTCTCGGAGTGAATGAGGGGCTGCAGAATAGGTTCAGTCATGGTCCGTTGCTTTCGGATTGATGATTTCGCGTAGCTTCTTAACGCCATCGGAGGCAGCCCGGCGCGCAGCCTCGGTAGAGCAGCCAAGAATTCGAGCTACTTCTTGATAGGGGAGCTCGGCCAGGAAGTGATAGGCGACCGCGCTACGTTGTTTGGCTGGCAACTGGGCCACGGCGGCGAGCAGTTCTGGTTCTCCGGACCCAGGGATGCCCAGCGCCGAGGGGTGCTCAGCAATTGCTGAGCTGGCGACGGGCTGGCGGGCCTGACGGCGAGTCAGATCAATGGCCTTGCGATGCGCAATGGTGACCAACCAGGCCTCGATGTTTGCCTCGGCGGGCAACCCGGGGTAAGCCCTCAGTGCCGAAAGGAAGGTTTCCGACCAGGCATCTTCAGCCTCGTTGGCCCCTACTATGGCTCGGCAAACCCGGAGTACAGTGGCGCCGTGCCGCTGCACGAGTTGTTCGAAGGGCAGTTTCTCGGGCATCGGCTAGAAGAGTTTCCCAGCTTTGCTACTTTCGGGTTCTTCTAGTTCCAGCAAGTAGAGCTTGCGGTCAATGCCGCCGGCATAACCTGTCATCTTGCCGTCCTTGCCGACCACCCGATGGCAGGGGATCACAATGCTCAGCGGGTTGGCACCCACCGCAGCCCCCACTGCCTGAGCGAGGTGCCGATCACCGAGTTGCTCAGCGAGCTCTCCGTAGCTTGTTGTGCTGCCGTAGGGCAGCTCACGGAGCAATTGCCAGACCTTTTCTTGAAGTTCCGAACCGTGCGTCGCTATCGGCAGCTCAAAGTCGGTGCGTCGCCCGCTGAAGTAGTCTTCCAGCTGACGTATTGCCTGGGTGAAAATTGGTTGCTTCGGTTCTTCCGTGCCCCACTGCTCTTTCCCGGGCATCGACCGATGGCCCTCGAAGTAGATCCCGGTCAAGGCCTCGGGCGAGCCGAGTAGAGTCAGCTGACCCAGCGGCGAGTCCATCGCGGTGTACATGGCGTTCATTCTCTCAACCTTTCTGAAGTTCTTACTAGGTAGACGTTTGACCCGGTCAAAACGTGAGGTCTAAACTGAATTTTTTTTGAGCCAAGGCAATCGAGTGTGCGGCTCTACATCTTAAAACGCCGTCATAAGGTGTAGAACTGCACACTCGGCTGAAGGCGGAGGGTGGTTCGAGGCGCGGGGAGAGGTCTGGCAGGATATCTGTATGACGATTATTGCGGCAGCCGATGGTTCGGCCCTTGGCAACCCCGGGCCAGCTGGCTGGGCCTGGTATATCGACGATGAGCGTTGGCGGGCCGGCGGATGGCCGCACGGCACCAATAACCAGGGTGAGCTAATGGCCGTGCTGGATCTCTTCCGAGCTACCGCTCACCTGCCGACCGAGAAGCTACGCATCCTCTGCGATAGTCAGTACGTGATCAACTGCGTGACCAAGTGGATGCCCGGTTGGAAGCGCAAGGGCTGGCGTAAGGCCGACGGCAACGCCGTGCTCAATGTCGAGCTGCTCCGTCAGATCGACCAACAGCTAATCGGACGCGATTATGAATTTGAGTGGGTCAAAGGCCATGCCGGGCATCACCTCAATGAAGCGGCCGACCTGCGCGCCCGGGCCGCCGCGACAGCCTATCAAAAGAACACCGAGCCCGAGGCTGGTCCAGGATTTCCAGGGCAGATCGAAGCTACCGTGCAAACCGAGGCGGCGGTCCGGTCGGTGCAGACCTCGGATTCAGCTGAGCGCTCGCGGGCCATGAAAGACACCCTGCAAGCAGCGCCACGCCAGGAATATTCGGAACCCGATTTGTTCTCCAGCTTGGTTGAGGAATTAGGCGATGAGACAGCTCAGGAGCTGCCCGAGAGCGATCCGGTGCGCGCTCTCCAAGAGTGCGATCAAAGCCTTTTTAGTGTCGACCCCAGCGAGGCCGCCGTGCTGCTCGCCGAAGATTTTGAGGAGATCACCGCGACCGGGCGCATTATTAGTCGTGACGCTGTGCTGGCCGATCATGGCAGCCCTAATGCAGCGTCCATGCTCGCGCTCACCCCTTTGAGCGCGAGCGTCGACGCCGAGCTCGCCACCCTGTTCTACCGGGTCAAAACGTCAAGCGGCACCGCGATTCAGACCTCGCTGTGGCGTCGCAGCACCGGTCAGTGGCGTCTGCAATTGCGGCAGACCACGCCGGAACTGGACTGAGTCAGTCGGTTTCGCTCTGGTACGGTAGCCGGACGCTCAAGGTGGCGCCGCCACCAGCGGTTTCCTTCACCAGTACTTTGCCCTGATGGTTTGAAATGATCGCTGAAACGATGGCTAGGCCAAGCCCCGAACCACCGGTGTCACGATTTCGTGAACTCTCGGCCCGGTAGAAGCGTTCAAATATTTGCTGTTTTTCGGCCTCAGCAATGCCGGGGCCGTGATCCCTGATCTCCAAAATTGAGTACTTCTGGCCATCGATCTCGCTCACCCCGACGGCGACTTCAAGCGGACTGCCAGGCGGCGAGTAACGTAAGGCATTGGTGATGAGATTGGCCACCACCTGGCGGATTTTGGCTTCATCGCCCACCGTCGGTGCATTGATTGCCGGGGCTTGGTCAAGCCCGACCACAGTGACTTTACGGTCCGGGGCACTCGCCCTGGCATCTACCGCTGCATCATTACCGAGGATGAGTAGATCGATGGGCTTGACCTCGCGGTCGCGTTGTTCATCGAGCCGGGCCAGCATCAGCAGATCCTCTACCAGAGCGCCCATTCGTTTGGCTTCGCTTTCGATTCGGCCCATTGCGGTGCCGACATCGTCCTTACTGGAGAGTGCGCCGTGTCGGTAGAGCTCCGAAAAACCACGGATGGTCACCAGCGGCGTGCGCAATTCGTGAGAAGCATCAGCGATGAAGCGGCGCATTCGGCGCTCGGATTCGGTGCGCGCGTCAAAGGCGACTTCGATATGCGCCAACATGGTGTTGAGCGATTCGGAGAGCTTGCCGATTTCGGTGGCGGGGTTTTGAATCTGAACGCGCTGCGAAAGATCGCCAGCGGCAATGGTGGCGGCGGTCTTCTCCACTCTCACCAGGGGCTTGAAGGAACGCGTAACAGTCAAATAGGCAACGCTGGTGCCAATCACCACAACGATCAAGCCGACCAGCAGAATCACCATGGCCACCCGGTTCAAGGACTCATCATAGTTGTCGTAGGTAATGGCTATTAGTACGTACCCACGACCCAGATTTGAGCCAGAGTCACCGCGGATTTCTAGTGGCGAGATAATCATCATTCGCCATTTCGTGTCATCGTAGCGCCCCTTGCCCTCAAAGGGTTTCGCATTGATCGCGGCCGCTTCCTCCATGGTGTAGATCTTGTAACTCGGAGTCGGTGCTCCGGGTTCCGATTGGTTGACAATCTGACCTTGGGCGCTCACGATCTGGTAGTAAGTATCCCGATCGGTGATCCTGGTGAAGCCGGTGTTGGCGATATTGGTATAGACCTTGAGCTTGGCGTCCATCTGATCCAAGAAGGCCTTCTGCACCACCGAATAAAGAATCAACCCCATAGTGATCAGCGCTAATGCCAAAAGAGCGCTGATCAGGGTGACGAGTTGAGTGCGCAGCGAGGGACGCCGCCAGAATCGTGGCAAGACTACCGTTTTTCGGAGGTGCGCAGCACATAGCCCACGCCGCGCTTAGTCTGAATCAGCGCGGGTAGCTCGGAATCCGCATCGACCTTGCGGCGCAAATAAGAAATATACGATTCCACGATCGAAGCGTCGCCGTTGAAGTCGTACTCCCAGACATGATCCAAGATCTGTGTCTTGGAGAGCACCCGGTTAGGGTTCAGCATCAGGTAGCGCAGCAGCTTGAATTCGGTGGGGGAGAGTTCAATGGTGTTATTGCCGCGGCGAACCTCATGGGCGTCATCATCCAGCTCCAAATCCTCGACCTGAATGATGGCATCATCGTCATCGCGGGGGCGAGTGCGTCGCAGCACTGCGCGGATCCTAGCGACCACTTCATCGAGGCTAAAGGGTTTGGTGACATAGTCGTCGCCGCCTACCGTGAGCCCGGTGACCTTGTCATCGGTATCGTCGCGAGCCGTCAAGAACAGAACCGGGAAATGCTTCCCGGAGGCGCGTAATCTTCGAGTCACGGTGAAGCCGTCCATATCCGGCAGCATCACGTCAAGCACCGCTAGATCAGGATTGTGTTCCTCAGCGGCGGCAAGGGCTTCCTTGCCATTGCCAGCGGCGACCACGCTAAAGCCAGCGAAGCGGAGCGAGGTCGAGAGCAGCTCACGAATATTCGGCTCATCGTCGACCACCAGCAATTGTGCCTCAGGTTCATTCTTATTCACCTCCCTATAATGCCTGAATTCGCTGGGAGTTTCCTGAATGTGGCATGTTGGTTTTCGTTGTGAAGGCTGTATCTATGCCTCGCCGACGTCTTTAGCGTCCATAATGCGATAGGCATAACCCTGCTCGGCCAAGAAGCGTTGCCGTCGGGCGGCGAACTCTTGATCCATGGTGTCCCTGGCGACCAAGGTATAGAACCTGGCCGAGCGTCCATCGGCTTTGGGGCGCAGCAGGCGGCCCAATCGCTGGGCTTCTTCCTGCCGGGAACCGAAAGATCCGGAGACCTGAATAGCTACCGAAGCCTCGGGCAGGTCAATGGAGAAGTTGGCGACCTTGGACACCACTAAGGTGTGAACTTCGCCTTGCCGGAAGGCATCGAAGAGTCGTTGTCTTTCCTTCACCGGGGTGCTCCCCTTGATCACCGGGGCGTCAATGCGCTCGCCGATCTCATCGAGCTGGTCGATGTACTGACCGATCACCAGCAACTGGTCATCTCGATGGAGTTTGACCAATTGCTCAACCACGTCGGTTTTCGTCTCGCTGGTTGAGCAGAGCCGGTACTTATCTGCATCGTCTGCCATCGCGTAGGCGAGTCGTTCGTCCTTGGGCAGATCCACTCGGACTTCGACGCAGTCCGCCGGGGCAATATAGCCCTGTGCCTCGATATCTTTCCACGGTGCGTCGTAGCGTTTAGGCCCGATCAAGGAGAAGACTTCACCTTCCCTGCCGTCCTCTCGCACCAGGGTGGCGGTCAGGCCAAGCCGGCGTCGAGCCTGCAAGTCGGCTGTCATTCTAAAGATCGGGGCCGGCAGCAGGTGCACTTCGTCATAGACAATCAAGCCCCAGTCGTTGGCGTCCAGCAACTCGAGGTGCGGGTACAAGCCGCCACGTTTCGTGGTCAGCACCTGATAGGTGGCAATAGTGACCGGGCGGACCTCTTTGACCTGTCCGGAGTACTCTCCGATTTCGCCTTCGGTGAGCGAGGTCCGTTTGAGTAGCTCATCCCGCCATTGCCGAGCGGAGAGCGTATTGGTCACCAGGATCAGGGTGGTGGTGCTGCTGGTCGCCATCGCCGCTGCACCGACCAAGGTTTTACCTGCGCCGCAAGGTAGCACCACGACGCCTGAGCCACCCGCCCAGAAATTCTCGGTGGCGAGTCGCTGGTACGGTCGTAACGACCAGCCACCCGGCTCGGTGGATTCGTTTAGCGCAATCAGGTGCGGGGTGCCGTCGACGTAACCGGCCAGGTCCTCGGCTGGCCAGCCGATTTTCAGCAATAACTGCTTGAGCGCGCCACGCTGGGAGGAGTGCACCACTACGGTCATTGGATCGATCCGAGGGCCCAGCAGATCGCCGATCTTCTTGGCTCGGATGACTTCCTCCAACACCGGAAAATCATCAGTTCTCAGCACCAGGCCGTGCACCGGGTCCTTCTCTAAGCGCAGTCGGCCATATCGGCTCATGGTCTCTTCAATATCCAGCAGCAAGGAATGAGGTACCGGGAACCGGGAGAACTTCAGCAGGGTGTCTAGGACCTGTTCGGCATCCAATCCCGCGGCCCGAGCGTTCCACAGACCGAGCGGGGTGAGCCGGTAAGTGTGCACATGCTCAGGTGCCCGTTCCAGTTCAGCAAAGGCGGCAATGGCGTGTCTGGCCTCGGTGGCGTCAGGATGATCGACCTCCAGCAGCACCGTCTTATCGCTTTGCACGATCAGCGGACCGTCTGTCATGTTCTCTCCCTACTGGTGGGTTTCGGGATCAGATCCACATCGACAATTCGATGGATTGAGATCACTCGCTCGCTATCGTGACGAGCGTCGAAGACTCGCACCCGGCCATTGTTGACCGACAGTGGAACAAGTTCTAGCCGCTCGGGATTCCCGGTGCCGTCGACAACTGTGAGTTCGACGGAGCGGTGGGTTCGAATAGCCTCGCGCAGTGTTTCGATGCTCAGCTGAGAACCTACCGCGGAATTGTTGGGAACTCCTGAAGGCTTACTACGCAGTACTGCTAGCTGGGCGTCGAAATCGGTTTCGGTTTCAGCGGCTCGCTCTCGGCCGTCGAGTTCGATCATCGGCGTGGGGCTGCGTCGTCGAGTCGTGGGGTTCCCTGCCGCGAGCTCCCCAAGAGCGGGCGAGTGCCCGAGACTCTTTAAGGCGTTGGCTAATTCAAGGGGGCTGGCGCTGCTACTCACGATCCCCGGCGCTAACTGGCTAAACCGCAGATTGGCGAGGCTTGGCTCATGGAGCAGGGTGGCGATCAGTAGATCATCCGAACTTCGTAGCATGCTGGCGGCCGCATCGATCTGCAGTGTGCCGTGCCTTTGTGCGGTGTCATTGATCAGATATTCCAGGGGCTGCGGAATTGCTGTGCTGCTGTGCGCGGAAAGGAAATCAATGACGGCTTGCGGGCTGCGCCCAGCGTCGAAAGCGCGACGCAAACTGGCCGCCGAGAATCGGTAGGTGGTGGCGGGTCCGTGCCCTTCCCGTTCGGCGATCAGCGAGAGCTCAGTGCTCAGCGCAGGATCCAGGTAGCCAGGGGCGATGCCGGTGAGATCGGCCTGCAACAAAATATTTGTCACCGCCGCCGGGAGTTCTGCCTCGAGGGCTTGCATTGCAGCGGCTGGCTGATCGTCAATGAACAATCTGCCGAAATCGGTGAGCGCTCCATCGCCGAGCAAGCCTAGTAGCTCGGCCTCGGCCATCATGCCAGCGGCAAGTTTGCCCGTTCGGCGCCACAGCCGCGGCCGTTGCCAGCGGGCCTGGGCGAAGAGCAGCGCGGCGTCGACCGTGCTCGGTTGCTGATCGGCGGTCTCAGTCAAGGTCTGCAGGGTATGTAGCAGTAAGGAGCGCAGCCGCGGGGCATCGGCTCTGCGCGCTTCGGCAGCCAGGGTGTTGATGGTTCCTTGGCCGCCGGGCATCGGCTGACCGATTAAACCGGGGGCGCGGTCCAGGCGCCACCAGGCGGCGCTCAGTAGCAGCCATTGCTGAGCGCGCTGAGCTGGCCAGCGGTCGGCTGCTACTAGCCAGGTTGAGGTGTCGGCGTCCAGGAAAATGAGTCCAGCCGCAGCCGCTAGCTCTACTAGCAGTGAGACTCGGGAGAGCTCGATATTGAGCGATTGTCCCAGCGGTCGCAGCGCACGGATGCCGATTCCGCCGCTGCGCAGGGTGGCTAGCGGTTGAGCTGAGATGGCTTCCTGGAGAGCGGTAACCTCCCTTAACAACTCGGCGATGGCGCCGAGCGCGGCATTGTCTCGTCGACTCGCGCTTACCGCTCGTTGCGGCGCAGACTCAGCTCGGAGCGAGAAGCCGGTCAGAATATGCCCGCCGCGCTGAGCAATGCCCGCTTCCCTGGGCAGCTCGACATGCTCAGCGTCTAAGGCAACCAGGATGCCTTCGGCTAAGAGAAACTCCAGAGCCGCATTGGCTGAGCTGCCGCCTGGGTTCTTCGGCATAATCCCGAGTGGCCCTTGGTCGAACTTCGCCAGCACGGCAGTGGTGTGTTCGGGGGCCCGGCTCAGCAACTCGGGCCACCAGTGCGGCTGGTCGAAACGTGCGGCTAAGATCTCAGCCGGTGTTTTCCGTGTGGGCGGTTCCAGCTCAGCAGGAGCTAAGCGCCGGGCGGCTCGCTCGAACCAGTCGGTTGCCACTCGGGCGAGCTCCTGGTAGCTGCGGCCGAGGCCAGCTGGATGCGCGCCGATCACCTGGTAGAGGCTACTCACCGGCAGGAAGCCAGCTCCCAGCCGGTAGATTAGTGCCAGATTATTTAGCTCACGCAGAATCTTCTGCACTCCACTTTTGCTGCTGCCCTCAATCAGCCCGCTGAGCTGCTGGCTGTCAATTGAACCTCCCGAAAGCTGGTCAGCCGCCACCAGTAAAGCCTCGAGAGCCTGCAATTGTGGTTTGGTTAGTCCGTCGAGAGCCCGTTGCACGCTGATTCTGGCACAGCCGCGCGCCGCGAGAGCAGCGAAATCCGGCACCGAGGGCTGCACCAAATCTGGCCGGGCGAGGAAGAGCTCTCGCAGCGCAGCGTCACTGCGACCGGCGAGTTCTTCGCTCAGGGCTCGAATAGAGGACATCCCTCTAAAGTTACCCGAAGCGTTCGGAGCTATAGCTGGCGGCGGCGTCGTACCGCGTGCAGGATGGAAATCGCTAGCAGGATAAAGGCCAGCGGCAGGCTGGTCATCGGCAGCCAATTCAGGCCGGACCAAGTCTGCCCACCACTCAATCTGACCAACACCAAGTACGCCAGGGTGCCGATTCCCAGTACGGCGAGTAGCAGGGCTAGGAAATTGACCAGCCGCCACCAGGGTTCGGCTGAGTTGGGGCGGCTCTGCATCATGGCTTAACGCTAACAGCGTACAAAGCAGCTAATCTATAAAGACAAACTATTGAGTATGAAGAGGTAACAACGTGCCCACCGGCAAGGTGAAGTGGTTCGATAACGACAAAGGTTTTGGTTTCTTGGCGTCCGATGACGGTCAAGAGGTGTTTCTGCATGCCAACGCGCTGCCCGCCGGGGTGAGCGAAGTCAAGGTTGGTACCCGGATGGAGTTCGGCGTCGCCGATGGCAAAAAGGGCGCGCAGGCGTTGAGCGTCCGGATCTTGGACGCTCCGCCATCGGTCGCTAAGGCCGCGCGGAAGTCGGCCGGGGATATGGCAGTGATCGTCGAGGATCTCATCAAGCTGCTTGAACATACCGCGAACGGCCTGCAAAAGGGCAAATATCCAGACAAGGCCAGCGGTTCGAAGGTTGCCGCGGTTTTGCGTGCCGTGGCCAATGACCTCGATGCCTGAGCAAGCCAAGGCAGCGGCTAGCAAACCGGCCCGGCGTCATGGTGTGCCAGTTTGGCGGATCGGTAAGCCCGACACCGTGCTGGCGGCTGCCGTCGAGGTGGCGAGGCAACAGATCCTTTCTATTGCTAAGCCCGAGCAGCTGGGGGCTCACCTAGCGGTGCGTAGCGAAGGTGAGCGGGTAGCCACTCATCTTTTCGAGTGCACTAAACCCGGTTACCAGGGTTGGCAGTGGTTCGCTGTGTTGGCGCGTGCTCCGCGGGCGAAGCTGGTCACGGTCAGCGAGGTCGGTCTGCTGCCTACTGATGACTCGGTTTTGGCACCCGAGTGGTTGCCATGGTCAGAGCGGGTGCGCCCGGAGGACGCCGCAGAATTGGCCGAGGAATTAGTGGAGGAATCGGCTCCTCACAACGAAGCTTCCGAAACAGACGCTGGAGCCGACGCCGATGCTGGCTTGGTCGACGCAGACCAGCCGAGCGACCCAGCCTCAGCGGACACAACCTCAACTGTCCCAGCCTCAACTGTCACGGTGCAGGAGGAGTCGCTGGAAACTGAACAGAAGCTAGTTGCTGAGGGTGAAGTAACTGCTCAGTTGCCACCGAAGCGTCGTCGCGCTAGCCGTGCCAGCTCAGCTGTCGAAGCTGAGACCGAGGCAGCCGCGAGCGAGAAGCCTAAGCGGGCGACCCGCGGCACGGCTAAGAAAAAGGTCAAGGAAACCGAGACGCCCACCGAGTCCTAAGACTCTCAGGGGGGTGCCCTCGCCTCGTGTGCTTCTCGCCGAGTGTCGAGAGCCGACTGTCGAGATCTGGGGCTTAAAACCGGATATTAAGCCCCAGATCTCGCCACTCGTTGGGAGTGGGGGGATGCGACAGCGTTAGCGAGGAGCGACTTAGCTGTTCTCAATCACGAAATCGATGCACCGGGTGAGCGCCGTGACGTCGGACGGTTCGATCGAGACGAAGGTAGCGATACGCAGCTGGTTACGCCCCAGTTTCCGATAAGGCTCGACATCGACAATGCCGTTCGCACGCAATGTCGCAGCGATGGCAGCCGCATCCACCGAGTCGTCGAAATCAATGGTCGCGATCACATTCGAACGGTCAGCCGGATTGCTCACAAAGGGGGTTGCCAGAGCCGAGGCTTCCGCCCAAGCATAGATGCGGGACGCGGAGTCCGCGGTTCGAGCGCTCGCGAACTCCAAGCCGCCCTGCTCATTGAGCCAGCGAACCTGCTCGTTAAGCGTTACCAGGGTGCTCAACGAAGGGGTGTTATAGGTCTGGTTGAGCCGTGAATTATCAATGGCCGTTTGTAGATTCAAAAAGTCCGGAATCCAACGTTCGCTTTGCTCGATTCGAGCCGCTCGCTCCAGCGCGGCGGGGGAGAACAAGCCAAGCCAGAGCCCGCCGTCGGAGGCGAAATTCTTCTGCGGGGCAAAGTAATAAACGTCGGTTTCGGCAATATCCACAGCTAAACCGCCAGCCGCTGAGGTGGCGTCAATGAGGGTGAGTGCGCCCTCATCGCCGGCTACTCGGGCTACTTTGGCGGCTACCCCGGTGGAGGTTTCGTTGTGTGGCCAGGCGTAGACATCAACCCCTGGTTCAGCGACCGGCTGCGGGCAGCTTCCCGGTTCGGAGTTGATGATCGAGGAAGCGTCCAAAAACGGTGCCTTGTTGGTAGCGGCGGCGAATTTCGAGCCGAACTCGCCAAAGCTGAGGTGTTGAGCCTTACGCTCTACCAGGCCGAAGCTTGCCACGTCCCAGAAAGCGGTCGAACCGCCAACGCCCAAGACCACTTCGTAGCCGTCCGGGGCCTGGAAGAAATCAGCGAGCCCGGAACGGATGCTGCCGACCAGATTCTTCACCGGCGACTGTCGGTGCGAGGTGCCTAAAATGGTACGGTCTGCGGCAACCAGGGCAGCCAGCTGAGCAGGCCGAGTCTTTGACGGACCGGCACCGAAACGACCATCTTCGGGCAATAGATCGGCGGGAATGCGCGGGAATGCTGAGGATTCTGTCACGACTGGTCTCCAAAAACTGCAGGCCTGATGGGCCCCGAATAAACGGAGCCAGCTCGGCGTTGGATAGATGGCTGTCTTTATTCTGCCATCTACTGGTCGGCGAGGATTTTCAGGGACTAGTCAGGCAGGCTAAGTTAGAGACAGGTTTTTGAGTGTATGACGTGACGCGAGGGGCGATATTCAGGTGACTGCTGATCTGGTTGATACTACTGAGATGTATCTCAAGGCCATTCTGGAGCTTGAAGAAGAACTGATTGTGCCGTTGCGGGCGCGAATTGCCGAGCGGTTACATCACTCTGGCCCGACGGTCTCGCAGACAATTGCCAGGATGGAGCGCGACGGCCTGGTAGTGGTTTCCGGGGATCGGCACCTTGAGCTAACCCAGTTGGGCCGGGAGCGGGCAACCAGCGTGATGCGTAAGCACCGACTGGCGGAGCGGCTGCTTTCCGATGTGATCAAGCTCGACTGGGCCTATGTGCATGAGGAAGCTTGTCGCTGGGAGCACGTGATGAGTGAGCAGGTTGAGGAGCGCCTCTTCGAGCTGCTAGGTAAGCCAGAGGATTCGCCGTACGGTAACCCGATTCCTGGCCTGGAATCCTTTGGTGGACACAAGGCTCGGGAATTCACCGAGGGCGTAGTCAACATGGTTTCAGCGATGGAGCAATACCAGCCGGAGTCCAAGGTGGTCATCGGCAGGCTATCAGAGCGTATTCAGGTGGATCCTGAACTGCTCGGCCAATTCGAGGAGGCTGGCTTAAAGCCGGGGGTAGAGATCTCCCTTGAGCAGGTGGGCGAGTACATTTCGGTGCGGGTACCGGGTGTTGAAGGGGCCTTGGAGCTGCCGCCGGAAGTCGCGGTTCATGTCTTTGTCGCCATCGATTAGCTATATAACGAACTGTTATAAAGCGTCGAGATGACGTATAGTTGCATCTTGTCGTCGTGATCTTGGCGGCGTCCCAGCCAGCACTGAGCCTTGCCTCTGGCTGCGGACCTTTAGCAATACAGGCAAGGACGGGGGAACCAAAACCGGCTGTCCATCTGGACAGTCTTGGGGTGAAGTTCTTGGTCAAGATGGCTCTGCCATCGCGCCCAGGGACCGGATTGCTCTCTAATCCGAATCCGACAGCTAACCTCGCAAGTGTTGAGAGAGGAAGAAAGTCTCCTTGAGCGAATCAGGACTCCCACGTCACGGTCGGCGTAGCGCTGTGCAACCACTCAATGATGCTGTTCGTCAGCGCAGTGCGCTGCCCGACGCCTCGACGGATATTTCGATGGCTACTCCCGTGCCCCTGCCTTTGCGGCCCCGCGACGCTGCGCGGCGCGCTCGGCAACGAGTCGAGGTTGCACGTCCGGAGCTTTTCGCCGCCCTGCCGGCAGCGCCTGCCGAGCGGGGTCGTCGTCGTGCCGCCGCAGTGGCTACCCAACGGAGTTCGCTGACTTCGCTGACTTCACTGACCTCCCCAAAAGTTCTGCAACGCACCGGCATTGGGCTGGCAGCGGCCTCCTTAGCGCTCGCCGTGCTGATTCCTAGCGCTGGCGCCAGTATCGCTCCGGCATCTTCGACCACGCCGATGGCGCAGAGCGGTTCCGGGCCAGTCAGCGCCGACCCCGGCGTCGAACTGAGCTTCAGTCGGCCGAATTCGACTAGCAGCATGGACCCCGACGGCAAGCTGCACCAGGCCTTGAGCGTCTCAGCTGCGAAAGTGGCTCCCGCAGCCGCTAAGGGTAGTCTTTCCGCGCCCTTGACGAAGCTAGTACCAAGTTCTCCGTTCGGATATCGAGTGAACCCGCTGACCGGCGCGATGGGCGAGTTGCATACCGGTCAAGACTTTGCGATTGCTTGCGGCACAGATGTTTATGCTGCTGCTGGCGGCACTGTGACCTTCGCCGGCTGGCATTCAGGCGGAGGCGGCAACCGGGTGGTTGTCGATCATGGCAATGGCCTGTCCACTAGCTATAACCACAACAGCTCATTGTTGGTCAAGGTGGGGCAGAAAGTGGAGCGCGGTGACAAGGTCGCGCTCAGTGGGACGACCGGTGCCTCAACCGGTTGCCACCTGCATTTCGAAGTGATGATTAACGACAAAACTGTTGACCCAATGGGCTGGCTGTAACAAAACTTCTAGTTTCACAGGTTCTGATTTATCTCCGTTTTTTGCGCGGGATGGCTACTAAAACCCCCGGTCAGCGCAAGACTCGACAGTGGAGTAATTACTAAAAGGTCACAGAGTTGCCGTCCAGATCACTTTTCCGTGATCAGAATGTGACATTCTCGCGAACCTGCTGTAGCGTTGTTCCTGCGCCAAGCTTGATAGGAGTCTGGCGCTCTCGGGGTAGCTAGCCTAACTCTGCCATTACTCTGAGGTCCGTTCGCAACATTCGTCTGGCAGAGACGGGGGAACCACATACGGGCTTCTTAGAAGTCCTTGGGGTGAAGCCGCTGAAGTTCGAGAACTTAGGTTCAGAATCTAAAGCGGCCGGGTGACTCCCATCCGAATCCGACAGCTTACCTCGCAGGCTTTGGGAGAGGTCAAACGTGTCTTCAAAGGCATCTATCGGTCGCCACCGCGCGGCCAAGGTCAGCAACAACCGTCTCGGAAATATCTCTAAAGCGGTATCTTCAAACGCTGGCAGCTTTGGTCGGCAAGCAGCGGTAGTTGCGGTAGCAACTGGTCTAGTGACCAGCATCGGCCTACCGGCACTCGCGGCCAACGCCGACTCCACCGCCGCGCAAGACGCGACTCGGACCACGAGCGATGTCGCACAGACCGTCTCGGCGGCCAAGAATCTCAATCTAAAGTTCGAACAGGCAGCTGCCACCTCCACCGTCGAGGTCAATGAAGTCGCAGCCCAGGCAGAAAAGGTCGAGCCAGTTGCTCCCGCTGCCAGCAAGCCTGCTACGGCAAGCCAGACCACTCAAACCCCTCAGGCTGAAGCAAAGGCCGAGACTGCCAAGGCGCCAGCCGTCTCCGGCAACCTCTCGGGAGTTGCCGCTAGCGCCTATGCTGGTATCGGTCATGCTTACGTTTACGGCGGCACCAGCCCGGTGACCGGCTGGGACTGCTCCGGATTCGTCCAGTGGGCCTACGCCCAGGCTGGTATCTCAATCCCGCGCACTAATCAGTGGGGTGTGATGGTGCAGACCTCGACGCCTAAGCCCGGCGATCTGGTCGTCCAGAACGGCGGCTCCCACGTGGCCATCTACGTTGGAAACGGCATGGAGATTGGTGCTTTGAATCCTTCCGACGGAACTCAGCTGACCGCTGTCAACGCTGTCGGTTCCGCGGTGTTCTACACCATGCCGTAGCGGCCCAAAACTTTTTGACTTAGCTGTGAACGCGGGTGTGGGGCTCGCAGACAAAAACTCCACGTAGTGAACGCAACAACATCGCATCCGTAACCAATGAGGAATTGAAAGAGAGACCGATGAGCAATCGTGAAGGGATCGCCCGGCACCGCGCCGAGGCCACGAAGACCAGTTCGATCGCTGTGATCGCTAAAGCTGTTAGTGACAATGCCGGTGGGGTCGGCCGTCAAGCAGCTGTCATCGCCGCCGCTTCGGGTCTGGTCTTGACCACCGGGATTGCTGCCAATGCGGCTCAGCCCAGCGAGGTTCAGCGTGACACCAACACCTCAACGTTGAAGGTTCAGGCTGCTAGCCAGGGCGTCACTGCTTCCTCGAAGGTGCAGATCAGCTTTGAGAGCCCGAAGGCTTCCTCCTCTGCTCCGGCTGCAGTCGTGCCGGTTGTCAAGGTTGAGAGTAACACCACGGCTCCGGTCGCTGAACCGGTTGCCCAGACCGCGGCAAGCCAGCCCGCAGCTCAGGCTGCTCCGGTAGCTACTCCGGCCGCCACTCAGGAAAGCAAGACCACGCAAGCTGCGGCTGCTAAGCCGGCAAGCCAGAAGAGTGGCATTGGCGCCACCATCGCTGCCGCCGCTTATGCTCAGCTGGGCGTCGCTCAGGACTGCACCGCGCTGGCAAGTAACTCGCTCGCTGCTGCTGGTATTTTCTACCACGGCTGGCCGGCTGGCTACCTCTCCTTGGGTCGCACCATCAGCGAATCCGAAGCTCAGCCCGGCGATTTGATCTACTACGCAAATGGCGGTGGCGGCCAGGCTCACATTGCTGTTTACGTTGGCAATGGTCAGGCTGTGCACGGCGGCTGGAATGGCTACACCACTGCAGTCTTCTCCGCTCACGTGGGTAGCGGACCGGTCTTCATCGCTATCGGTCACTAAGCTCCGCTTAACAGACACTTCAAAGCACCCGCACCGATCATCGGTGCGGGTGCTTTGTCTCTCCAGAAGGTTTCTGCCGGGTGAATTCTTCTCGACACACCCCGCCACGGCGGTATTGAATTCGTTGATTCTGGGCTGTTCCGCCTAGGCTTATCTTGAGTTCAAGATCTGGGGCTGCGGCAGGGCAGCCGGCTCCGCCGAATGACTCCAGGTCAGCGAAGAGGGACAACGCCGATGCGTACTCTTGTTCTGAATGCTGGTTACGAACCCCTAGCGGTTGTCACGTTCCGCCGGGCGCTGATCCTTGTGCTGGCTGGGAAAGCTTCTGTTTTAGCTGAAGGCGATGAACCAGTCGTCGGGGCGCAGGAGATTCTCGGACGGCCATCGGTGATCCTGCTGAATCGATACATCCGGCTACCTTATGACCGGGCCACACCGGTCAGCCGGCGCGGGGTGTTACGTCGCGATAATCACCGCTGTGGTTATTGCGGAAAAGCCGCCAGCACCATTGATCACATCCAGCCCAAGTCCCGAGGTGGCGCGCACAGCTGGGAGAATCTGGTGGCTTGTTGTCTACGGTGCAATAACCTTAAGAGCGATCACACCCCTGCCGAAATGAACTGGCAGCTACGCCTCACCCCACGTCCGCCTCGTGGTGGTCAATGGCAGATCCGTGAACTGGAGAAGCCCACACCGGAATGGGATCCCTTCCTCAGTGAATTCGCTGCCTGAGCCCTTTGCCGCCATCCTGTTGGCCGGTGGCAGGGGCAGCAGGATGGGTGGAGTGCTCAAACCCGCTTTGATCAGAAATGGTTCATCACTGCTGGCGGCGCTGTTAGGCGAACTTGAGTTGCTTCATCCCGCGCCTGAGCGCATCGTCGTGGTCGGCGACCGAGAACAACTAGTCCGGGCGATCCCTGAATCGCACAGTTCTTCACGACTGAGCTGGGCACGCGAAGAACCAAGCTTCGCCGGGCCGGTGGCAGCCGTTTCCGCAGGTTTGCAGGGCGTACAGCAGGAAAGAGTTTTACTCCTTGCCAGTGACTTGGTTGAGGTTTCGGCGGGACTGCGGCTGCTGTTCGACGCTCGGACAGCCCGAGACGGCGCAATCCTGATTGATTCAGCGGGTTACGACCAACCATTATTTGGTCTTTACGGTCGGGCTGCTCTGAGCGCAGCCTGCCACCACGAGTCTCAGGGAACAGGCCCGGACTCGAAAGCGCCATCGCTTCGTGCGGTGCTTGCTAGGCTTGAGCTAGCCAGAGTATTGGCGCCGGACCAGCTGAGCCAGGACATCGACGACTGGCCAAGCGCACAGCGCTGGGGAATTATCAAGGAGTGAGCCGTGGAACAAAGCAGTCCGCAGCAGCAGGCTGAAGACCAGCAAGAAATTCTCGATAACTGGTGTAAGGAGCTGCTGGCAAAGTTTGAAATTAGCGGCACCCCGCTCGATAGCGCTGCGATTCTCGGCCTGGCGGGTCGAGCCGCTCATGGCATCGTCCGACCGGCTGCCCCGTTGACAACTTTTATTGCTGGATTCGCCGCAGGCTTAGCCGCCGGCAGTGGCCAGGCCTCGGATGAGCTTGCGCTCCGCTCCGCCATCGAAACGGCCAGGGAAGCGGTTGCCGCCCGCAATGGCTGAGATCCATCTGAAACACGAATGGGCGGTGGCTCGTCAGATCGCCTATGACTGTGCGGACCGCGTCGCCGAGGAAAGCTTGCCGCTTGCCGCTGCCCTGAACCGGGTCCTCAGCGAAGCGGTGTTCAGCGCGCAAGACATCCCACATTTCGACTCTTCTGCGATGGACGGCTGGGCCGTCAACGGCAGTCCGCCTTGGATTTTCGTATCGGCCGGTGAGCGGCTCTTTCCCGGTCAAGCCAGTGCTATTCTGACCGGCGGGAACTTGCCGTTGGGGGCAAAAGCAGTGCTGCGTAGCGAGAGCGGTCTGGTGACGACCGACCAGGAAGGGTTACCGGTGCTGAACCTGAGCCCTGAAGCTAAGCCCGGTGAACCACGCAGTGGTCAGCACATTCGTCGTAGCGGTCAGGAAGCGTCCGCGGGCGAACTCCTGCTGCCGGTGGGCACCGAATTAAGCCCACCGGCTTTAGCGCTCGCCGCTTTGGCTGGAGCAGATGTGCTGCGAGTCAGCGGCCGACCGCGAGTCGAGTTGTTCTTCACCGGAGACGAAGTCATTGGGCACGGCATCCCAGAAGTCGGCCAGGTGCGTGATGTTTTTAGCCCACAATTGGCTGCTGTGCTGGAATCTCTCGGGGGTACCGTGCTCGGTCAGCGACGACTTAGTGATGATCTGCTCGAGACCACCGAGGCCCTGGAGAAGTCCGAGGCCACCGTGCTGATCACCACCGGTGGTACCGGTAGTTCAAGCGCTGACCATCTGCACACCGCGATCAGCCAGCTGGGCGGAGAATTGCTGATTGACGGGGTGGCAATGCGTCCGGGAGGGCCCAGCATCCTGGCGACGCTACCGGCCAACGGCGCTGGCTCCGGTCCACGATACTTAGTGGGTTTGCCGGGAAACCCGTTGGCCGCCTTCATGGCCTTGTTGACGCTGGCCGAACCTTTACTCGCCGGGCTGAACGGCGAACAACGTCCGGAAACCTTTGAACTTGCCGCCGGTGTGGCGATTGAGCCACTCGCTGGAAGGACCCGGTTAATGCCCTATCGTGAGCTCTACGGCCTGGCCTCCCCGGTGAACAAGGCTGAGGCGGCAATGCTGCGAGGGCTAGCCGAAGCCGACGGCGTCCTGATCATGCCGCCGCATGGCGTCCGGATGGGAGAGCCGGTACAGGCGCTACGGCTGCCCTGGAAACTCTAAGCCAGCCCCTGCTCAGAAGTCTGAGTTGAAGTAAGCAGTCAGCTGCTATGCCGTTCCAGCCTGATCACGACCGCTTTTGAGGTCGGGGTGCCACTGACGTCGGCAGTCGACTCCAAGGGCACTAGCACGTTGGTCTCCGGATAGTAGGCGGCCGCGCAGCCCCGTGGAGTGGAGTAGGGAATCACCCGGAAAGCGGTGGCCCGGCGCTCGCTGTACTCGTCCGTTTTCGGGTCCCGCCACTCCGAGATCAGATCCACTAATTCATCGGCTAATAGGCCACGCTCGTCAAGGTCGGCCTGATGGATGAAAACCACTCGCCGACCGCCGCGGACGCCGCGATAACGATCGTCCTTGCCGTAGATGGTGGTGTTGTACTGATCGTGCGAACGGAGGGTTTGGAGCAGCAAGCGTCCCTCCGGAACCTGCGGGTATTCCAGCTGGTTGGCGGTGAACACCGCCTTACCGCTTGGTGTACTGAAACGTCGAGCGTCTCGTGGCCCGTGTGGCAGCACAAAGCCGCCAGGCTTGTCGATTTTCTCTTCGTAATCGGAGAAACCTGGTACCACCGCGGAAATATGACGTCGGATCAGTGAATAATCTGCGGCTAAGCCGGACCAATCTACCCGCGGCGCGCCCGGCAGCGGCTGGTCTGCTTCATCGGTGAAAAGCAGTTGGGCCAGCCCCGCAACGATGGCGACTTCGGAACGGAGCTGCCCGGAGGCAGGCTTGAGTCGGCCCTGCGATGCGTGCACGGCGCTCATTGAGTCCTCTACCGTGACGCGTTGCGCACCGCTACTCTGCTGATCCTGTTCGGTCCGGCCAAGGGTCGGCAGGATCAGCGCCCGCCGCCCGGTGACCAGGTGCGAGCGATTAAGTTTGGTGGAGATCTGAACGGTGAGGCTTGTTGATCGCAGCGCCGCTTCGGTCACTTCGGTGTCGGGGGTGGCGCGGACGAAATTGCCGCCCATCCCGATGAAGACACGGACCTGACCTGCGGCCATCGCCCGGATTGCCGCCACTGTGTCGAAGCCGTGCTTCCGCGGCGACTCAAAGTGGAATTCGGTATCGAGGGCCTGATGGAATGATTCGGGCATCCGCTCAAAGATGCCCATGGTGCGATCGCCCTGCACATTTGAGTGCCCACGCACCGGGCAGACACCAGCACCCGCTTTGCCAATATTCCCCTGCAAAAGCAGCAGATTGACGACGTCCCGGAGGGTGGCGACTGAATGCTTATGTTGAGTCAATCCCATTGCCCAGCAGACGATCGTCTTTTGGGAGCCAATCAGTGCCTGGGCAGTCGATCTGATTTGCGCTTCGCTCAGCCCGGTGGCTGTTAGCACGGCAGCCCAATCGAGCTCCGCCAGGCCAGCGCGATACTCCTCGAAGCCGGTGGTGTATTCGTCAATGAACTGCTGATCCAGCGCACCGGCGTCGAGCAGGCACTTACCGAGCGCCTGGAATAAGGCTTGGTCACCGCCGAGTTTGATCTGCAAGAAATCGTCGGCGATGGCGGTACCGCCGCCGATCAGCCCGCGCACCGTCTGCGGATTCTCGAAGCGCAGCAGGCCGGCCTCGGGCAGCGGGTTAATGGCAATAATGCGAGCGCCGTTTCGCTTGGCTTTCTCCAGCGCGGAGAGCATCCGTGGATGGTTGGTGCCAGGGTTTTGCCCAGCAATCAGAATCAACTCGGCCTGGTGCACGTCCTCAAGCGACACCGAACCCTTGCCAATGCCGATGGTCTCCCCGAGCGCCGAACCGGAGGATTCATGACACATATTCGAACAATCCGGCAGATTATTGGTGCCCAGACCGCGGACCAGCAACTGGTAGACGAAAGCTGCCTCATTGCTGGTCCGGCCGGAGGTATAGAAAACCGCCTGATCGGGGGTTTCCATCGCCCGCAGTTCATCGCGGATTAGGCCAAAGGCGGTATCCCAGTCGACCGGTCGATAGTGGCTGGCCCCTTCCTCAAGCAGCATGGGCTCCGTCAATCGGCCCTGCTGGCCCAGCCAGTAGTCGTCCTGCTGAGAGAGTTCGGCAATCGAATGCTCAGCGAAGAAAGCTGCAGATACTCGACGCTTAGTGGCTTCCTCCGCCACCGCTTTTGCCCCGTTCTCACAAAATTCGGCGATGTGCCGACGCTCGGCTTCTGGCCAAGCGCAGCCGGGACAGTCAAAGCCCTTCTTCTGATTAACCCGCAATAGGGTCTCGGCCGAGCGAAGTGGCCCCATTTGTTCGAGTGAAATCTGCAGGGCATGCACAATGCCGGGAATGCCGACGGCCGTCTTTTTCGGGACAGAAATGCGAAGTTCAGCTTCATCGATGCCTTCGCGCGGTGCTTTACTCATACTTCACTCTAACGCCGGGTTTAGGCTGAAGGGGTGAGTAGATTGACAAAAAGGGCACGGATTCACAAGGTACGGCTGAATTCGGACGAATCAGCCGAGCAACAGCTCACGGTGACCACGGTGCAACGCGAGGACCAGCTGGCGGCTGAGGAGCCCCTAGAGATGCGGATTGGTGATGATCCGTTCTCCGTGACAATGCGGACGCCAGGTGATGATTTCGACCTGGTCGCGGGTTTCCTGGTCTCTGAAGGGGTAATTGCCGATCCGGCAGAACTCATCTCACTGCGTTTCTGTGCTGGCGAAGACGAGAATGGCCAGCAAACCTTTAATGTGGTGCAAGCTCAACTCCGACCAGATGTGCGAGTGCCCGACCTGCACCGTCACGTCTACACCACGAGCTCCTGCGGAATCTGCGGCACCGCTTCCATTGAGGCGGTTCGGAAAGACTCAAGGTTCGCTACCTTGGAACAGTCAGTCAGTATTCCACTGCCTATTCTGGCGGACTTGCCGGAGCGCCTGAAGCGGGCGCAGCGGCTTTTCGCTAAGACCGGTGGCGTGCATGCCGCCGGACTTTTCGACCTGGACGGTGAACTGCTTTGCCTGCGGGAAGATGTCGGCCGACATAATGCGGTAGACAAGGTTATCGGTTGGGCATTGCGCCAGGGCAGCTTGCCGCTGACCTCGACGGTGCTTCAGGTTTCTGGCCGGGCCTCCTTCGAACTGGTGCAGAAGGCTGCGATGGCGGGGATTCCTCTGCTGGCCGCGGTGAGCGCACCTTCGTCCTTAGCGGTGCAACTGGCCGAGGAAGTAGGAATGGGACTGGTGGGGTTCAGCCGGGGAAACTCGCTGAACATCTATGCCGGAGCCGAACGAATCGAGCTGGCTGAGGGCTAGAAAAAGACCGTCCACACTGTTTCAGCGTGCCTTGTTGCCGTTCGAGTTCTGTGGATAGGCTGGAATCGCCGATGCGTTGGCAATTCTTTCAAAGCCGATTAGGCTCAATTAAATCATTATCAGAGACAAAACCCCCTACTGTCTTAATAGGAGACACTTGTGCACGATGATCGTCGCCTGACCGAGGCTCGACTAGACCGGTTTATCCGAGAACGGCTGGAACGAGCTCTCTATTTGAGGTCTACTCAGCTGACCGTCAGCGGTTGGCAGGTTCCGGATGAACCGGTACCTTTTGACGAAGCGATCACGCAACAGTTTGAAGCTGTGCAAAACGGCGAGGCTTGGGGCGCCCCGTGGAGCACTAAATGGTTGCATGTCACCGGTCAGCTACCCGAAGACTACGCAAAGTCCGGCGCTCGGCTGGAGATCGTCGCCGAACTTGGTTACAGCAATGAGATGCCCGGGTTCCAATGTGAGGGCATAGCTTGGCGGCCCGATGGCAGCATCGTCAAGGCACTTTCGCCGCGTAATAAGTATTTGCCCGTTGAGCAGCTTTCGGTCGGTCAGGATGGCCGCATCGACTTCTATATTGAGGCGGCAGCAAACCCGGACGTCGCGCAGGGCTGGACGTTCCAGCCCAACCCGCTGGGCGATAAGGCGACCGCAGGCAAGGAGCCGATTTACACCTTTGGCGGTGTCACACTGGCCGAGCTGGATGAGACCGTTTGGGAACTAAACCAGGATGTCTGGACACTGGCCGGGCTGATGCATGAGCTGCCGACCGAATTGCCGCGTCGCCATGAAATTCTCCGCGCACTTGAGCGAATGCTCGATGTGATGGACCCCGACGACATTTCCGGGACCGCTCAGGCCGGTCGGGAAGCGCTCGCCGGAGTGCTGAGTCAACCCGCCTACGCCTCCGCACATCAAGTGGTGGCCACCGGACACGCGCATATTGACTCGGCCTGGCTGTGGCCGGTACGCGAGACGATCCGTAAATGTGCCCGGACCTTCTCCAATGTGGTCGCCCTGATGGACGAGTATCCGGACTTCGTTTTTTCTTGTTCTTCGGCCCAGCAGCTCTCCTGGATCAAGGAGTTCTATCCTGAGCTATTCGAACGCATCAAGGTCAAAGTTGCGGCCGGACAGTTCGTGCCGGTTGGCGGGATGTGGGTTGAGTCCGACACCAATATGCCCGGTAGCGAGGCGATGGCTCGCCAGTTTGTGGAAGGCAAGAGCTTCTTCCGCCGCGAGTTCGGCATCGACTGCAAGGAAGCTTGGTTGCCGGATTCGTTTGGCTACTCCGGAGCGCTGCCGCAAATCGTTGATGCCGCCGGCATCGATTGGTTCTTGACCCAGAAGATTTCCTGGAACCAGGTCAATGTGATGCCACACCACACCTTCCAATGGGAGGGTATCGACGGTACCCGGGTGTTCACGCACTTTCCGCCCGTGGACACTTACAACAGCGAATTGAGCGGCCGGGAACTCGCGCATGCCCAGAGCAATTACCGTGAGAAGGGGCGTAGCAATGTTTCCTTGGCTCCCTTTGGCTGGGGCGACGGCGGTGGCGGTCCAACCCGCGAAATGATCGCTGCTGCCCGGCGTACTGCTTCCTTAGAAGGCTCACCCAAGGTCCGGATGGGTAGCGCGAAGAGCTTCTTCGAGCAGGCGCAGGCGGAATACCCGGCCCCGCCGGTCTGGCTCGGTGAGATGTATCTCGAACTGCACCGGGGTACCTACACCTCGCAGTCGAACACCAAGAAGGGCAACCGGCGCAGCGAGCACCTGCTCCGCGAGGCCGAGCTCTGGGCGGCCACCGCGACGGTGCGCAAGGGCGTTGCTTATCCGGCGGCCGAGTTGAAGCGACTCTGGCAGCTGGTGCTGCTTCAGCAGTTCCACGATATTCTGCCGGGCAGCTCAATCGCCTGGGTACACCAGGATGCTGAGCGAAATTACGCCGCGATAGCCAAGGAACTGGAAGAGATCATCGCCTCCTCGATGCGTACTTTGGTCGGCGAGGGGGACACCGAGTTCACTTTCAATGCGGCACCGCATGAGCGTTCCGGAGTGCCGGCGCTCGCTGCCGTTCCCTCGGTGAGTGTTGAAACTCCGGTCGAGGTGACCGAGGCCGATGGTGGCTATGTTTTGGACAATGGCATCATCCGTGCGGTGATCGATGCCAATGGTCTGATCACCTCGCTGATGGACTACGCCAGCGGACGCGAGGCGATTGCACCGGGTGGAGCGGGTAACCATCTCGAATTGCACCGTGACACCCCGAATGCCTGGGACGCCTGGGATATTGACGAGTTCTATCGGCATAATGTCACCGATTGCACGGAGGCCCGCTCGGTCACCTTGGAAAGTGCGGGCTGGGACGCCGTCGTGGTGGTGGAACGACTGATCGGTACCTCGCCGCTCACTCAGCGAATCAGCCTTTCGGCGGGTTCACCCTCGCTCACCATTACCAGCCAGATCGACTGGCAGGAAAGTCAGAAACTACTCAAGTTGGGCTTTGAACTGGATGTCCGTGCCGACCGAAGCGCTTCAGAAACCCAGTTCGGTCATGTTTTCCGACCCACCCACACCAACACCTCGTGGGAGACCGCCAAGTTTGAGATCTGCGCACATCGCTGGATCCACGTCGCGGAGCCCGGTTATGGGGTCGCGGTCAGCAACGGTTCAACCTATGGTCACGATGTCACTCGGGCAGTACGCGAAGCTGACGGTGGCACCACCACGACAGTGCGGTTGTCGCTGCTCCGGGCACCGAAGTCACCCGACCCCTTCACCGACCAGGGCGAGCACGAGTTAGTGGTGAGTATCCGGCCAGGTGCCGCGATCGCTGACGCCGTCGAGGAGGGCTACCGGACCAACCTGGCACCGCGTACCATTACCGGTGCCGAGGCGGTGCAGCCGCTGTTCAGCGTCTTCAACGCGGCCTTGGTGGTTGAGGCGGTCAAGCTCGCCGAAGACGGCTCGGGAGACGTGATTGTCAGACTGTACGAATCGTTAGGGGAGCGTTCCACCGGTTTGATCCGAGCAGGGTACCCGGTCTCTGGTGTTGAGGTCGTCGATCTGCTGGAGGAAGCTTTACCGGCTCCGGTGGGCGTGGTACTCGGTGCGGATTCCGTTGAACTGACCTTGCGTCCCTTCCAATTGGTCACGCTAAGGTTCAAGCGCTAAACCAGCACGGCCGCCACCTGCCACGCAAGGGCCTGCAAAGGCTGGACGAGCGTCCGGGGTTGGTGGTGTGAGCCGAAACAGAAAATGGAGAGGGATATTTCCCTCTCCATTTTCAATTTATACCCGAGAGGGGGGCTTGCGGCAAGGCCCCCGTGGTGGCGCACAATGGTCAGTCGAAGATGGAGTCCGTGGCCGAGAAACCCTTGGCTGTGGCTCGAGACAGTGAACCGTTAAGCGGAGCCGAGGAACCACAACCATGAATCTGAGCGCTTTCAACCTGCCAGCAAACCTCGTTGCGAAAGCAGATCCGGAACTCATCCAACCCGATGAAGTCCACTTTGCGATGATTGAGCGGAGCCTGGAAAGCAGCATTGCCGAGCTTACTGAGCAGTTAGAAGCCGAGCGTAAAGCGCCTGGTGGCCAGGGCCAGGCGGCGCTGGAACGCGATCAGGAGATTCATCGGCTTAGTGCGCGACTGCGCGCGTTACGCCGTTTCGGACTCGATTTATGCCTTGGTTACATGATCACCGCAAGCGAGGATGCCGACCCAATGATTGACCAGGCTGAGCCAGTGTATATTGGCCGTTTCGGTCTTACCGATGGCTCCGGGCGGAGGCTTTTGCTCGATTGGCGGGCACCTGCAGCTGAGCCTTTCTTCGGTGCAACTCACGCGAATCCGATGGGATTGCTGAGCCGCCGTCGTTACCGCTGGACACGGGGCCGGGTGACTGATTACTGGGATGAAGTCTTCACCCCGGAAGGATTGAAAAATCGGGCCGCTCTCGATGACCAGTCAGCTTTCATCGCCAGTCTGGCCGATAATCGCTCGGCCCGGATGCGGGACGTGCTGGGCACCATTCAGGCCGACCAAGACGCCATTATCCGGGCCGGTTCAAGGGGAGCCTTGGTGGTTGACGGCGGTCCCGGCACCGGAAAGACGGTGGTCGCCTTACATCGCACCGCTTATCTGCTCTACTCAGATCCGCGGCTGGAACATCACCGTGGTGATGTGCTGTTCGTCGGTCCGCATCAGCCCTATTTGAACTATGTGGCTGATGTGTTGCCTAGCCTGGGGGAGGAAGGGGTGCAGACTTGCACGCTACGCGACTTCGTGCCCGAGGGGGCTACCGCGATCACCGAGCTGGACCCGCAGGTGGTGGCATTGAAGACCTCGGCAGAACTGCTCAAAGCGATTGATTCCGCCGTCGCGCTTTATGAGAGACCCCCTACCGAGGGGATGTTGCTGGAAACCCCCTGGGCCGATGTCTGGCTGAGCGCTGCCGACTGGGCTGAGGGCTTCGACGCAGCTGAGCCAGCGGCAGCCCATAATGAGGCGCGGGACCAGATCTGGGACGCAGTCATCAGGATATTGCTGGACAAGCTTCGGGATGCATTCGACGACTGGCAGGATGATGTAGACGAGTTTGACGCTTGTGCCATCGCCAGCGAGGATCAGGAAAGCAGGATGCGCCGCGCGCTGGCCGGCAACCGCGAACTGGTGCGCAGCTTCGGCAAAGCCTGGCCTTTGCTGGAGGCGGCCGAAATCGTGGGAGATCTTTGGTCGGTGCCCGCTTACTTGCGGATGAGCGCACCGTGGCTCTCATCGGAGCAGCTTTCGGCGCTGCGCCGGCCGGAGGGCAGTCCCTGGACGGATGCTGATTTACCATTCCTCGACGCGGCACGATTGCGCCTTGGTGACCCGGAGGCTTCGCGGCGCCGACAACGCCAGGCGGCTGCCGCCGAGGCTGGGCGGAATCGGATGTCCGAGGTGGTCAGGGACGCCATCGCGAACGATGATTCGGAAATGCAGGTGATGTCGATGTTGCGTGGTCAAGATCTGCGTGCCGCGCTGGTGGATCAGGACGCTGTCTCCGGCCCCGATCCGGACCTGCTGGCAGGCCCGTTCGGGCATATTGTGGTGGATGAGGCTCAAGAGCTCAACGATGCCCAGTGGCAAATGCTTCTGCAGCGCTGCCCTTCCCGGAGTTTCACCATTGTCGGCGATCGAGCCCAGGCCAGACACGGTTTTGCTGAGTCCTGGCGACAACGTTTGGCACGGCTTGGTTTTGACCGGATTGAAATGGCTTCGCTGACCATTAATTATCGGACCCCTGAAGAGGTGATGATCGAGGCCGAACCAGTAATCCGCAGTGTGCTGCCGGACGCCAATGTGCCCCATTCGATTCGAAGCAGCGGCATCCCGGTTCGCTATGGGATGAGCTCAGAATTGTCCGGGATCATGACCGACTGGCTGGCCACTCACCAGGAAGGGGTGGGCTGCGTGATCAGTGCTCAGGCACCGACCGGCCTTCAAGCTTCGGAACGGCTCAGGCTATTGAGTCCTGAGCTCGTCAAAGGCTTGGAATTCGACTTGGTCGTGCTGCTTGAACCGGAGAATTTTGGTGAAGGTATTGAAGCCGCGGTAGACCGATATGTGGCGATGACCCGGGCGACTCAGCAGTTGGTCGTGCTGAGCGCGGAATAGCTATCCGTTCAGTGTGAATTCCCTTATTTCGAGGTGCTTGAGCTTCGGCCAATGCGTCAGCAGATCACTGCCGATCAGCTTTTCGGCGAGGAATTTTTATGGGTGCTACTGGCACGGAAACGATGAATGAGGCAGCCAATCAGTAGTTGTGCAGCACTCTTTCCAGGAACTGCTGAGTGCGAGGCTGGCGGGGGTTGCTCAGTACTTCACTAGCCGGGCCGCGTTCCACCACCACGCCACCGTCCATGAAGACCACCTGGTCGGCGGTTTGCCGCGCGAAAGCCAGCTCATGCGTGACGATCACCATGGTCCAGCCTTCTTCGGCGAGCTCCTTGATCACCGCGAGCACATCGCCAACCAGCTCCGGGTCCAGCGCCGAGGTCGGCTCATCGAAAAGCAGTAACTGAGGTTTCAGTGCCAGGGCCCTGACAATGCCGACGCGTTGCTGCTGGCCGCCGGAGAGCTCGAAGGGGTAGGCGTCTTTCTTGGCCAGCAGACCCACCCGGTTCAGTAGCGCTTCGGCCTCTGGCACCACCTCGGCGCGGTCCCGTTTCTGAACCTGAAGTGGGCCTTCAATCACGTTTTGCAGCACGGTCATATGCGGAAACAGGTTGTAGTGCTGGAACACCATGGCCGAACGATCCCGCAGCTCTGCGCGTGCTTGTTTGCGCACGCCGAGTGAGAAGTCGATCGAGGTGGCACCAATGGTGACGGTGCCACCGTCGGGGGTTTCCAAACCGTTCAGCGACCGCAGCACAGTGGTTTTACCCGATCCGGAGGGGCCGATCAAAGCCAGCACCGAACCTCGAGGTACTTCCAGGTCTATGCCCTTGAGCACCTCGTTGGTACCGAAAGCCTTGTGTAGACCGGCGACCCGCAGCACCGTTTCTGGCTGGAAGACACCGCTCTGCGGGCGGAAGCTAGTGGGCGACATAGCGATCCAATCTCTTTTCAAGCAGTGATTGAACGGTGGAAAGGACCAGGCAGATCACCCAGTAAACTACTGCGGCTTCGAGGTAGAGAACCATGAAATCGCCGCCCACCGAGGCAATTTGCTGCGCCTGGCGGAAAAGCTCGGTGACTAGGATGAGCGAGGCCAGCGAGGTGTCCTTGACGAGGGAAATGAAGGTGTTCGACAGCGGCGGCAATGAGACCCGGGCGGCCTGCGGCAGGATGATTCGCCGTAGCGTTTGTGCGCGCGACATGCCGATCATATGACCGGCCTCCCACTGTCCCTTGGGCACCGAGAGAATAGCGGCCCGGATAACTTCCGCGCCGTAACCGCCGACGTTGAGCGAGAGCGCGATGATTGCGCTCGGCCAGGGTTCAAGCTTCAGACCAATATTCGGCAGCCCATAGAAAATCACGAAGAGCTGCACCAGCAGCGGGGTGCCGCGGATCACCGAGATATAAAAGCGAGCGATGCCGGAGAGTAAAACGTTGCCGCTTATTCTCATTAACGCGATCACCAAGGCGATCACCAAGCCGAGCGCGAACGAGGCTAGCGCGAGCGGAATCGTCGCCTGCACGGCACCGAGCAGAATCGGCCCGAGCGAACTCCAGATCAAGTCCCAGGTCATGGTTCAGCCTAGCCGGTACCAGCTTGTTTGCCAGGGAAGCGCGAGGTTACTTGGAAACGTCGGTGCCAAAGTACTTCTTTGAGATCTTGCTCAGCGTGCCATCGGCGCTGAGGTCGGCAAGTGCTTTATTGATTGCCTCGGTGAGCGCGGTCGACCCCTTGCGTAAAGTGAAGGCACTCAATGATTTATCGGTCGTCTCGGCGGCAATTTTGAGGCCAGCGTTGGGAGTGTTCTTGGCGAAGTCCAGGTAGGTCAGCTTGTCGTTCACTACCGCGTCAACGCGATCTTGCTGCAACAGTGCCACCGATTGGGCCCAGCCCTCCACAGATTGCACGGTCGCACCACTTTGTTGAGCTAGCTTGTACCAGTTGCTGGTGAGCGATTGCGCGGTGGTTTTGCCTTTGAGGTCATCGAAACTCTTAATCGAATCGTTGCTGGCCTTGACCACAATAACGCCGGAAGAGACCGTGTACGGCTTGGAGAAATCATATTTCTTCTCGCGGTCGGGGTTGATCGAAATTTGATTCGCCACCACGTCAAAGCGCTTTGCATCCAAACCAGCCAGGATGCCGTCAAACTGGGTCTCCTGGAACTTGGCCTTCACGCCAAGCTTTGCTGCGACCGCCTCGGCGATCTCGACGTCGTAGCCGGTCAACGCGCCGGAACCGCCCTCGTGATAGCTGAAGGGCTTGTAGGTTCCCTCGGTGGCGACCACCAATTCACCCTTGCTAGTGACATCGCTGAGCGAACTATCAGTGCCGCTGGCTGGGCTGCTGGAGCAACCGGCGACGGCCAAGCCCAGGCTGAGCAGCAAGCCAATTGCCAGAAGTTTTCGGGGTTTCGTCAGTGACATTCAAATCCTTTGTTAGGCACCGTGCCAGTCGCGTGGTCCAGCGTGCGACATTATCACCGTTAACGCTTTAGTCGGGCGCTTATATTTCTCAAGATGACGAAGATATTCTCAGTTTTAGGAACAAACTGTCAGCGTAAGGCGCTACGTTACTGATTGAGTCGAGAGAGACGGGGATTCGCCGTGAGTATGGAAAATGCTGCCTGGCATTCGTTGTGGAGCACAGCGGGAGCCAAAACCGACGAAGGTGGCATCAAAAAAGACACCCTGAAACGGACCTTCGCCTTCGCCGGACCATACCGTTGGCGGCTGGTGATCTTCGTGGCTCTTTCGGTGCTCTCTGCCTTTATTGCGGTGGCCACGCCGCTGCTCGCCGGGCAGATCGTGAACGCCATTGTGGCGCGCACCGACCTGCAACTGATTTTGACCCTGGCCGCTCTGATCGCCCTGGTTGCCATCGCCGACGCCGGGGTTGGTTTGCTGGTGCGTTGGCTTTCCTCACGGCTGGGGGAGGACGTCATTCTTGATCTGCGCACCAAGGTCTTCGATCATGTGCAGAAGATGCCGATTGCCTTCTTCACCCGGACCCGGACCGGCGCGTTGGTGAGCCGATTGAACAGTGATGTGATTGGTGCCCAGCAGGCTTTCAGCGGCACGCTCTCCGGCATTGTGAGTAACTTGGTCACTCTGGTGCTGACGCTGATCGTGATGCTCGGTACCTCGTGGCAGGTCACCGTGATATCGCTGGTGTTGCTGCCGATCTTCTTGCTGCCCGCGCGACGTTTCGGTCGACGGGTTGCTGGCTTGCGCAAGGAATCAGCGAACTTGAACGCGAGTATGAGCACCCAGATGACGGAACGCTTCTCCGCGCCTGGAGCCACTCTGGTGAAGCTTTTCGGCCGTCCTGCCGATGAGTCTCGAGAGTTCGCGATGCGGGCCAGCCGGGTGCGAGACATCGGCGTGCGAACCACCATGATGCAGTTCGTCTTCGTCACCGCGCTGACCCTGGTCTCGGCGCTCGCGCTCGCCCTGGTTTATGGTTTGGGCGGCTACTTTGCGCTACGTGGCGATCTTGCCGCCGGCGACGTGGTGGTGCTGGCACTGTTGCTGACCAGGCTTTATGCGCCGCTGACCGCGCTGGCCAGCGCCCGAGTAGACATTATGAGTGCCCTGGTTTCTTTCGCCCGGGTCTTCGAGATCCTCGATCTGAAACCGCTCATCCAGCAGAAACCAGATGCCCGGCCGTTGCCCGCCGGACCGCTCGGGGTGGAATTCGATCAGGTCCGCTTTGGCTATCCCTCCGCGGACAAAGTTTCGCTGGCCTCTCTTGAGGAGGTCGCTACCCTGGACACTCGCGGCGGCGAGGAAGTGCTGCATGGCGTCAGCTTCGTGGCCAAGCCCGGCGAGACAGTTGCCCTGGTCGGCTCCTCCGGCGCCGGTAAGTCAACCATCGCTCAGTTGCTCTCCCGGCTTTACGACGTCGACTCCGGCGCGGTCCGGATTGGTGGTGTGGATATTCGGGACACCACCTTCGATTCATTGCGCGCCTCGATGAGCATGGTGACCCAAGACGGACATCTGTTTCACGAGTCGATCCGCTCGAATTTGCTTCTCGCCCAGCCTGAGGCCAGCGAGGAAGACATTTGGTCGGCACTGCGTCGTGCTCGCTTGGCAGACTTGATCGCTTCGATGCCAGACGGTCTGGACACCGTGGTGGGGGAGCGTGGCTACCGGCTTTCCGGTGGTGAGCGACAACGCCTGACGATTGCCCGGCTACTGCTGGTGCAACCGGCCGTGGTGATCCTCGACGAGGCAACCGCGGCGCTGGATTCCACCAATGAGGCAGCGGTGCAGGCAGCGCTCGGCGAAGCGCTGGAGGGACGCACCGCCGTGGTCATCGCGCACCGGCTCTCCACCATTAGGGAAGCCGACTCGATTCTGGTGGTGGAAGGCGGCAATGTGGTGGAGCGTGGCACGCATGAGGAACTGCTAGCCGCCGAGGGCCGTTACGCCGAGCTGTACCGCACCCAATTCGCCCAGGGCGCCTCAGATGTAGCTGAGGTAGCCGCTTCCGACGTCGCGGAGGTCGGCCCGAAGGCCTGAGCGGTGCACTCCTTCGGCGCCTCGCCCCTTTCCTACCCACCCTCGCGAGTTCGCTAAGCTGTCTCGAATTCGTTAGTAATTACTAGCGAATTCGAGACAAAACCGCGAACTCGCGGGAGGTTTAGCTGATCCGGGTCCAGCTGGACGCGATGTGCTGGTTTTTACGAGGCCCGGCAACATCCCAGACAACCTCCAACTGATCCGGGTCGAGCACTGTGTAGTCGACCCGGTAGAGGTCAGCGGAACAAGGATGCTCGGCCGTCCAGTGCCCCGAGCGCAGGTCAAGCCGGTGAAAGAAGACTCCGTAATCGAAGTACCAATCAAGCACGGCCGGATCATCGGTGGCCCGTAGCAGGTAGTCACGTTTGGCGGGAACCCGGTAGCCCGCGGCGGCGGTGCCCCGAGGCAAGGTTGCAAGCATCGGCTGCTGATCGTGTTGATCCGCTGGAACCTGCTCCGTGGCGCCCCAAAGCAGGGTGCCTTCCTCGTGGTAGCGAAGGCCGCCGTCGGCGCTTGGACTGAACTGCAGGATGCCGTCGAAGTCGCTGTTTTGTCCGGTACTGCGCTCCAATAAAGTTCGCTTGACCTGCCAGTTGCCGATCAAGAAGGCGGCTAGATCAGTAAGTTCCGATGGCGTGGCCGGAACTGGGTACGGGGAACTGACTGCTGACACAGTTTCAGCTTAAGACATTAATGTGGTGCCCCTGGCGGGATTCGAACCCACGACCTTCCCTTTAGGAGAGGGACGCTCTATCCTGCTGAGCTACAGAGGCCGGAATCGTTAGATTCCTCGGTGTGCTGCCAAGCTGCCGCGGGGAAACCGCAGCGGACGGCTGAAACACCAGAGCAAGCTTACCGCAGCCGGCGCCAAGCTCACGAAGCCAATCACGCTGCGCCGGGGCGTCCAGCGATTCCATCCGACCGCCTCAGCCAATCGGTTCAGCAACCTTGCCAGGCCGACCCGCAAGCTCACCGATTACGATTGAACGATGGATGTTTTCTGGACCGTGTTGGTGATTTTCCTCGGCTTCGCCGTCATGATGGCAGCGTTGGGCTGGCTAGCGGTGCGGGCTCGCAAGGCTCGGGTTTCCTCGCTCGGGGTAATCGATGAAATCTACCTACCAGCTGCCACCGCCGCTAAGGCGGAGATCCAGCAGGAACTCGAACGAGCGGCGTCAATGCCGTCTCCTGGCGATCCAGACACTGAAGGTCAGGAACCAGGCGAAGCCGGTCAAGCCGATCCGGGAGTGCCGCAGCGATGAGCCAACAACCTAACGAACAACCTCAGCAAGAACCTGGACAAGACTTGCAGCCCGCAGATGCAAGTTCGCAAGGTTCCCGCCGCCCGGAGGTTCCCGCCACGATGCGCGCCAGCGTGCTCACTCCGGCGCTGGAACTCGTCATTGAGCAGCGCCCGGTGCCGCCAGTAGCTACCAACGATGTATTGGTGCAGGTGTCCTCGGTTGGCGTCTGTGGCTCCGATGTGCACTATTACCGACATGGCCGGATCGCAGACTTCGTGGTCGAGCAGCCAATGGTTCTGGGACATGAGGCGGCTGGTCGGATTGTTGCCGCTGGCGAGGCGGTGGATCCACGACGGATCGGTGAACGGGTTTCCATTGAACCGCAGCGCCCGCGCCTTGATTCGGCGCAGAGCCTCTCTGGCCACTACAACCTCGACCCCGATATCGAGTTCTACGCCACGCCGCCGATCGACGGCGCCTTTGCCGAATATGTCAGCATTCCCTCGGTTTTTGCCCATCGAATACCGGAGAGCATGAGCGACGATGCCGCCGCCTTACTTGAGCCGCTTTCCGTCGGCATTGCGGCGGCCCAAAAGGCTCAACTCACTGTCGGCGACAAGGTGCTGATTGCCGGGGCCGGTCCGATCGGCCTGGTGCTAGTCCAAGTAGCAGCCGCCTACGGTGCCACCGAGATTGTGGTCAGCGATCTCGACGCCGCGCGGCTCGCGCTCGCCGAGCAACTGGGTGCCACCGCGAGCTATGATCCACGGCGCGGCGAGCAGCCAGAAGAGCCACGCTTCGACGTGTTCTTTGACGCCTCCGGTGCCGCTCCCGCCGTCGTCGCGGGCATCCGCGCCCTGGCTCCGCTCGGACGCGCTGTGCTGGTGGGCATGGGAGCCGATGATTATGCGCTACCGATTTCCACCATCCAGAACCGCGAACTGCTGGTCACCGGAGTCTTCCGCTACGCCAATACCTGGCCAACCGCCATCGGCTTGGTGCAAAGCGGAGCGGTCAATCTGGACGTCCTGGTCTCCGGACGCTTCGGGCTGGATCAGGTCAAGGAGGCCCTGGACACCGCCGGGAGCGCCGAGGTGCTCAAAAATATGGTGCTCCCGGGACTGGCTTAGCTACTCGGCACCTCGGCCTCGTTGAGGCTTTCGATCCAGCTGTGTACCAGCGGGACCACGCTGGAACCCTCACCGCTGGCGGCAGCGACACGTTTCATCGAACCAGCCCGAATATCACCGACCGCAAAAATTCCGGGCACCGTGGTGGCCAGGTTGCCGGGCGGAACACCGTTGATCCAGGTCTCCTTGGGCACGTCTCGGCCGGTCAACACGAAACCTCGCTCGTCTTTGATGACCTCTGAAGGCACCCAGTCGCACAATGGCTCGGCCCCGAGCAGCAAGAACAAGCCGCCGGTCTGGTGACGGCTCAGTTCGCCCGTAGTGGTGTCCTTGAGCTCGATCCACTCCAGACGCCCTTCGCCGCCGCCGTCTACCACCTCGGAGCAACTACGCACGGTCACCATTGGGTTGTACTCGAGCTCCTTGATCAGATAATCGGACATCGTCGCGGCCAGCGAGGGCCGTCGGATCAGAATCGTCACCGAACGCGCAAAGCGGGAGAGGTGTACTGCCGCTTGGCCTGCGGAGTTTCCGCCGCCGACGACGAAAACGTCTTGATCTTCCATCTCTCGGGCGGCTGTCATGGCAGCACCATAAAAAACGCCGCGGCCGACCAGTGAGTCAATAGCTTCCACTCGCAATTTTCGGTAGGAGACGCCGGTGGCGATCACCACTGCTCTAGCCCGCAGTTCACCGCCACCGGTCTTCAGGGTATGTACGCGGTCGCCCACCGACACTCCTTCCACCGGCCACCCGGTGAAGAACCGAGTGCCGAAACGAATGGCCTGGCTGCGCGCACGCTGAGCTAATCGCATTCCGGAAATGCCCCGAGGGAAGCCCAAATAATTACGGATCATTGAGCTGGTGCCCGCTTGCCCGCCAATTGCCTCCGCCTCGACGACCACCGTCGACAAACCCTCTGAGGCGCCATAGACGGCCGCAGCAAGCCCAGCCGGTCCGCCGCCAACGATCACCAGGTCAACAACCTGATCGACGTCGATATCGCTGGGCGCTCCGTAGATCGCTACCGCAACGTCGTGCACACTCGGTGCGCAGACCGGCTCACTGCCGAGTGCGCGAACAATCGGGTATTTCGGTTCCTGGCCATCCAGCTGAGCTAACACTTCCTGGCCCTCCGAGCTCTCTGGGCTGAAGGTTCGCACCGGCATACCCATCCGGTACATGAAATCACGGATTGCCATAGTGTGGCCGTCCAATACCGGGCTAATAATTCGCACCGTTTCGACCTCGGGTGCCGCAACCGTAGATCCCCAGTCGGAGAGCACCTCAGTGACTGCGGTATGGAATTCTTCGTCGCGCACTCCTCGTGGCATTAAGAGGAAAGCATCGAACTTTCCTTTGGCCAGACCTGGACGCAAGGCCACCGAGTCCTCGCGGAAATGATCCATATGGGCGGTGACTAAGCGGCGGGCGGTCGGTACGATGGCCCGCCAGTTGTGAAAGGCCTTCAAAACATGTGCATCAGCCAGGCGGGAGTCCGCAACATAAAGTGCCACCTGCCCGCCTGCTGCCCGGATCTGCTCGGTTGTTTCTAAAGCCTGTTGAGCATTGCTGGCCGAATGGATGTCATAATCCCGCCCGTACCGCCAGAATTGCTCCTCAAGCACATCGAGGTATTTATCGGAGACTAGGACGATAGCTGGATTCGGCATGCTAAAAGTCTATGATCCCGGTGTCTATCCTCACTACCATTGGAGTCGGTTTGGCCGAAACTGCAACCCTGCACTGCCTGCTAATGACCGGCGCTCTCCACCGGTTCAGCATCGGATGGCAAATTGTCCGTGGACCGATATGGATAGTCAGGAAGCCGTCGCTGAAATGCCAGGATCGCCTGATTCTTAATGACGCCGCTGTCAATCTCGATAGCCCGGCTGATCGTATCGTTTCCCGCCCAGCTCTGCCGTCCCGCCATCACCGGTTCTAGGAAAGGCTGGATTGCTTCGCTGATTTCCCAGCTGGCGGAGTTCCAGAAATAAGAAGGACTGTGATCGACGCCGTAATAGCTAATGTGGTCGCCTACCTCGAAAATGGGCTCGGCGAATGAAGTCGGAGTCGCCCAGCTGAAGCCCATGCCGCGATCGCACGACACATCGATGATTAAGCTACCAGGCCTGAATTCCGGCAGGTCGTCCGCTGTGAGGAACATCAGTGGTGCGGCGGGGTCTTGCAGGGTGCAGTTCACCACTAGGTCGCTCTTTGCGAGGAACTCGGCTAACGGAATCCGGCCTTTGTCACTGATCACATGACTGAGGAACGGGGCATTCGGGTCGTGATCAAACTGGTTGATTCGAACCGAGTGAATCGGGGAGCCGACCGCAGCCACCCCGCGATTGGTCAGCACAGTCACCTCGTGGATGCCGAGCGCATTGAGCGCCGTCACTGCGCCACGGGCTGTTGCTCCGAAACCTATCACCACGGCGCTCAACCGCTGGCCGTAGTCACCACTGGTGCCTCTTAGGGCCAGCGCGTGGAGTACCGAGCAGTAACCGGCCAGCTCGTTGTTTTTGTGGAAAACATGCAGGCCGAAACCACCGTCTGAAGCCCAGTGATTCATCGCTTCGAAAGCGATCAGGGTGAGCTTTTTGTCGATTGCGAGTTGCGTGATTTCTCGGTCCTGCACGCAGTGCGGCCAACCCCAAAGAATCTGACCCTCCCGCAAATCGGCCAGATCGGAGGGCTGGGGCTTAGCCAGCAGGACAACATCAGAGCGGGCGATCAGCTCATCCCGACTCAGCAAACCGCCGACCAGCGGCGCCAATTGAGAGTCTGAAATCCCGCTACGCTCGCCATAGCCCGTCTCTAAAAGGAGGCTCTGCCGCACTTCGGGATCAATTCGGCCGAAATGCGCCGGGTGAATCGGCAAGCGACGTTCGTCGGGTTTACGAGAAGTTGCCATAACGCCGAGGGTGAGCATACTCATCAATTCAGCGTTTCTTAGGCTTCGTCGATTTCTCGCTCAGCGTCGCATCATGTTTCGCGGCTTCCTCAGCACGCTTATCGGCTCTTTTTTCTTTGATCGATTTGGTGGATTTTTTTGATGCGGCTTGCCGCGGCGACTTATCGGCCATTTGTACTCCCTCTACGGGGAGCCACGATGACTCCGTACCTTGAGAGTACACCCGGCCCGTAGGCTGCCGGTCAAAACTGGTCACCCGCCGGCCATCAACCTGAATGGAAGAGCGAGGAGAGCAGAACGAAGAATGCAGAATATTGTCAGAAAGCTTCGTTACGCTGATTTTATGATGGCGAGCAGCAACTCACAGATTCGCAACCTTTTTGGTGCCTGGGCTGTGATGAGTGTGGTGCAGGTCTTTTTAGCTGAGGCGGTGGTTGCGGCAGCGTGGGCCGGTAACCAACCTTATAGCGCGATCTTCAATGTTATTAGTGACCTCGGGGCAGCCCACTGCGGTATTCACAACACTCGCTACCTCTGCTCGCCGTTGAACTGGTTGATGAACGCTTCGTTGGGGCTGCAGGGCGCCGGGATGATTTTAGGTGGCTTATTGCTGAGTTCGAGTTTATTGGGGGTTGCCGCGAAGCTGAACAGCGCCCAACCAGCTCAGCTGACAGCTGCAGCCTGGGTACGGTGGTTGTTAGTGATCTCTGGCGCAGGGGTGGTGCTGCTGGCGATCTTCCCGGAGGACACCATTGCGGTGCTTCACTTTATTGGGGCGATGAGCTTCTTCGGAGCAGGCACCATTGCGCTGCTCTTGCTCTGGTGGATTTGGTATCAGCGTAGCGCGCTGAGTTGGTTGCTCCTCGCCTTGGGCCTGATTTCGGGGCTAGCTACGGTGAGCTTTACGATTTTTACCCTGCTGTTGAAAGTACCGAATTTCGCCGACGGGCTTATTGAGCGGCTGATAGTTTATCCACTGATCATCGGGCTTGCCGTGGTTGGCCTGATGGTCGCCCGTGGCGTGCGGCAGCAACGACGGTTAGCTCGTGCTCAGTCCGAAGGTTAAGACTTCTTGCGTTTAGCCAGTGGTGAGAAGGCAATAACCGCGGCAATGAGGGACAGCAACAGCAAGACCCAGGAAGCGATCGTGAGCATGCTTGCCCAGCCGACCTGGCTCGGATCAACCGAACTGTTGGCCAGCATGGCGTCAATCGCCACATTGGCAACCAGCTGGACCACGGCGAAAAGGACCGGGGCGGCCCACAGCACCCAGCGCAGCGAGCGCTTCGCGACGTTGAGCCCAATCAGCAGCAACCAGCTAAAGCCAAAGACCAGGGGAAACAACGTGCCTGCGGTTTTGTGCACGTACTGCAATTGCCCGAGGGCATCGGCATTGAGCGCTGCTTTCAAGTCCGTGATGTAGGCCGCATCGAAGCCGAAGGGCATTGAATCTGGCATGGCCAGTCCACCGGAGAGCTGGGTCAGCTGGTTCAGGGTGAGCAGATGGAAGTACCAGAACAAAAAGGCACTGGCGACCACCCCGGCGATCAGGATCAAGTTGCCATTGCTTTTCGCCTTGGCCGGGCTGCGCGGAGCGCTCGGATTCGTTGCTGGAATGCTTGCACCGAGCGGGCCAGGAGTTGCTTTGTCGCCGTGCTTCGCTGCCCGCTGGGCTGGGGTCTTGGCCATCTAGCTATTCTTTCATCATTCTTTTGTTCTGCCTTCACCCCGCCGTGAAGGGCCCGCGCAGCGTGTTAGCTCACTCACGAAACTGAGGCTGGCCGAGGTCGTTTCGGTAATGTCTAATGCGCTCCTTGACGGCTCTCTGGAAAGATTTTATGCGCAAGTTCACTGGCTTTTTCACCATCACCGCGGCGCTTTCGGCGGCTCTATTTTTAGCGTCCTGTGCTGCCCCGGAGGCCTCCAGTCCAGCTGGCTCCAGCCCGGGCGCTTCGGCCGCGCTGGCCAGTCCTTCGAAGCCGTCAGCTGAGTTAACAGCCGAGTTAATGGCCAAACTGGTGCCGGAAGGTACTCGGGTGCTGAACCAGCCAGCGCAACCGAAGACCACTCTGATCCTTTTCACCGACTACCAATGCCCATACTGCGCAAAAATGGATGGTCTAATTCAGCGGGTGAAGTCCGACTATCGGGATCAAGTTCGCATCGTGGTGCGCAACTTCCCACTGCCGATGCACCACAACGCGCCGCTCGCAGCGCAGGCTGTAGAGGCCGCCGCCGAGCAGGGAGCCCTTGAAAAGATGGCCTCTATGGTTTTCAGCAAACAAAAAGAGTGGGCCAAAGCGCAGGCCGGGGTAGTCGAAACCTTCACTTCTTATGCTCAGCAATTAGGACTGCAGCAGTCGAAATTCAGCGCCGACCTGAACTCGGCGGCGATCAAGGCGCGGGTAGCCAAAGATCTGCAGGACGCCACCGAGCTCGGCTTGCAGGGCACTCCCTCCTTGGTGCTGGAAGGAAAACTGCTCTCGGTCGATTCCAGCGATTACTCCAGCGTCAAGGGGCCGATTGACGCTGTCCTGGCGAGCTAGGCTGCCTAAACGTCATTATCGATAGGCTGGAGGTATGTCGCATTCCGAGCTATTAGACCTTGCCCTCGATGATGCCCAGTTAGCCGCTGCCTTGGTACGGCAGGCCGCCGAGCTAGCCTTGCGGATGCGAGCCGAAGGTCTTACCGGGGAGCGTAAGACTTCTGTTTCAGATGTAGTGACCGCCGCCGATAAAGCCGCGGAGAGATACGTGGTTACTCAGTTGCGGCACACCCGTCCGGAGGACAGCATTCTGGGCGAGGAAGGTGCCAGCCATCAAGGCAGCTCGGATCGCACCTGGGTGATTGACCCGGTCGATGGCACCTACAATTTCCTCTCCGGCTCTAGCTACTGGTGTTCGGCGCTAGCTTTGCAGCAAAACCCGCTGTCTGCCGCGGTCGAAGCCGAACAAAAGACGGCTATTGATCCAGAGGTGCTACTCGGTGCCGTCTACCAACCGCAAGAGCACAAATTGTGGATCGGCGGCTCGCAATTGCCGACCACCCTGAATGGAAGCCGGCTTGCCGCACCGGCAGAGCTACCGCTCAGTCAACTTAGCGCGGGTACCTACCTGCACCCGAGCTGGCTCGCTCAAGCCCGAGCTCGCGAGCCCTGGCTGAGCGCAGTGCAGCGACTGGCCACCTTCCGGCTGCTCGGCTCCGGCTCCTGCGATCTGTCCAGGGTGGCGGAGCAAGAACTCGGCTGCTGGTTCCAGCACAGCACCGCACTCTGGGATTGGCTACCAGGCAAAGCCATTGTGCGGGCGGCGGGCGGCAGTACCGCGGTGATCAGTGTCAATGGACTGAACTGGTTTCTGGCCGGCTCGAAGCTGGCCGTCGAGGAACTGAGCGTGGCGCTGCTCGGCGAGGTTTGACTGTTCGCGGGATGAGCCGTTGGTCAGCGGCGAATCGCACGGTCGGTGTTCGCACCTAGAATAAAAGCATCATGGATATGCTTTTCGACCCGTCCTCTTCGCCATCAAACCCTCAACGCCACGATGCCAGCTCGCGGATCGATGCGCAGGAACTATTGCACGGGCTGAACCCACAGCAAGAAGCCGCCGTGACGCATGCCGGTTCAGCTTTGCTCATAGTGGCCGGTGCTGGTTCGGGCAAGACACGGGTGCTGAGCCATCGGATCGCCTATTTACTGGCGACTGGTAGGGCCCACCCGGGTGAGATTCTGGCGATTACCTTCACCAATAAGGCCGCCGCGGAAATGCGCGAGCGGATCGCGGCGCTAATCGGCGACCGGGCGAAGAATATGTGGATCTCTACCTTCCACTCATCGTGTGTCCGTATTTTGCGTCGCGAAGCGAGCACCGTCGGCCTGAACTCCAGTTTCTCGATCTACGATTCCGCCGACAGTTTGCGGCTGATCACCCTGATTGCCAAGGGGCTTGATCTCGATCCGAAACGCTTCACACCCAAATCGATCCAGCACAAGATTTCGGCACTAAAAAATGAGCTGATCGACGACGATAGCTTTGCCAGCACCGCCACCGATCCCTTCGAGCAGGGTGTCGCTGAGGTTTACCGCGGCTACACGCAGCGGCTCCGGCAGGCGAACGCCCTCGACTTCGACGATTTGATCGCGCAGACCGTCTGGATGTTTCGCGCCTTTCCCGGCGTGGCTGAATACTATCGGCGCCGCTTCCGACATGTCATGGTCGATGAGTATCAGGACACCAACCATGCGCAATACGCACTGGTGCGCGAAATTGTCGGCGAGCAGCCCGAGCAGGCAGAACTCACCGTGGTGGGTGACTCGGATCAGTCCATTTACGCTTTCCGCGGCGCTGATATCCGCAATATCGTTGAGTTCGAAAAAGACTACCCCAACGCTCGAACCATTAAACTCGAGCAGAATTACCGCTCCACCCAGACCATCCTGAGCGCCGCGAACGCGGTGATTGAAAAGAACCCCGACCGTCCGGTAAAACGACTCTGGACAGCCGAAGGTGATGGCGAAAAGATTATCGGTTATGTCGCCGAGAACGAGCACGAGGAAGCCCGGTTCATTGCCGAGGAAATTGACCGGCTGCAGGACGAAGAGAACCTTCGGCCAGGGGACGTCGCCATTTTCTACCGAACCAATGCGCAAAGCCGCTCGATTGAAGAAATTCTGATGCGGGTCGGCCTACCCTATCGAGTGGTGGGCGGCACCCGATTCTACGAGCGCAAGGAGATTAAGGATGCGCTCGCCTACCTACGGGTGCTGGTCAATCCGGAGGACGACGTCAATCTGCGCCGCATCCTGAACGAACCCAAGCGCGGCATTGGGGACCGTGCCGAAGGTGCGGTTGCTGCGCTCGCCGAACGCGAACGTTCCTCCTTTATGGCGGCGCTGCGTCGCGCGGAGGAAGCTCCGGCGATGGCAACCCGAAGCCTTAACGCCGTTGCAGGCTTTGTGAAACTCATTGATGATCTGACCGAGGTGGCCAATAGCTCTGGCGCTGCCACCGCCTTGGAAGCCGTGCTGGAACAGACTGGCTACCTTGAGGGGCTGCGCGCCAGCAACGATCCGCAGGATGAGTCGCGGGTGGAGAACTTGGCCGAGTTGGTCGCCGTGGTGCGTGAGTACGAGCGGGACAACCCGGAAGGCTCGCTGACTGATTTCTTGGAAGGGGTCTCGCTGGTCGCCGATGCCGATCAGATTCCCGATGCACCGGGTGCCGATACCGAGGCTGCGGTTGCTGAAGCCAGAAGGCTCGGCGTGGTCACCCTGATGACGCTGCACACCGCGAAGGGCTTGGAATTCCCAGTGGTGTTCCTGACCGGAATGGAACACGGCATTTTCCCGCACGCCCGATCGGCGACGGACGCGAAGGAGCTGGCCGAGGAGCGCAGGCTCGCTTATGTCGGCCTGACTCGGGCCCGGCAGCGTCTCTATCTCACCCGGGCCGAGGTCAGGAGCCTGTGGGGGCAGAGCCAATACAACCCGGCCAGCCCCTTTATCGACGAAGTGCCAGCCACCTTGATCGAGTGGAAGCGGGAGGGGACCACTCGAATGATTCCTTCGGTTGGCTCTTCAGGTTTTGGTCGGGAACGCTATTCCGGTTCCTATTGGGGCGCGGGCAGCTCGCTGGGCGAGGGCGGCAAGCTGCCGGCCAGCCTTTCCGCGAATAAGGCCCGGGTGCAGCCACAGAAGGAAGTTATTTCGGTGGCGGTAGGCGATAAGGTGCAGCACACCAGCTTCGGCCTGGGTACCGTGATCGCGGTGGAGGGCTCCGGCGATAAAACAGTGGCGAAAGTTCGCTTCGCCAGCGAGGAAAAACGATTGCTACTGCGTTACGCGCCGTTGAGTAAAGCGTAGCCGCGGTCCCGGTGTCGAATTCCTTAACAGCCTCACGCGCTGTAGAAACTGGTGTGCACCCTATTTTTACGGCAAGCTAGTGGGCATGATCAGCAACCGCAACCGAGCCATCTCGGCTTTTATTAGCGCCATCGCGGTTGTGTTGCTCTGTACCGGCTGTTTCACCATTAATAGTCCCGACCCGAACGCCAGCACTCCCAGCGGGCCGGCACCCAGCTACTTGCAACGGCTCAAGGCGACGCAGACCGTTGAACCATCCGCCACCGCTGCGAAAACCATTTCGGAAGGGCAGCAGGGATTCCTCAACCCTGGTCACGATATCGCCTGCATTATCACCTCAGCGCGGGGCGGGCATGTGAATACCCCGCTGGAGCCGAATGACTTCGATAATTCGAAGAATCAACGATTCCCGGTCATTCCGGTGGTGCAATGTGAACTCGCTGGCTACCCAGCGCCGCAACCGAAAGACGTTCGTGACAACTGCGGCGGTACCGGCATTGGTTACCTGGGCGGGGTGGTGCTGCTGGCCCCAGGTGCAACCCAGTACGGTGCTTGTCGCATTGGTCAGACCGGTATGGAGGCGTCTAGCAATGATGCCTCCAGTAGCAAAAAAGTGATAGCCCAACTACCCACTTTGGCCGCCGGCACGGCGCTGGACGCGCAAGGGTATCGGTGCGCTCCGCTGGACGATGGGGTGGCCTGCGCAAACCTGTCTAATGGCGTCGGTTTCTTTGTTTCCAAAGATTCTTATCAACTGTTCAGCAAGTAACGAATACTGCCCGGCGAGGGCCCGAAGTGTGGGGTTACTCACTAAACGGGTACTCTGGAGGCGGTGCGCTGCGCTACTGCACTATCGTGTCGTAAAGAACGCCTAGCAGTAATAAGGCACTAATAAAGCACTAATAAAGCACTAGAGAAAAACTACTTCGACGTAGAAGGACTTGAGCCCGTGGACCTGTATGAATACCAGGCGCGTGACATGTTTGAGGCACACGGAGTTCCCGTGCTCGCTGGCATCGTGGCACACACCCCAGAAGAAGCTAAAGCGGCAGCCGAAAAAATCGCGCTTGACTCCGGTAACCCGGTGACTGTTGTTAAAGCACAGGTAAAGGTCGGTGGCCGCGGCAAAGCCGGTGGCGTGAAGGTCGCGAAGACCGCCGATGAGGCTTTCCAATACGCCTCCGAAATCCTCGGCATGGACATCAAGGGGCACACAGTGCACCAGGTGATGATCGCCCAGGGTGCCGATATTGCCGAAGAATTTTACTTCTCGGTCCTGCTGGACCGGGCGAACCGCAACTACCTGGCAATGTGCTCGGTAGAGGGCGGTATGGAAATTGAGGTTCTTGCGGTCGAGCGCCCCGAGGCGCTGGCCCGCGTCGCGGTTGACCCGGCGGTCGGCATCGACCAAGCGAAAGCCGAAGAAATCGTCGACACCGCAGGCTTCGCGGCCGAGGTGCGCGATGGTGTGATCGAGACCATTAAGAAGCTGTGGGAGGTCTTCAAGCAGGAGGACGCCACCCTGGTTGAGGTCAACCCGCTGGTGAAGACCGGCGACGGCAAGATCCTGGCTCTCGATGGCAAGGTCACTCTGGATGCCAATGCTGACTTCCGTCACCCGGACCACGTGGCGCTGGAAGACAAGGCCGCTGCCGATCCGCTGGAAGCCAAGGCCAAGGAAAACGACCTCAACTACGTCAAGCTCGACGGCGAAGTTGGCATTATTGGTAACGGCGCTGGCCTGGTGATGTCCACTCTCGATGTGGTCGCCTACGCTGGCGAGAAGCACGGCAACGTCAAGCCCGCTAACTTCCTCGACATCGGTGGTGGCGCCTCAGCCGAGGTAATGGCTGCAGGTCTGGACGTTATCTTGAACGACGAGCAGGTCAAGAGCGTGTTCGTGAATGTCTTCGGTGGTATCACCGCGTGTGACGCTGTCGCCAACGGTATTGTGAAAGCCCTGGAGATTCTCGGCGACTCGGCTAATAAGCCGCTCGTGGTTCGCCTCGACGGCAACAACGTGGAAGAAGGCCGCCGCATTCTGACCGATGCCAATCACCCGCTGGTGACTCAGGCAGCCACCATGGACGAAGGCGCCGCTAAGGCCGCCGAACTAGCTCACGCTGCGAAGTAAGGACGAGAGAAAATGTCTATTTACCTCAACAAGGACTCCAAAGTCATCGTCCAGGGCATCACCGGCGGCGAAGGCACCAAGCACACCGCACTGATGCTCAAGGCCGGCACGCAGGTCGTCGGCGGCGTTAATGCTCGCAAAGCCGGCACCACGGTGAGCCATCAGGGCAAGGAAGGCAACGCCGTCGAACTGCCGGTCTTCGGTACCGTCACCGAAGCTGTCGAAAAGACTGGTGCGGATGTCTCCATCATCTTCGTGCCGCCGGCCTTCACCAAGGACGCCGTAGTTGAAGCGATCGAGGCCGAAGTGCCGCTCGTCGTCATCATCACCGAAGGTGTCCCGGTCCAGGACTCGGCCGAGTTCTGGGCGCTGGCACAGTCCAAGGTCGACGCCGAGGGCAAGCAGATCACCCGAATCATCGGCCCGAACTGCCCCGGCATCATCACCCCCGGTGAGTCCCTGGTCGGCATCACGCCGAACAACATCACCGGCAAGGGTGGCGTTGGCTTGGTCTCCAAGTCCGGCACCTTGACCTACCAGATGATGTACGAGCTGCGCGATTTGGGCTTCTCCACAGCTATTGGTATTGGTGGTGACCCGGTGATCGGTACCACTCACATCGACGCGCTGGCCGCTTTTGAAGCTGACCCGGAGACCAAGGCGATCGTGATGATCGGCGAAATCGGTGGTGACGCCGAAGAGCGTGCCGCCGAGTTCATTAAGGCGAACGTGACCAAGCCGGTCGTCGGCTACGTCGCTGGCTTCACCGCCCCGGAAGGCAAGACAATGGGCCACGCTGGCGCCATCGTCTCCGGTTCGGCCGGTACCGCGCAGGCTAAGAAAGAAGCTCTCGAAGCTGCTGGTGTGAAGGTTGGCAAGACGCCTTCCGAGACCGCTCAGTTGCTGCGCGAGGTTTACGCAGCTCTCTAAGCTCAAGCATTTGCAGCGGCTGGCCGCCTTCCTCGGAAGGCGGCCAGCCGCTTTTCTTGATTAAGGCCCTAGGTGACTTCCGGCACCGGCTATCGGCTGCGCACCGTAGGGCGTATATTCAAACTTGAAGATTCATCCTCAAGGCGTATATCACTCACTAGTAAAAACCTCAAACTGTCGGTAAGCTCGTTTAGTCTCTTTCTAGACAAAAATCTTAATGAACCCGGGGTTGCTACATGCTTATTAAGCTTTTGAGACAGTACTCGAAGCCGTATATTCCATACTTGATTGCCGTCCTAGTCTTTCAACTGGTGGCAACCATTGCCGCGTTGTACCTGCCGAGCCTGAACGCTCAAATCATTGATCAGGGCGTGGCGAAGGCCGATACCGATTACATTTGGCGAGTCGGTGGCGTGATGCTGCTGGTGGCGCTGGTCCAGGTCGCCGCTGCGGTGGCCGGAATGTATTACGGTTCAAAGGCTTCGATGGCGGTGGGTCGCGATCTGCGCCGCGGAGTCTTCCGTAAGGTCTCCAATTTCTCTGCTCAGGAACTTGGCACTTTCGGCGCCCCGACCCTGATCACCCGCGGTACCAACGATATTCAGCAGGTCCAAATGGTGTTGCTGATGGGCCTGAACTTCATGGTGTCCGCGCCGATCATGTGCATCGGTGGCATCATCATGGCGCTCCGCGAAGACCTCAGCCTGTCCTGGCTGGTTTGGGTGTCAGTGCCGTTGCTGTTGGTGGTCGTTGGTTTCCTGGTCTGGCGCCTGATGCCGCTGTTCAAATCGATGCAGGGTTTTATCGACAAGATCAATGGTGTGTTGCGCGAGCAGATCGTTGGTATCAGGGTGGTTCGTGCCTTCGGCCGGGAACCCTTTGAAACCAAGCGTTTCGATGCCGCGAACGACAACATCACGAAGGTCTCGCTCAAGGTTGGCGCAATTTTCGTGCTGATGTTCCCGCTGATCACCATGATTCTGCACATTGCTACTTCGGCGGTGCTGTGGTTCGGCGGCCAGCGGGTGGACGCCGGTCAAATGCAGGTCGGTTCATTGACCGCCTTCCTTCAGTACCTACTGCAAATCCTGACCGCGGTGATGATGGGTACCTTCATGGCAATGATGATTCCGCGCGCCGTGGTGTGTGCCGAGCGGATCGCTGAAGTGCTGGATACCGAAAGCACCTTATTGATGCCCGAGCAGACGACCGAGCCCGCACAGAAGCGTGGCGAGGTGGAGTATCGCAATGTCAGCTTTAGCTACCCGGGCGCGGAAGCTCCGGTGCTGAAAAACATTTCCTTCACCGCTAGCCCGGGCCAGACGGTGGCCATTATCGGTGCCACCGGCGGCGGTAAAACCACTTTACTTTCGCTGCTGCCGAGATTGTTCGACACCGCCTCGGGAGAGATTCTGCTCGACGGCGTGCCGGTCACCCAGCTCAGTCGTGAGGCCATCACCTCCCGAGTTTCAATGGTGCCGCAGAAGCCATATCTCTTTGCTGGCACGATTGAATCTAATCTACGATTCGGCAAGCCCAACGCGGGCGAGGACGAGTTGTGGGAGGCGCTAACCGTAGCTCAGGGTGCCGACTTCGTTCGGGAGAAGAGCAAAGGTTTGAGCGCTAGGGTCGCTCAGGGCGGTGGCAATGTCTCCGGTGGTCAGCGTCAGCGGTTGTGCATCGCACGGTCCCTGGTCACTCAGCCCAAGGTCTACCTCTTTGATGACTCTTTCTCAGCATTGGATGTGGCCACCGATGCGCGGCTCCGGAAGGCGCTGAAAGCAAAGACCGCCGAGGCAACAGTGATCATCGTGGCTCAGCGTGTCGCCACCATTGTCGACGCCGATCTGATCCTAGTGCTCGATGACGGCGAAATTGTCAGTCGGGGCACGCACGAAGAATTGCTGGCGAATTCTGAGGTTTACCAGGAAATTGTGGCATCCCAGATTAGTGCGGAGGAAGTGGCATGAGCCGGAAAAAAGACGCAGACGCCGCAGCACTTGAGGCCGAGCAGACGTTAGAGGCTCAGGGGGCGGTAGCCACTGCTGAGCACGACGATGACTTCGAAGAAGAGGAATACAAGCCCACCGAGGCCGATGGTGGCATGTTCGGTGATATGCCGGCGAAGAAAGCCAAGGCTTTCTGGCCGTCCGCGAAACGGCTGATCGGCCTGCTGAAGAACGAGTGGCTGGCACTCACCGCGATCTTCATCGCGGTGCTGGCCTCGGTGGTACTCACCGTGATCGGGCCGAAGATTCTGGGTAAGGCAATGGACGTCATCTTCGATGGCGTGATTGGCATGAGCTTGCCGGGGAATCTGACAAAAGATCAGGTCATCGCTGGGGCGAAGGCGCAGGGCAATAATGACTTCGCGCAGATGCTGGCCACCTCCAATGTGGTGCCCGGTCACGGCATTGACTTCAATCAGCTCTCCTTCCTGATCCTGGTGGTGCTCTCGATCTACTTCGTGGCTTCGCTGTTCAACTGGTTCCAGGGCTATGTGTTGAATGTGATCGTGATGCGGGCGATCCGCAAGCTGCGCAGCGATGTGGAGGCTAAGCTCAACCGCTTGCCGCTCAATCACTTTGATTCCGGCCAGCGCGGTGATGTGCTCTCCCGAGTAACGAATGACGTCGATAACGTGCAGCAGGGTTTGCAGCAGGCGTTCTCGCAATTGGTCAGCTCAGTGCTGTTGCTGCTCGGCTTCACCGTGATGATGTTCCTGGTGTCTTGGCAGCTGGCCTTGATCGCCTTGATCGCCATTCCGCTCTCTGGCGTGGTGGTCGGCATCATCGGTAGCCGTTCGCAGAAGCTCTTTGCCGCGCAGTGGAAGAACACCGGTGCACTCAACGGCCAGATCGAGGAATCCTTCTCGGGGCACACCCTGGTCACCTTGTTCGGCCGCGAACAGGACATGCTGGAGCGCTTTGATGAGCGGAACGAAAGCCTTTTCAAGGCCAGCTTCGGCGCGCAGTTCGCCTCCGGCCTGATGATGCCGATTATGCAGTTCATCAATTACCTGAGCTACGTGGGTATCGCGGTGATCGGTGGTCTGCGGGTTGCTTCGGGTCAGATGACCTTGGGTGATGCCACTGCCTTCATCCAGTACTCACGTGAGTTCAACCAGCCGCTGACTCAGATGGCTGGGATGGCGAATATGCTGCAATCGGGTGTTGCCTCGGCTGAGCGAGTTTTCGAGTTCCTGGATTCCGAGGAGCAGGAACCGGAGAATGCTCGCCAGCACTTGCCGGCCAAGACCGATGGTCACGTCGAGTTCAAGGACGTTTCGTTCAGCTACACCGAGGACAAGCCGCTGATCGAGAATCTCTCCTTCTCGGCCAGGCCTGGTTCGACAGTTGCCATTGTTGGACCAACCGGTGCTGGTAAGACCACTCTGGTGAATTTGGTAATGCGCTTCTACGAGCTCAACTCCGGGCAGATCACCGTTGACAACGTTGATATCACCGAGCTGAGCCGTGCTGAGCTGCGCTCCAAGGTGGGTATGGTGCTGCAGGACGCCTGGTTGTTCGAGGGCACCATTTACGAAAATATTCAGTACGGCAATCTGGATGCTACTGAGGAGCAGATCATGGAGGCGGCGAAGGCCACCTACGTTGACCGCTTCGTGCGGGCGCTGCCGGATGGCTACCAGACCGTGCTGGATGATCAGGGCGATAACGTGAGCGCCGGTGAAAAACAGCTGATCACCATTGCCCGAGCCTTCGTGGCCAACCCGTCGCTGTTGATCCTGGACGAGGCGACCAGCTCGGTCGATACTCGCACCGAGGTACTGGTGCAGAAGGCCATGGCTGCGTTACGCGCCGACCGCACCAGTTTCGTGATCGCACACCGACTCTCCACCATCCGCGACGCGGACACCATCTTGGTGATGGAAGCTGGACGCATTGTCGAGCAGGGGAACCATCAGCAGCTGATCGACGCGCAGGGTGCCTACTACCGGCTCTACATGTCCCAATTCGCCGGGGAAGACGCCGGTGAAGAAGAGGAGCTGGCCGAGCAACGCTCGTAGCAGTCAGTTGAGATAACGGCTGTGCCGCACCAGCAATTGCTGGTGCGGCACAGCCGTTTAAGTGCGGGATCTCGTTTCTCAAGCTGGCGGCTGAGGACGTGTTTTTGAGCGGAAGCTAAGGCAGCTTTTCGAGTTTCTTTACCGCTGCCTTGGCCTCTTGGCGTAACTTTGTCTGCTTACTGTTCGAGGCCAGTTTGAGCGCCGTCAGAGCCCGCCGATCTTTGAGCCGACCGAGATGGTAAGCGGCATAGGGGGCGAGCTCTTCTTTATCGAGGTCAGCGAGAGCAATGTCGAAGCTCTCAGCGGGTGACTTCGCTGATTTCATTCGATTCAGATAATCCTTCTTGCGCAAGGTGTGCAGGGCCCGCTGCAAGGTCTCTTTCTCCACGAAATTATTTGCCGGTGTCAGCTCTAAGGCTGCCGAAACCGAGGGAATGGTTTCAGTCAGGCCCCACTGGGCCGCGGTCCTAGCAGTGTAGTGCCGATGTGGGGCATGCTTCATCGCCTCGACAATGAGTCTTCGGACCTCCTCGGTCCGATAGCGGCAGAGGTATTCCCCGATGAGAATATCGGTCGCGGTCCAGGCGGTATCCTGTTGTGCCAATTCGAGAATTTCCTGATAATTTTCATCAGTGCCGCTGAGCGTAATGGCCAGTATCAGATTTCCCCGAAAATTCTTGATGTCGTCTGGCCACGAGCCGTAGAGCTTGATTGCTTTTGAGGTGATTTCTGGGAAGCCCTCAAGACTAATCAGTACTCGCTGAAAGGTGACTTTGAAGTCCTTATGGAGTTCTGCTGGCAGCCGATCCTGGTAGTTGTCGACCCAGTCGATCAGATTCTTCGAGAAGTCAGGGTCACGAGGAAACAGGGTCTCTACCTGCCGACCTCGTGTGAAGGTAATACCTACCTCCGGCTCGGGTCTTAGCTTCTTCGCATCCTCAGGCAGATCTTTCGGCCGGCTAATAAGTGCAACGGAGTCCCAGAGTTGGTTTTTCTTCTTTGTGAACCAGACCATTGGAGCCCTCCCCAGGCAATTGCGACAGCTAACAGCTTATCCTGCCGATCCGACAGGATAAGCGGTGTCCCGCGGACTCACGCTCCAACATCCTCATGTTTCATGTAAATATGTCCTGACAAACTTTGACAGAGCCATCGATCTGCGGCACAGTAGTGATGTGCCTCACGATGTGCTGACCATGGGTCGAATTAGCGTAGATATCTACCCCAATGACATTGGTGTCGATCTGGAAGACGTGACCAGCTTCGGCAAGTACCTAGGGGGTTCACCGAGCAATGTCGCGGTAGCGGCCGCCCGACATGGGCGGGACACCGCGGTGATCACTCGCACCGGTGACGACCCTTTCGGAAGTTACCTGCATCGTGAGCTGAAAAAGTTCGGCGTCAGCGACAAATTTGTCTCTGCGGTGCCGGTGTGGCCGACGCCGGTGACCTTCTGCGCCATCAAGCCGCCCGAAGATTTCCCGCTGTACTTTTACCGAACGCCAACAGCGCCGGACCTGCAGGTCCAGGCAGCGGATATTACGGACACCGAGACCGGTGAGGCGGTTACCGCTGCCCGGATCTTCTGGTTCACCGTGACCGGGCTATGCCAGCAGCCGAGTCGAGCGGCGCACTTGGCTGCTTTGACAGCCCGACCCCGCCGGAACTTAGCCGAGGGACAATTCACCGCTCTCGATCTGGACTATCGGCCGATGTTCTGGTCCTCGGAAACGGAGGCTGCCGAGGCGATTGCTCAAGTACTCCCAGAGATCACCGTGGCGATCGGCAATGAGCAGGAATGCGCCGTCGCCGTCGGTCCCGGAACTCCCGATCAGCAAGCGGACCGATTGCTGGCCGCCGGCGTCAAAGTCGCTGTGGTGAAGCTTGGCCCGCAGGGGGTGCTAGCAAAGACTGCTGAGGAACGGGTGATCTCCGCGCCGGTGCCGGTGCAAACACTCAATGGCCTGGGTGCCGGCGACTCTTTCGGCGGCGCTTTCTGCCACGGCTTGCTCGCTGGCTGGCCGCTCGCCAAGGTTCTTGACTTCGCCAATGCGGCTGGCGCAATCGTCGCTTCTAGGCTCTCCTGCGCCGATGCGATGCCAGTATCGAGTGAAGTAATTGCACTGCTGACCGAACGTGGAAGGTGGGCCGAAGGTGATGAGTGACTACCGTGAACTGAGCAAAATAAGGCTTGAGGACCCGTCGGCAGTAGCCAGGGCAGCGCAAGCTCGACGGCGGCATCCGGGGGTTAGTGCTGCCCGGCAGAACTTCATTGTGGCGGCAGATCACCCGGCCCGTGGCGCGCTCTCGGTGGGTGAAGATCCAACCGCGATGGCGGACCGCTCGGTCTTGCTGGACCGCCTGCAAATTGCGTTGGCGAATCCGCGCGTCGATGGGGTCTTGGCATCCCCGGACGTGCTCGACGATTTACTGCTGTTGGGTGCCCTCGAAGGAAAACTGGTTTTTGGCTCGATGAACCGGGGCGGCTTGGCTGGTTTGGTCAATGAAATCGATGACCGATTCACCGGACATAGCGCTGCGGCGCTCAAAAGCCTCGGCGCGGATGGCGGCAAGATGCTGACCAGGATCTGCTATCAAGACCCCGCCACCGCGAATGCGCTTGAAGCCTCAGCGCAGGCGGTCACCGCGCTGGCCGAGAACCGCCTGATTGCGATGATCGAGCCCTTTATTTCGGTTCGAGATTCTGCTGGCAAGATCGGCAACGACCTCAGCCCGGAGGCGGTGATTACCTCAATGGCGATCGCCTCCGGGTTGGGAGCGAGCAGTGCCTACTCTTGGTTGAAAATCCCGGTGGTGGAGCAGATGGAGCGCGTAGTGGCGGCGACCACGCTGCCGATTGTCTTATTGGGCGGCGATCCGCCAACGGCTAGTCAGCAAGCCGTTGAGGCAACCTTTGAGCGTTGGCGGCAAGCGCTCTGCCTGCCCGGCGTGCAGGGCCTTACCGTGGGCCGCAGTTTGCTCTACCCGGCGGACGGTGATGTGGCGGCAGCGGTAGAGAACGCGGCCTCCCTACTACGTGATGACACAGTGACCCAGCGCGGAGGAACGCTATGAAAATGACGGTGGCTCAAGCCCTGGTGACTTTCCTAGCCAAGCAGTACACGGTTGATCGAATCGCGGAGCAGGCTTACCGGGAACGCACCATTCCGGGCATTTTCGGCATTTTCGGTCACGGTAATGTGGCCGGGGTGGGGCAGGCGCTCAAACAATCCCAGTTGAAAGATCCCGCTCTGATGCCTTACTACCAGGGTCGAAATGAGCAAGCTCAAGTCCACCAAGCGGTCGGCTATGCCCGGCACACCCGGCGTCGGGCAACTTTTGCTGTGAGCACCTCGATCGGCCCGGGATCAACCAACTTGGTCACCGGTGCCGCCTTGGCCACCACTAACCGGCTGCCCGCACTACTGCTGCCTTCGGATATCTTCGCCACCCGGGTGGCCGATCCGGTACTACAACAACTTGAACGGTTCGATTCCGGTGATACCTCGGTCAACGATGTCTTCCGCCCGGTTTCGAAGTACTTTGACCGGATTTCCCGACCGGAGCAGCTCTACTCGGCGTTACTTGCCGCGATGCGGGTGCTCACCGATCCAGCGGAGACCGGGGCGGTCACGCTCAGCCTGCCACAGGATGTGCAAGCCGAGACTCTCGAGGTGCCCGAGGAATTCCTGCAGGAGCGCGACTGGCGGATCCGCCGTCCCGAACCGGAGCGCGAAGACGTTGCCGAAGCCGCCAGACTGATCAGGGCAGCTAAACGACCGCTGATTATTGCCGGCGGCGGTGTGCTCTACGCTTTCGCTGATGATCAACTGCAGGCATTGGCGGAAGAAACCGGGATCCCGGTGGCCAATACCCAAGCTGGCGTCGGAGTGCTGGCCTGGGATCATCCGCAATCATTGGGAGCCATCGGCTCCACCGGCAGCACAGCAGCCAATGTGCTGGCCGCCGAGGCAGATCTGGTGATTGGCATCGGTACCCGTTATGAGGATTTCACCACCGCCTCACGGACTGCTTTTCAGAACCCGGAGTTACGCTTCGTGAATATCAACATTGCCGCCTTCGACGCCTATAAGCTCGGCGCGACACTTCCGGTGGTGGCTGATGCTCGAAAAGCCCTGTTAGCACTCCGTGAGGCACTCGCTGGCTATCGAGTCTCCGAGGAACTGCGCGGTGGTATTGGTGCGCAGAAACAACGCTGGGATCAGATAGTGGATCAGGCCTTCGCCGAGCGGGGTACTCAGCTGGCCAGCCAGAACGCCATTATCGGCGCGGTCAATAACGCCATGGACGCGCGCGACGTGGTGGTTTGCGCCGCCGGTTCGCTGCCCGGTGACCTGCACAAAATGTGGCGAGTGCGGGATCCTTTCGGCTATCACGTTGAATATGCCTACTCCTGTATGGGCTATGAGATTCCCGGCGGTCTCGGCCTCAAACGGGCAGTGCTCGACGAAGTCGCACGCGGTGCGGCTTCTCGTGACGTAGTGGTGATGGTGGGGGATGGCTCCTATCTGATGATGCACACCGAGTTGGTCACAGCGGTAGCGGAGCGCTTGAAACTCATTGTGGTGCTGATCCAAAACCACGGCTATGCCTCAATCGGGGCGCTTTCGGAATCGCTTGGCTCGCAGCGATTCGGTACGAAGTACCGCGAACTCGACGCTGGGCGGCACAGTTTTGACGAGGGGGCCAAATTGCCCATCGACCTGGCCCTTAACGCCGAATCCTTGGGCGTTAAGGTGCTGCGGGTTAACGACACCGCGCAATTGGGTGCGGCGCTGACCGAGGCTAAGGCGCTACCCGAGGGCAGCGGACCAATCCTGATCCACATTGAATCGGACCCACTGATTGATGCGCCATCCTCCGAGTCTTGGTGGGACGTGCCGGTTTCCCAAACCTCGGAACTGGCCAGCACCAGGGCCGCCTATCAACGCTACGAGGAGCAAAAGAGCATGCAGCGGCCCTTGCTGGGCGCTGCTTCCGAAGAGAGAACAGGCCAGCTTGACGACAGAAAGCAACGTGATGACTGAGAACAAGCTCATTATTGGCACCGCTCCGGATTCCTGGGGAGTTTGGTTTGCCGATGACCCGCAGCAAACTCCCTGGCGGCGCTTTCTCGACGAGGTGGCTGAGTCAGGTTATCGCTGGATCGAACTCGGCCCCTACGGCTACTTGCCCGCTGAACCGGCCGAATTAGCTGAGGAGTTGGCGCAACGGAATCTGAAGATTAGTGCGGGCACGGTGTTTACCGCTTTTCACCGCGGTGCAGAACAGTGGCAAGCTGCCTGGGAGCCTGCCCGCAGAGTGGCTGAACTGACCGCGGCTTTGGGGGGCCAGCACATCGTGGTGATCCCAGCGATGTGGCGCGATGATGTCACCGGCCAAGCAGTGGAAAGTGGCACTCTGGACGCGGCAGCCTGGCAAAGCCTGGTTGACGGTCACAACAAACTAGGCACCGTGCTGCAGCAAGAGTTCGGCCTACAACAGCAATTTCACTCCCACGCTGACTCACATGTTTGCGCTCAACCGGAGATCGAACGATTCCTGAAGGATACTGACCCCGAGACGGTCACGCTGTGCCTGGACACCGGTCACGCAGAATACGGCGGAGCCTCCAGCGTGGAGCTGATTCGCAAATATCCAGAGCGGATCGGTTACCTGCACCTCAAGCAAGTCGATCCCAATATTCTGGCCACCGTGAGGGCGCAGAACTTGACCTGGGCAGCGGCCAATCTCGCCGGTGTGATGACCGAGCCGCCATCCGGTTTACCTGATCTTCGTGAGGTGATTGACGCTGTCGAAGCGCTGAACCGTCCCATTTTCGGCATTGTGGAACAGGATATGTACCCCTGCGACTTTGCCAAGCCAATGCCGATCGCCAAACGAACCAAGGACTATCTACTCTCCTGCGGTTCGCGAACCCGGCTAGCTTGAGATCCGAATTGTCTGAGAGGAATCAGCCATGAGCAACGAAACCAGCCAACCGGAAACCAGTCAATTGAAAGTCGCGGTGATCGGCGCGGGGCGGATGGGTGCCGACCATATTTCCCGCTTAGAGCACAAAATCACCGGAGCTTCGGTGGCGGCCGTGGTGGATATTGACTTAGCCCGGGCCAGTGCGGCAGCCGAGAGCGTGGGCGCTCGTGCGCTGGCCACGTTGGGGGAGGCCTTAGCGTTGCCCGAAGTGAATGCGGTGCTGATTGCCACCCCTGGGTTTCTGCATGAGGAAGCACTGCTGGAGGCTTTGGCGCATGACCTACCGATCCTTTGTGAGAAGCCGCTGACCCCGGACGCGGCCTCGGCCTGGCGAGTGGTGCAGGCCGAAGTGGCGCTGGGTCGGAAACGCATCCAGGTGGGTTTCATGCGGCAATTCGATGCCGGTTATCAAAAGCTCAAGCGCATCATCGCCGAGGGCGAGAAGGGGCAGCTGCTGATGCTGCACTGCGCGCATCGCAACCCAGACACCCTGCCTGATTTTACTGAATCGATGTTGATCACCGATTCAGTGGTTCATGAGTTTGATGCGATCCGCTTCTTGAGCGACGAGGAGATCGCTTCGGTTCAGGTGCGGCGCGGGCGTGGCACAAGTCTCGCTCCGGAAGGTATCGATGATCCGCAGCAGGTGCTGATTGAAACTGAATCTGGACTGCTGGCGGATGTCGAAATCTTCGTTAATGCGCGCTACGGCTACGAGGTGGCGACTCAGGCCGTCTTCGAAAACGGCACCGTGAACATCGGCCTGGGCGAAGTCACGCCGAGCTTCATTGAGCGCTTTGGCGATGCTTACGACGTTGAGGTGCAGCGCTGGGTGGATGCCGCTCGGCGGGGCGAGATCGGTGGACCGAGCGCCTGGGACGGTTATGCCACCGCCGCCTGTTGCGAAGCCGGAGTCGCGGCGCAGCACAGCTCCGGGCCGGTTCGGGTAGAACTTGCCGACAAACCAGAACTCTATCGTTGAGCACAAGTCAGTCTCGGTCCTTCGTGCGCCGGGATGGGTAGCCCTCTCTGGGGAGTTCTCCCCATCGACAGTTACTTTGATTGCTTTATAAGGTTTTACTAATAGCTCAGCCGGATGGGCCGGTTGGGTTCAGAGTTTGCCGGATCTTCCGGGGCTCTTATACGAAAGGTGCGTCTCATGGGTGAAGCATTCCTCGGTAGCAATCCGGAAGATATGCAGGATTTGATCACGAAGATCAATCAGGCTGTTGATCAGATTCATCAGGCTGTTAATGGTTTGGATTCCAAGGCTACTTCGGTGCAGTGGAATGGTCCGGATGCTAATAACTTCAAGCACACTGAGTGGCCGCAGCATAAGCAGAACCTGAATAAGGTTGCTGATGATTTGCATCAGGTTGGTCAGACGGTGCAGAAGCAGCGTCAGCAGCAGATCGACACTTCCGGTCACTAGTCAAGTACTCAGGCGGTCAATCCGCTCAGTACCTCGGGGTCGTCATCTTCGGATGACGGCCCCGAGCTGGTTTAAGGCCCGGTGACGATTGCCGGTGTGGGTGCCCGTTGTTATTGTTTGGCCATGCGAGTACCTTATGACGCGGACGAAAAGACGACACTCAAGGCCAGTCTGGACAGGCACCGAGACGCGGTGCTGTGGAAACTCGAGGGGCTGGGCGATGAGCAACTGCGCCAGCGAGTAACGCCCAGCGGCACCAGCCCGCTCGGTCTGCTGAAGCACCTCGGCTACGTGGAATATGGCTGGTTCTGCGGCACCTTCGGCGAGGCGGAGGAAGAGCCCTGGTTCGATACCGACGATCCGGAAGCGGATCTGCGGGTAGCTCCGGATGAGAGTACTGAGCAGATCTTCGGCTACTACGAGCGCGCTCGAGCCGCAGCGGACTCAGCCATCGCTAAATACCAGGTGGAAGACACTGGTACTGCCTGGCACGGCGCGACGGTGACCATGCGCTGGGTGCTGGTGCACATGGTGGAGGAAGTCGCCCGGCACGCCGGGCATCTCGACATTATCCGCGAACTCATTGACGGCCGCACCGGCGATCACCGGCAGGGCACCGCACAATGAATGCGGTCGGCGGATCGTGTTATGATATTCATATCACGATCAGCCCGCTCGCCTCATGGCTCGGGCTGATTTTCTTTTAGTATCTGAGGTTACCGTGGTTGAGTACACCAAAGAGTGGCTCTCGATCGAAGAGCAGGTCAATAAACTTCGCAGCCGAGGCGTTGAAGTGACTGACTCAGCAGCGTGTAAACGGCTGCTGCTTGCCACTGGGTATTATCGTCTCACGGGATATCTTTATCCTTTCCGAAAATCGATGGTTTGGACCGATGGGAATGGCAAAGAAGTCAGAACCATCCTCAGCGACTATCAACCAGGTACTTCGGTTACCCAGGTCCAGAAACTCATTGATTTTGATCGTAAGCTTCGCCTTCTAATCCTCGACGGAATTGAGCGGGTCGAAGTTTCACTGAGAATGCAGATTGGATACATACTCGGACAAAGATCGCCTTATGCGCACCTAGCAGAGTCTACGTTTATTGCTGGATTCACTGAGCAGATCCTCATTGAGGATGAGTCAGAAGAAGAGGGTTCAGGTCACACCACAAGTAAGTTCGATCAATGGAAAGCTCACCTCAGGCACAGTCAGGATAGTTCCAAAGAGGAATTCGTTAAACATTTTACTAATAAATATGATGGTAATTTGCCCATCTGGGTACTAACCGAAATTATGGAGTTAGGGCAGCTGGGAAAGCTTTACCGAGCACTTCAAAATGACCTGGCCACTGCGATTGCGGAGGCGTTTGAGGTGCCAAGAAAACAGTGGATGAGCAGTTGGGTAGCCTCGCTAAACTATGTTCGCAATGTAGCTGCTCACCATGCTCGATTATTCAATCGAAAACTTGTGTACCCACCGAGTCGTCCGCCGAACAATCAAATCCCTTTACTGGCGCACCTGAGGTCAGGAGAGATGCCCAAGGAGTTTGGTGTATATTCGGCCTTCGCAGTTATTGCATATCTATTGAGAACGATAGAGCCGGGAAGCGCCTGGCCTAAGCGTGTGGCGACACTAGTTGCTGATTTCCCTGAGTCTGCCCAGTTATCAAAGCGATCGATGGGGTTTCCGGACAACTGGTTGCAGGAACAGCTTTGGACAGTTTCTGATGACTCATCGGTTTAAAGTGAAGAAGTGGGTTCGACCGCGTTTGTGGTGCCCTTAGTCCCTACGGTCCGAACGGTAGTCGGGGATCAACCTGCTGATCTTCCCAACTTTCCCGCACCCAGCCGTGATGCGGGTCATCATTAATCAGCCATTGCCGCAGCTCGCCCGGCCCGGCCATCACATTGAGGTAGTAGAGATGGTAGCCGGGAGCGGCCATCGCCGGGCCGTGCCAGCCATAGGGCACTAGCACCACGTCGCCGCTGCGTACCTCGGCGGCGATATCAATCGGGCGGTCGTCAGAGGCATAGACGCGCTGATATCCGATCGGGTCGGAGTCGGCGGCAGCACTGTCCACCGCAATGGTCTCAAAGTAATAGATTTCCTCCAGCGAGCTTTCACCGTCCTGCTCGACGTCGTGTTTATGCGGCGGGTAGGAAGACCAATTTCCGGCGGGGGTGAGCACCTCGCAGACGATGAAACGATCAGCCGCTAAGGTTCCCGGGGTGCCGAAATTATGAACTTGGCGGGAACAGTTCCCGGCGCCCCTTAGCTCGACTGGCACATTCTCCGAGGCCAGTCGGAGGGCAGGAAAAGGCTCAGTGGCGGCGGCAGTGGCGATGGCTACCCGTCCGCCCGCCTCGCTGCTCACCGTTAGGGTGCACCAGATCCCGGCGTAGGCGACATCAGTGGGCCCGGCAAAAACAGAGTTACGGCCGGCCAGCTCAAAATATTCAACGCCGGCATCCCCGGCCACTTGGACCTGGAACGAGCCGCTGAGTGGAATCACCAGCCGTTCCTCGGCCGCGCCAGGAATCTGCACTGCGTCACCGGCCTCCAGGGTAGCGACTTTGAGCCCGGTGTGCCGCCAGCCAGGCACCTCAGTGCTGGAATCGAAGCCGCCTAAGGAGACATCCCACTCGCCCTGTTGCGCACTGCCGCGCGGGTAGACCCACTCTGTCATGCTGAACCTCGCTCACTGCTAGATGGTGCTGCTAAATCAGTCGGGTAGATCAGTGCTAGTGGTCGGCACAGAGCGCTTAGCGCTGCACCAGGGTGAGCTCGAAACTATAGGAATCGGCTCGGTAGACGTGTCGTCCGGTCTCAATTGAACGCCCCAGGTCATCCACCGCGGTGCGTTCCATGGTGACCAGGGCTGAGCCGGGCTCGGTTTCCAGTTGTTCGGCCTGGTAACCGTTCGCTATGGTGGCGCCGATCCGCTGATGTGCTAGGGAGAAGTTCACTCCGGCCGAGCGCAGCAACTGGTATAAACCATGCTTTTCGAGTTCGCTCTGAGTCAGCTCGGTGAGGTCGTCGCGGACCCAGTTCTCCATTAATGCCAGCGGCTTCCGGCCAGCCGTGCGGAGCCTGCCAAAGTGATAAACCATCGCGCCACTGGCTAAGCCGAGTTGCTCGGCAACGGCCTGAGGAGCCTCAATATGCGCAAAGTTGAGCACCTCGGTATGAGGTTTGCTGCCGTCGCGCACTAGATCGTCGAACAAGCTGGAAAGCTCCAAAGGTCGCCGCACCTGGCGGGAGACGACTTGCGTTCCAACGCCGCGCTTGCGAACAAGTAGGCCGGAGCGAACTAGATCATCCATCGCTTTGCGCATGGTGGGTCTTGACAGTTTCAACTGTGCGGCAAGCTCAATCTCATTGTCGAGCTTGCTGCCGGGCTCCAATACTCCGCTATGGATGGCGGCCTCGATGCCTTGGACCACCTGGTAGTACAGCGGTACCGGAGAGGTGCGGTCGATCGGTATATTCAAGCCGCTAACCATTAGCTCGCCCTCGCATCCTTGGAAGTGGAATCTTTGTCAGGACAATACTACTTTCCTGGGGCTGGCAGCCGCACCGCTTCCCCGGATTCCAGTGAAGCCTGCGCGGCGTCGGCGATGGCTGAAGCTGCCGCCGAGTCGTGAGCTGTGCATGGGTTCTCAATCTCTCCTCGGACCAGAGCCATAAAGGCATCGAGCTGAGCGCGGTAGGCTTCGGCGAAGCGTTCGGCGAAGTTAGAGTGGGCAGTTCCCCGCGGGAAATCGCCTGCTGGTTCGGCCGAGCGAAATGCGCTGTGCGAGTCAAGTCCGACCATCAGCGAACCTTCGCTGCCCTGCAATTCCAGGCGAACGTCGTGCCCCGCACCGTTGTAGCGGCTGGCGAGTACAGTGGCCAAGGTGCCGTCGTCAAGGGTCAGTAGCGCGGCTGCGGTGTCCACATCGCCGACCTCGGCAATCGCCGGATCTCCCTTATTCGACCCTTGAGCGTAGACCTGGACGATTTCGCGGCCGGTAATCCAGCGGATGATGTCGAAATCATGCACGCTGCAATCGCGAAAAAGACCACCGGAGCTGGCGAGGAACTCAATTGCCGGTGGCCTGGCATCCGCGGTAATGGCGCGTAGCGAATGCAGCCAGCCTAGTTCGCCGGAGTTGAATGCGCTGCGGGCGCGCAGATATCCCGGGTCGAAACGTCGCTGGTGGCCGATCTGTACCACGCCCTCATGATCGCTAATAAAGGAGCTGAGGGCCAGAGCCTCTTCGGTTGTCGGAGCGACCGGTTTTTCGCAAAAGACGGGGATGTCCGCCAAGACCGCCCGTTCTACCAGAGGCCGATGAGCCGGGGTGGCGGCGGCAATGACGATGGCGTCCGGTCGGCTCTGCAAAAGCTGATCAACCGTCCGGGGCGAGCCAGCCGCTAGTTCACCGGCGGCTTGTTCGGCGGTACCGGGCCGGGCATCGGCTAGTAAGAGCTCGGGCTGCGGCTGTAAAGCCAATAGATTTCGGGCGTGCATCATCCCGATCCGACCGACCCCTACTAAGCCAAGCCGCATAGAATCCTCCTAAAAGTAATAATGTCAGTATGTCAGGACATTCTATTGACAGTTGTGACTTTTGTCACTCATGATGTGAGTATTGCCCAGACCAAAGGAGTTCACGGTGTCCCCATTCGGAGGCAGTAGGCGAGCACGCCAAAGACCAAGACTGATAGCGCTGACTGCGGCTTTGGCGCTGAGTGCGGTGATGGTAGCTGGATGTTCTTCGACCGGCGGCCGGCCGCAGCCAAATGCTAATGGCGCCGCCGGGCCAGCTGTTAACACCCCAAGGATCACCATTGCGCTAGTTTCGCATTCCGGAGCCGGGGACACCTTTTGGGATATCGTCCGTCGCGGCGCCGAGGAGGCCGCGGCTAAGGACAATGTGAATTTGCTCTACACCGCTGATGATGATGGACCGCGGCAGGCGCAGCTCATCCAGCAGGCGATCGATCAGAAGGTATCTGGTATCGCTGTCACGCTGGCCAAACCAGACGCTTTGAAAAGCGTGCTGGCCAACGCTAAGGCGGCAAACATCCCGGTGGTGGTGATTAACTCCGGTGAGTCAGTAGCGAAAAGTCTTGGTGCTCAGGCCTACTTCGGAGCCGACGATAAGGTCGCTGGCAATGCAGTAGGGGACAAGCTGCTGGCCGAGGGCTACAGTCACCCTATTTGCGTTATCCATGAGCAGGGCAATGTGGGCCTGGAGGATCGTTGTGCCGGCGTGAAAGCCAAGGTTCCGGCGACCGAGGTGCTGTATGTGCCGGGCAAGGATATGACCCAAGTTTCTTCGACAATTACCTCAAAACTGCAAGCCACCCCGACCGCGGACGTGGTGATCGGGCTTGGTGCGCCGTTTACACTGACCGCACTGAAAGCAGTGGAGGCGACCGGCTCGAAAGCAAAAGTCGCCTCCTTCGATTTGAACTCGGAACTCGCTCAGCAGATCAAGGACGGCAAGATCATCTTCACCGTTGATCAGCAACCGTGGCTGCAGGGCTATATGGCCGTCGAGTACTTCTGGCAGCAGTTACGTGGCGGATTTAGCTTGGGCGGTGGCCAGCCAGTGCTCACCGGGCCGGCCATTGTGGATAAGGACAATGTCGACGCGGTCCTGAAGTTCGCCAAGGATGGCATTAGATGAGCGTGGCGAACCCGGCCATCATCGACGAGCGAATGCGCAGCCGGAGCCCGCTGCAAAGGCTGCTCAGCCGACCGGAAGTTGGTTCGTTGGTGGGCGCCGTCGTGGTCCTGGTATTTTTCGTGATCGTCGCACCGGTAATTTTGCAACCCGCTTCCTTCGCCACCGTGCTCTACGGTGCGTCCACCATCGGCATTATGGCCGTTGGGGTTTCGCTGCTGATGATCGGTGGTGAGTTCGACCTGTCAACCGGCGTCGCGGTGATTTCCTCGGCCCTCACCGCTTCCTTGTTTAGTTGGTATTTCGTGCTCAACGTCTGGGTGGGGGTGGGCCTCGCCTTGTTGGTCTCGCTCGGGATCGGCTTTCTCAACGGCTGGATTCTCACCAAAACCAAGCTGCCGAGCTTCATTGTCACGCTAGCCACTTTTCTCATGCTGACCGGGCTCAACCTGGGCTTGACCCGGCTGGTAGGTGGCGCGGTGGCCTCACCCACGATCTCCGATATGGACGGCTTCAGCGTGGCCAAGGCGATTTTCGCCGCCACTTTCAAAATTGGCGGTGTGGATATCCAAATCACCGTGCTGTTCTGGATCGTGCTGGTAGCGGTGGCTTCCTGGATCCTGCTGCGCACCAAGATAGGGAACTGGATCTTCGCGGTGGGCGGCGATGCGGAAGCGGCGCGCGCGGTGGGCGTTCCGGTGGCTAAGACAAAAATAGGTTTATTTATGGGCGTGGGCTTCTGTGCTTGGCTACTGGGCATGCACAACCTTTTCGCCTTTGACGCAGTGCAGTCGGGGGAGGGTGTGGGCAATGAGTTCCTTTACATCATTGCCGCGGTAATTGGTGGCTGCCTGTTGACCGGTGGCTATGGCTCAGCTATTGGCGGCGCTATTGGTGCCTTTATCTTTGGGATGGCGAATAAAGGCATTGTCTATGCGCAGTGGAACCCTGATTGGTTCAAGTTCTTCCTGGGTTTGATGCTGCTATTAGCCACCCTAGTGAATCTCGTGGTGAAGCGCCGTGCGGAGAGGAAATAATGACTGAATCGCTGGACCCGCTGACCGATGCTGATGCACACCTGATCTCGCTAGAGGGGATCGGCAAGAGCTACGGCAATATTTTGGCGCTCCGAGATATTACGATGGCCGTCGATAATGGCCGGGTGACCTGCGTCTTGGGGGATAACGGAGCTGGAAAATCAACGCTGATCAAGATTCTGGCAGGTTTGCATCAGCACGACGAGGGCACTCTGAGGGTGATGGGCGCGGAACGCACGCTCTCTTCGCCGCGTGAGGCACTCGACCTCGGAATTGCTGCGGTTTATCAAGACCTTGCGGTGGTGCCGCTCATGCCGGTCTGGCGGAATTTCTTTCTCGGCTCCGAACTGACCAAAGGGGCCGGGCCGTTTCGCCGCCTAGACGTACAAGCAATGAAAGAGATCACTAAGCGCGAGTTAGCTGAGATGGGCATTGACCTGCGTAACGTCGAGCAGCCGATCGGTCAGCTCTCCGGTGGTGAACGGCAATGCGTAGCGATAGCGCGGGCAGTGCATTTCGGTGCCAAGGTGCTGATTCTGGACGAACCCACGGCGGCGCTTGGCGTGAAGCAATCCGGCGTGGTTTTACGCTACATCCTGCAGGCGCGGGACCGTGGCCTAGGCGTCATTTTCATCACCCATAATCCGCACCATGCCTTTCCGGTGGGCGACCGATTCCTGCTGCTCAAGCGCGGCAGGTCGATTGGCTACTATGAGAAGAAAGACGTCACCCTGCAAGAGCTCACCACCCAAATGGCTGGTGGTGCGGAGCTGACCGAGCTGGCGCATGAATTAGAGCAGCTCAACCTCTCCTAGTTTCAGCCGGAATGCCCGCTCGCCTCGTTGTTCCAGGGCGTGCTGGTGATGGGTGTGGCTCACACGGCTTTCGATGATTCCGAAGCTGTGTAAACAACTTGTTTGACGTAGGCAACTATTATGAATATAGTTGCTTAGAGCAAGCAATGCGGGAGAGTTAATGACTCTGGAATTTTCGACGGCGAAGTGCTTGGTGGAGCAGATTGCGGAATTTCACCAAGCACTTCGGCACGTTTCGATGCCCGACGCCGGAATTGCCGGTCGAGTTGCCTACCGGGCGCTGCTGCGGGCCTTGGATTCACAGGGCCCACTCCGGGCGGCCGAGTTGGCAAGCCAATTGTGTATTGGGGAGTCGGTATTGAGTCGACAACTCGCTGAACTGGTCAATCGCGGCCTGGTGCTCAGGAGCGCCGACCCGCTGGATCGGCGGGCGACTCAGCTCAGTCTTTCGGAGCAGGGGCGGGCGGAACTAGCGGCCGTTGAGCAACGTAATTCCGAACGATTGGCGGAAGCCCTAGCCGATTGGGATGAAGCCGAGGCCAAGCAGGCTATCGGCCTGATTGAAAGACTTTCCTCAAAGCTTGCCGAATTCCACTGAGTGGACCAAAGCAACACAGATCGGAGCCGTTATGGCCAACCACGTAGCGAGTAAAGCCCCGGAGACCGCGGAGTCGGTCGATGCCGTGGTGATGACGCACCGCCAGATCCTTGAGGCGCTGACCGGCTTGCTCGCCGCCTTCTTCACCGCGATTTTGAGTAGTACCATCGTGGCGAATGCGCTGCCGACGATCATCTCCGATCTCAAGGGCACCCAGACGGACTTTGCTTGGGTGATCACCGCAGCACTGCTAGCCAACGCTGCAACCACGCCAATCTGGGGCAAACTTGCTGATCTGTTCAGCAAAAAACTGCTGGTGCAATTGAGCATTGTGATCTTTGTGATCGGCTCGGTGATGGCAGGCTTGTCAGACAATATGCCGCTGCTGCTCACCGCCCGGGTGATTCAAGGCATCGCGATGGGTGGCCTGACGGCGCTCGCGCAAGCGATTATCGGCACCATGATTCCACCGCGGCAGCGCGGTCGATACTCCGGCTATATGGGCGCCGTGATGGCGGTGGGAACCGCGGGTGGCCCTTTGCTGGGCGGCTTGATTGTCGATAGCCCGCTGGGCTGGCGTTGGACCTTCTACGTCTGCGTGCCGCTCGCCGTGATCGCTCTGGTGCTGCTGCAAAAGACGCTGAAGATCAAGCACGTGCGCCGTCCCGCGAAAATTGACTGGGCCGGGGCAACGCTGCTCACCGCCGGTGTTTCATTGATTCTGATCTGGGTTTCCTTCGCGGGCAAGGCTGATTACTACGACTGGTGGTCCTGGCAGAGTGCCCTGATGGTCGGTGGCGGCCTATTGCTTCTGGTCGCCATGGTGTTCGTTGAATCGCGAGTCAGCCAGCCCATCATCCCGCTCAAGATCATCACTCAGCGCACCACCGCGCTGGCGATTCTAGCCTCGGTGGCCACCGGAGTCGCGATGTTTGGTTCCTCCAGCTTCTTGGGCCAGTATTTCCAGATTTCTCGCGGTGCCACACCGACCCAAGCGGGTCTGCTGATGTTGCCGCTGATTGCGGGGAACCTGATCGGTTCGGTGGTTTCCGGTCAGCTGATCTCGCGGTTTGGCCGTTGGAAGATCTTCCTGGTCGCCGGTTCGGTGCTGATGATTGGCGGGCTTGGACTGGCCGCCACCATTGACCACGCCACCGACCTGACCTTAGTCGGTATTTACATCGCCATTCTCGGTCTTGGCCTTGGCATGCTGATGCAAAACCTGGTGCTCGCCGTGCAGAACACCGTGAAGGCGCAGGACATTGGTTCGGCCAGTTCCTCGGTGGCTTTCTTCCGCTCCTTTGGTGGCGCGGTCGGCGTTTCGGTGCTCGGTGCCGTCTTGGCGAACCGGGTGAGCGAGCTGTCCTCTAGCGGGCTAGCGAAGCTCGGTGTGCCGGCGGGCGGCTCAGCCAGCTCCGGCAGCTTGGACTTGGTGGACATGCCGGAGCCGATTCGGAATATCATTCGCGCCGCTTATGGCGACGCTACCGCGATGATTTTCGCTATTTCAGCGGTCATCGGTGTGGTCGCCCTGCTATCGGTACTCTTCATTAAGGAACGGGCACTGCGGAAGACAATTGATTTAGAGCCGGCGCAGCAGGGTGCTGATACCCCAGAGGCGGCTACCGCGAAGTAGGCTGAGGCCATGAGTGCCCCAAGTCCCTACTTCATTTCCCGGGAACGATTCATTCCGGCCAGTGCTGAGCAGATCTTTGAACTGCTCGCCACCCCGGCGATGCACGCGGTGATAGATGGCTCGAACTCGGTGCGTGATGCCCTGCCGAATGGTCCGGAAAGACTTTCGGAAGGCGCGAAGTTCGCGATGGAAATGCGAATCGGCGCGCCCTACAAGGTGATGAACTATGTGATCGAGTTTGAGGAGGGGCGACGTATTGCCTGGCGGCACTTCTATGGGCATATTTGGCGCTATCTGCTGGAGCCCGTGGAGGGTGGCACGCAGCTTACCGAGCAATGGGATGCGCGTGAGGTGCGGCGCCGCTGGCTGCTTCGGTTGAGCGGGTTCACCAGGCGGAATGTGCGCGGCATTGAAAGAACTCTGGAGAAGCTAGAGGCGCATTTTCGTGCGGGCGGTCGGGCTGAGCAATGAGCGCACGCAATCTCGAGGTGGAAGATCTTACCCAGTTCCAGGCGCTGCTGGCAGCGGGCGAGAGTTCGCTCAGCGGCTGGCATCTGCAATCCTTGGACCTGCGGGGCGTTGATTTTTCTGGTCTGAGTGTTGAATCGGCAGTCTTTCTCGGCTGCCTTTTTGACGCCGGAGTGGAAGCCAGCTTGCGCGCCCGCGGAGCTCTGCTTTTCCCGGTACTGCCGGGTGTTCCTTTCGATTCTTATCGGGCCAAACTGTATACCGGCGGCGAACTTTACCAGGGGATCGGCGATGGCTATGAGGCCACGACGGACGGTCGTATTTACCAGTGGACGCTGACCGCGCCGCGCAACCTTGACGGCACCCTCGCGACGGCCATGCATGATCATTCAATCGGCGATGCGCTGGACGACTTCCTCAACGGCGAACTTGCCAGCCGCGGAGTCGTCGGGGTGATGGGTGGTCACGCGATCAGCCGCGGCAGTGGGGCTTACGCCCAAGCTGCCGAGTTGGCTGCTGGGATAGCGCGGGCGGGATATCTGCTGGCAACCGGTGGAGGTCCGGGGGCGATGGAAGCGGCCAATCTCGGTGCTTGGCTGAGCAGGCGGAGTACCGCCGAACTGGACTGGGCGCTGGCGAAACTTGCCGAAGTGCCCGATTTCAAACCTTCGGTGAGCGATTGGGTGCTGGTCGCTCAACAAGTTCTCGACCGCTTCCCGGACGGTGTGCAAAACCTTGGCATTCCAACCTGGTTTTACGGACATGAACCGCCGAATGTCTTCGCCAGCCAGATCGCTAAATACTTCGCTAATGCTGTCCGTGAAGCGGTGCTACTGGAGCGTTGTACCGGGGGTATTGTCTTCCTGCCCGGTGCCGCCGGGACAGTGCAGGAGATCTTCCAAGACGGCTGCGAAAACTACTACGCCTCGGCGGCCTCGGCGGCGTCGTCGGCGCCGATGGTGCTCCTAGGACGCCAGTACTGGACCGAGCAACTGCCGGTGTGGCCGCTGCTGAATACCCTAGCCGAGGGGCGTGCTATGGCCGCAAAGATCCTGCTCGCCGACTCCGTCGCTGAAGCAGTGCAGTTCCTCAGCTGAGGTGAAGTGGCCGAGCCTAGGCCGTGGTGGTGCCGAATAATAGGCCGAGCAGGTAAGTGACAATCGCAGCACCGAAGCCGATCAGCAGCTGGCGGATACCGCGAGCCAGCGGTGGCGCCCCGGAGAGCAGGCCGACTACGGCGCCGGTGGCCAGCAGAGCAATTCCAACCAGCACGGCCGCTACGATGATGGCGACAAAGCCGCTCAGCCCGAAAAGGTAGGGCAGCACCGGAATAATAGCGCCCGAAGCGAAGAAGCAGAAGCTGGAAACCGCGGCCCCCAGCGCTGTGCCGATGGTTTCATGCTCGTCGGTGCCCTTTTCGCTCTCAGTCTCGGGCCGCAAAGACAAACTGGGATTGCAGTCGCAACTGAAGGTACCCATCCGTTCCGCCGCTCGGTGCTCCGCCTCCTCAGGCGTCATGCCGCGCGCCCGATAGACAAGCACCAACTCATTCGCGTTAATATCAAGAGCCTTGGCTGCTGAGAGAGTGATTTGAGTGGGTTTGGAAGCGCTGAGTAGCTCTCGTTGCGAACGTACCGAAACGTATTCGCCCGCGCCCATCGAAAGTGCGCCGGCCAGCAAGCCCGCAATGCCGGCCAGCAGCACCAGATGCGGTGCCAAGCCAGCGCCGGCCATGCCCATCACCAGGGAGAGGTTGCTGACCAAGCCGTCGTTGGCACCGAAGACCGCGGCGCGGAAGGTACCGGAAAGTCGATTGCGGCCTCGGGTGGCCAGGCCGCGCACCACCTCTTCGTGAATGGCCTCATCGGCCGCCATCGCCGGGGTGGCATCCGCATCGGTGGCGTAAGGGGAGCGGGACTCGGCTCGCTGCGCCAGGGCGAGCACGAAGACCGAGCCGAAGTGACGGGCCAGGAAGCCCAACAGTCGGTTGTTCAGCGAGGCTCGGCGAGGTGCGGCGGCGTGCTCGCCGAGCAGGTTGAGCCAATGATGCTCGTGCCGTTTTTCCGCCTCGGCGAGGGCGAGCAGAATATCGCGTTCTTCACCCTGCCGCTTGGTGGCCAGGGCGCGGTACACCGCAGCCTCGGCTCGCTCATCAGCCAGGTGGGTTCGCCAACGCTTTATTTGGGCCTTGCTGGCCTGCTCTGGGCTTGGGGATAACGTGGTCACATCTCCACTTTAGCCCTAAATCTAGCGGTTTTTCGGCCGGTTTCCCTCCGCGAAAAAGTTCGGCTCGCCTCAATAACCGGAGAACGTTTGCCTCAATAGCCAGCTCAGCTACAGCTCAACTTTAGCCGCCGAATTGCGGCTCTAAGCGCTCGCTCCTTCAGCTACTTTCGGGCTATCGCGAAGGAGAGCCGGTCGGCGAGGAGGGCGAGCCGTGATGACCCTGACGCGCCAGCTGATCGGCGTTCTCCGCTGAATGCGGTAACAACCGAAAGCTTAGTTGTTCGCCGGCCCGGCGACCGGTCTTGGCGACCGGGACCACCAGCAAATTGGCTGCTGGCTGCCAGCAACAGCGGCCGACCGAGTTGCTTAGCGCAGCAACGAGGGCGGCGGGTTCCCTGCTCCAGAAGCTGTACCACTCACCTCGGACGCTAAAATTCACAGTGCCCAGCACGGTATCAACCACTGGGAGCACGGAATCGGATCCGGACAAGGCGACCGCCTCCAGGACGAGAGCTCTTACCCTGCGGGTTTGTCTCGCGGCCCGCCGAGTCGCTTCGTCATCCGAGCCACCCGTGAACTTGGGGTTGGCGTGTGGTCAGTCGGAGCTTTGCCTATTGGCAGGCGACCACAACTCATGAAGCAACTTCACTCTAAACCCACAGCCGCCCGGTCCGGCGAAATATTACGCAGATTCAGAAAGCTGCGGTTCTGAAACCTTGCGTTCCTTCGCGGTTGCGCCAGCCAGTCTTTGCTGCCAGGCTTCACGGACGCTGCTCGGAGTCCGCTTCGACAGCAGCGAGACAATCAGGTAAACCAGCAGGGAGCAGCCCAGGCCCCAGTAGATGGGCTCATTGGCGTAAATACCGTCGGCGCTGGGGATAACACCGGTGGCGTATAAGGTCAGCAGCGTCAGGGTTACCAGGGTGCCTACCGCCATTGACGCGGCGGCGGCAATGCCGGTGCCGCGTTTCCAGATCAGCCCACCCAAGATGGCCACCAACAGTCCGCCGACCAGAATGTCGTAAGCAATGGTGAGCGCAGCGACCACATCGGGCACCACGATGGCGAGCAGAATAGCGACAATGCCGAGTCCCAGCACCCATAGCCGATTGGCCTTCACATCATGCTCGGGATTTTCGCTATCGACCCTTTGCTTACCCCGACCGAACCAGCTGGCAACGAAAGGCACCACATCGGCGCGGGCGACGGTGGCAGCAGCAATCAGCGCGCCGGAAGCGGTGGACATCATTGCGGCGACCGCAGCAGCCAGCACCAAACCGCCTATCCCGATCGGAAGCAGGTTCGACGCCACCTCAGCGTAAACCACATCCTTACCTTCTTTGGCGACATCAATGGCAGGCAGCGCAACCGATGCGGCCATGCCGATCACGGCTCCCGCGACACCGTAGAGGATGCAGTAGATGCCGGCCGTGGCGCCACCCCAGCGGGCGACCCGAGGCGATTTAGCGGTGAACACCCGTTGCCAGATGTCCTGGCCGATCAGCAGCCCCAGAGTGTAGACCACGAAGTAGGTGACAATGGTTTGCACGCCAATGCCGTCGAGTTGAAAGAAGCTCGCGTCGACCCGGGCCCGAATGCCTTCCCAGCCGCCGGCAGCGCCGAGGGTGAAGGGCAGCATGAGTGCGAAAACGCCAATGGTTTTGATCACGAACTGGGCCATATCAGCCAGCGTGATCGACCACATCCCGCCGATCGTGGAGTAGACCAGCACAATCACGCCGCCAAGAGCAATCGCCAACCATTTTTCCCAGCCAAAGAGCACCACGAAGATGGTGGCGTAGGCGCTGGTCGAAGTGGCACAGAGCATCAGCGTGTAAGCCAGCATCACAATTGAAGAGGTCTGGGTGGCGCGGTGCCCGTAGCGCAGGCTAAGCATTTGCGAGACGGTGTAAATTTTGAGTTTCTGGATAGTCCCAGCGAAAGCCAGGCTGAGCAGCAGCACGCCAGCGCCGATCGCCACCACTAGCCACATCCCCGAGATGCCGAACTTATAGCCCAGACCCACGCCGCCCACAGTTGAAGCGCCGCCGAGCACCACGGCCGCCATCGTACCGGTGTATAGGAAGGGGCCGAGGCGTCGCCCGGCTACCAGAAAGTCCGCATTATTCTTAGTGCGGCTCTTGCCCCAGAAGCCAAAAAGCAGCATGGCGGCGAGATAAGCGATAACGATGATGATGTTGATGACCACGATGCTCCTAAATTGCCTTCCAGGCAACAGATGTTGCTTGCTAGGCTAAGAGGTGATGTAGCTAACAGTCAAGCTTTCCCGGGAAGCTATTATTGAGCCGGGCAAGGTCTGCTCCAAGAAAGGGTCCCTGTGAAAGCTCTTCCGGTCGAACCGAGTATGGCTCCGGTCGCCATTGGCTCACGCATTCGGGCGGCCCGTCAAGCGCAGCGTCTCACCATCGATCAGGTGGCCGAGGTGACCGGGTTGACCAAGGGATTCTTGAGTCGGGTTGAGCGCGATCTGACTTCGCCAAGTGTTGCCTCCCTGGTGACGCTCTGCCAGGTGCTCTCCATCTCAATGGGAGATCTCTTCTCGGCGCCGGAGATCCATCTGCAACGACATGATGAGGCGCCACGGATATCGCTCGGTGGTGAAGGGATTGTGGAGCGCTTGCTCACCGCGCGTTCCGAGCGTCGCTTACAACTGCTCAGCGCCTATATCGAGCCCCATGGTCGAGGGGAAAGTGAGTTGTATGCGGTGGATTGCGATGTTGATGTGCTGCACATCGTCAAGGGACAACTCACAGTGATACTGACTAATGAGAGTTATGATCTGGCCGCGGGGGACACGCTTTCCTTCCCCGGACGCGAACCGCATAGCTGGGTCAATCGCAGCGCAGAGCCGGTCGAGGCGTTGTGGATCCTGGTGCCAGCGGCCTCCCGAAGTTGAGCGCTGGCGAGCGGCTGGCTAGCTAGCAGGTCGCCATTGCGGAAGCCTGCACGGTCAACTAACCGCCAGCGCTGAGGTATAGTGAAAAGGCAAGGTGCCACTCGATAGCTGAGGCTCCTTCGCGGACACAAGCCAGCGATCCCAAACGTCGAGAGACGCCCCGGATCAGGACAGACCACCCCGGCCTAAGGGGTGATCCCGATTGGCTCCCGATACCCCGGGTTACGACGCGAAGTGCCAAAGGTCTGACGAGGAGGGGCAAATCACGGCGAGCTGCCGTACCTCTCATCCATCACGTAGCTTCGTGATTGGCAGAGCATCCTGCTGGAGGAGGGGAGCGAACCATGAGTTCTGGCGATAAACCCTCTCCCGCTCGGCTAACGCCGCTCGTCGGCTAAAGCCGCCCGGGAGATTCCCGCCCTTTAGGGCCAATACCGCCCCGCTGGGGCCACCACAACCGACACTTTTGGCGTGCCGTGATCTGTTCAGGATCCGGAGAGCGCTCATCTTGTGCTGCCGAAAAGGAGCAACATCATGCAGATCACAACCCCTCGTCCGGTCACTCCACCGGGCCGCATTTCAACCTTCAAAAGAGGACTCAGCCGCCGCCGCAACCAACTGCTTGCCGATCGCTTGGCAGAACAGAACCAAGCACTAGCTGTCGCCGCGGTAACGCCACCGGAGCAACTGCTTGCGCAATTCCACAGCAGTCAGCGTGGGCTTTCGCCCATCCGGGTTACGGACGCCGCGGAACGGTTCGGGCCTAATCAGGTCAATCACGATAAGCCAGCACCGGCCTGGCTCCAGTTCCTTGCTGCTTTTAACAACCCCTTTGTGTGGATCCTCTGTGTGCTCGCGGTGGTGATGCTCTTTACCGACGTGATTCTGGCCGATCCGGAAGAAGGGCCCTCCTATAAAGGGGTGGCAACTTTGGGCGTGATGGTGTTGGTCTCGGTCGGGATGCGTTTCTGGCAGGAATATCGCTCCGGAAAGGCTGCTCAGTCGCTGCAGTCAATGGTGCAGACCACCACCGCGGTGACCCGTCAGAATGAGTACGGTGAACCGCTGACAGCGGAGCTTCCGATCGAGCAGGTAGTACCCGGCGACATCGTGGAGCTCGCGGCCGGGGACATGATTCCCGCGGACGTGCGTTTTCTGCGGACTAAGGATTTGCAGATCAATGAGGGAATGCTGACCGGGGAGTCTCTGCCGACCGAAAAAACCCCGGTGACCGCGATGGACTTGAACCAGCACAACCTGTTGGAGGCCGATAGCCTCGGTTTCAAAGGTACCTCGGTGACCTCGGGGAGCGGCACCGCGCTGGTTATTCACACCGGCGCGCAGACTTACTTCGGCGCGATGAGTGCGCAGCTGACCGGAAAGCGGCCGGAAACCAGCTTCGATCACGGAGTCAAGAAGGTCAGCATGCTGCTGATCAAGTTCATGCTGGTGATGGTTCCTTTGGTCTTTGTGGTCAATGGCCTGACCAAGGACTGGACCACCGCCTTCCTCTTCGGCCTAGTCACCGCGGTGGGGCTGACGCCTGAGATGCTGCCGATGATTGTGACCGCGAATCTGGCCCGGGGCGCGGTCAAGATGTCAAAGCATCAGGTGATCGTGAAGAGGCTAAATGCCATCCAGAACCTGGGCGCAATGGATGTGCTGTGCACTGATAAGACCGGAACGCTGACCGAGGATCGCATTGTGTTGGAGCGTCATCTCGATGTGCACGGCAGCTCGAGCCTTCGGGTGCTGCGGATGGCGGCTGCGAATTCGCGGTTCCAAACCGGGCTGCGGAATCTCTTGGATCGCGCCGTGCTCGATGCCGCGGGACCAGAGCTGCTGACCGAATTGGAAACTGCTTACACGCTGATTGACGAGGTACCTTTTGACTTCTCTCGCCGCCGGATGACGGTGGTGCTCGAGGGTGGTAGCGCTCCCTTGATGATCACCAAGGGTGCCGTAGAGGAAGTGCTCGAAGTGTGTGGCAGCGTGCTGGTGAAAGGACATTCCCATCCGTTGACCGCGGCCCATCGGGCGGAACTCAGCGAACTGGTGGACAGCCAGAACGCCGAGGGGCTGCGTGTGCTGGCGCTCGCCACCGCGACCGCAAGCCGTCGCGAAGATTATTCGGTGGCCGATGAAAAGGAGATGACCCTGGTGGGATTCCTCTCCTTCCTCGACCCGCCGAAGGAATCTGCCGCGGCGGCGATTGCTGCGCTGCATCGACACGGCACAGCGGTCAAGGTGATCACCGGTGACAATGAGTTAGTTGCCAGGACGGTCTGCCAACAGGTTGGTATTGCCGCGGAGGGCTCCGCTGAATTACTCTCCGGAGCTGAACTCGAACTACTTGACGGTGACGCTGCGGCTTTCGCCGAAGCGGTGGAGCGGACAACTATCTTCGCCAAGGTCAACCCGCTGCAGAAAGCGCGGATAGTTGAGCAATTACAAACCAATGGACATACCGTCGGGTTCATGGGCGACGGCATTAATGATGCGGCCGCACTACGTGCCTCCGACGTCGGGATCTCGGTGGACACCGCCGTCGATATTGCCCGCGAATCGGCCGATATCATTTTGCTGCGCAAGGATCTGATGGTGCTGGAGGCGGGCATTCAGGAGGGACGGCGTACCTTTGGCAACATCATTAAGTACATCAAGATGACGGCTAGCTCGAACTTCGGCAATATGTTTTCGGTGCTGGTGGCAAGTGCCTTGCTGCCGTTCATTCCGATGATCCCGGTGGTGGTGCTGCTACAGAACTTGGTCTACGACCTCTCGATGCTCTCGCTGCCATGGGACAAAGTGGATAAGGAGTACCTTGACAAGCCGCAGAAGTGGGAGACCAAGGGCTTGGCCCGGTTCATGGTCACCATTGGGCCGATCTCCTCGGTCTTCGACCTCAGCACTTTTGCGTTGATGTGGTTTGTCTTTGCCGCAAACTCGGTCGATCAAGCTGCCTTGTTCCAGTCCGGCTGGTTTGTCGAATCGCTGATTTCACAGACACTCATCGTGCACATGATCCGGACCGGTCGGGTACCGTTCCTGCAGTCCCGAGCCTCCTGGCCGGTGCTGCTTTTGACCGGGGCAGTCTGCTTGTTTGCGCTGCTGCTGCCGTTCAGTAATTTCGGTCATTCGCTCGGACTGGTCAGCCTTCCGTGGACCTATTTCCCCTGGCTGATTGGCACCCTGGCTGCCTATTGCCTGCTCACCCAGGGGATCAAGGTGCTCTTCGTGCGACGTTACGGTCGCTGGTTATAACGGATCTTGCCGGTGGTACCAGGGCCTGGCTGCCACCGGCAGTATCGTTATTTCGCCGATACTGTTGACACGTGAACCCTTGCGTTAAAGTCTTAGGTGCTTGTTGAGAAACATTTGATTCACACTGAGCAACTTGAGGTTGTAGCATGGGTCACATGAATGAGCAGCGCATTGAAGTCGACGGCAAGATCGGCCCGATCGACTCTTCCCGAATTCCTCGTTATGCCGGAGCGGCAACCTTTGCTCGGCTACCACGCCTAGACCAGGTCTCCCAGGCTGATATCGCAGTAGTTGGCGTGCCCTTTGATAGCGGGGTTTCCTACCGGCCCGGTGCGCGGTTCGGCGCCAACCACGTTCGCGAGGCCTCGCGCTTGCTGAGGCCCTACAACCCCGCCCAGCAGCTCTCACCTTTCGAACTCGCTCAGGTCGCCGACGCCGGCGATATGGCGGTGAATCCCTTCAATATCAATGAAGCGATTGAGGAGATCCAACAGAACGCACTAGATCTGACCGCTCCGGATGCCAATGGACGCGGCGCAAAACTGCTCACCCTGGGCGGCGATCACACCATCGCGCTACCGCTGCTGCGCGCCGCTGCGCAACGCGCCGGTGAGCCGGTGGCGATGCTGCACTTCGATGCTCATCTGGATACCTGGGACACCTACTTCGGTGCCGAATACACGCACGGCACGCCCTTCCGCCGCGCGGTGGAGGAAGGCATTCTAGACACCGAGGCGATTAGCCACGTCGGCACTCGCGGGCCGCTCTATGGCAAAAAAGACCTGGAAGACGACCGTCGCTTTGGCTTCGGTATTGTCACCTCGGCAGACGTCTTCCGGCAAGGCGTTGACGAGGTGGTCGCTAAGCTGCGCGACCGGATAGGTAGTCGGCCGCTCTACATCTCGATTGACATCGACGTGCTTGACCCGGCGCATGCTCCCGGCACAGGCACCCCGGAAGCGGGCGGCATCACCAGCCGCGAGTTGCTGGAAATCCTGCGCGGCATGCGGGGGATGAACCTAGTCGGTGCCGACGTCGTCGAGGTCGCTCCGGCCTACGACCACGCGGAGATCACTGGGGTCGCCGCCTCCCACGTTGCCTATGATTTGGTAACTTTGCTGGCCGACGGCGTGAGCCGCGAACAGGATCTGCACACCCCGAGCGCAGGAGATAGCCAATGAGTGACGCCCGAGCCGAGAACGTTGAGCGCGATGTGCGCAACGGCGGTGACCTGGTCGTCGAAACCCTGCAGGCCTTAGGTGCCAAAACGGTATTCGGCATCCCGGGGCAGCATGCTCTCGGTCTTTTCGACGCGCTGAGCCGCTCCGATCTGCACTTTGTGTCCTCGCGAGTGGAGAACAACTCCGCCTTTGCCGCTGATGGTTACGCCCGGGCCAGTAGTGAAGTCGGCGTGCTTTTCCTCTCCACCGGGCCCGGCGCACTGACCTCCTTAGCTGGCTTGCAGGAAGCCTATGCCACCGGGGTGCCAATGGTGGTGATCGCCAGCCAGATTCCACTTGACGGTCTGGGTGCGCGCCGCAAAGGGATGTTGCATCAACTCGACGATCAAAAAGCCTCGGCGGCGAATGTGACTAAGAGCCAGCGACTGATTCAGCATGCCTCAGGCATTCCCAGCGCCATTCAGGATGCTTGGACGGAGGCTGTCTCCTCCCCGCAAGGGCCGGTCTGGATTGAGATTCCGCAGAACGTACTGCTGGATCCCATTGTGGTGCCGCGGGTGGAAGATGCGCTCGCTGAACCCTTCGACAATCCACCTCGGGTTGAGCTGGTGAGGGAGGCGGTGAAGTGGCTGGCTCAGGCCGACCGCCCCGCCATCGTCGCCGGTGGCGGCGCCCGGCGTGGGCACGCTGAGGCAGCTTTGCTCTCCATTGCGGAGAAACTCAAGGCGCCAGTGGTCTCGTCCCCTGGCGGCAATGGGGCCTTCCCGTGGCTGCACCCGCTGTCGCTGCAGTCCTGGGTAGAGGACCGTTACGTCACCGAGGTGTTGGAGGATGCAGATGTTCTAGTGGTCGTCGGCTCTTCGCTGGGTGAGGTGACCAGCAATTACTTCACCCTTGAGCCGCGGGGCCGGATCATTCAAATTGACGCCGAACCTCGGGTCCTTGAGTCTAACCGGCCGGGACTGGGTATTCGGGCCGATGCTGGCCAAGCCCTTGAGGCGATTGACCAGGCACTCAGCACTGCGGCGCTCGCCGAGCAAAAATCGCAATGGCACGGTGAAAGCCCCGAAGAGCTAGTTGCCCAGACGCTCAGCAAAGTGATGGCCCGACTGGATAGTCAGGACCTGGCCAAGGAGCGCCAGTTCATGGCCGATATCCGTGCCGCTGTCCCGGATGATATGCAGACCTTCTGGGATATGACTATTGCCGCTTACTGGGGTTGGAGTTGCTGGGACGCTCGCGGCGGCGAGTTTCACTCGGCCCAGGGTGCTGGAGGTCTGGGCTATGGCTTCCCGGCCGCTATCGGCGGCTCAGTCGGCTTGGCCGCGCACGGCAAGCCGGCCCGGGTGCTGGCTGTTTCCGGCGACGGCTCCTCAATGTACTCAATCGCTGAGCTGGCCACAGCTAAGCAGCATAATGTGCCGGTCACCTGGTTGATCGTCGACGACGGCGGCTATGGCATCTTGCGCGAGTACATGGTGGGGGCCTTCGGTAAGGCAACCCACACCGAGCTGGCCAGGCCGGATTTCGTGGCCCTCGCGGAGTCCTTCGGTGTGCCAGCCCGCCGGGTTGAGGCTGCCCAAGTGGGACAGGCGCTCAAGGAGAGCTTTGCCGCTGATGGCCCCAATGTCGTGGTGGTGGAAACCTTATTGCAGATGTTTGCCCCGACGCACCTGGATTAGTCCGGCAACTCTTCGCCATATGCTCTTTTGTGATCTTATTTGACGTAATACAATCAAATATGCGCATAGAGAAGCTTCCGATGAGCCTTGCCCCGGTCGGCCCGCTCAACCCTCTACCGAACCTCGGCAAGCCCTTGGAGAACCCTTATCAGATCACTGGTGAGGTGCCGGCCGAGATTATTGAAAACTCACGCTACGGACATCCGGCGACGCTGCATCCTTATCAACTTCAGGACCAGTACTCGCGGGTTTTGCAAAGTGTTGAGCAAACCGTGGTGACGCTTGAAAATGCACGGTTGCAAGCTAAGTTCTTGCCCGAACTCGGCGGCAGGCTCTGGGAGCTGACGGACAAAGCCACCGGCAAGAATCTGCTGCACACGCCCGCGCAGATTCAGCTTGGGAATCTGGCATTGCGCAATGCCTGGTTTGCTGGCGGCATTGAGTGGAATATCGGCACCCGCGGGCATTCGCCAAGTACCTGCTCGCCGCTGCACACGGCAATACTGACCACCCCCGAAGGTCAGGAAGTGCTCAGGATGTGGGAGTTCGACCGGCTCCGTGAAGTCATTTTTCAGATCGACGCCTGGTTGCCGGAGGACTCGGCTTTCCTGCATCTCGCGGTGCGGATCAACAACCCTAATCCGCATTCTGTGCCGATCTACTGGTGGAGCAATGCTGCGGTGCCACAGACCGCGGAAACCCGAGTGATTGCTCCGGCGCAAAGCGCTTTCGCCAGCGACTATCAGCACGGCATAAAACGGCGTAGCCCGCAGGACCTAGACGGCGTCGATGCCAGTTGGCCGTCACGCAATAGCGTCGCTGCTGACTATTTCTTTGATCTTGAACCCGCGCAGCGTCGTTGGATTGTTGCCAGTGACGCCGAAGGAGACGGGCTGGCAATGCTCTCCAGCGAGCGACTGCGCGGCCGCAAACTCTTCGTCTGGGGTGAAAGTCAGGGCGGCCAACGCTGGCAGCGGTGGCTCAGCCCGGATGGTGGGAACTATGCCGAGATCCAGGCCGGGCTGGCCCAGACTCAGTTTGAGAACCTGGAACTGCCCGCCGGAGAAAGCTGGTCTTGGCTGGAATGTTATGGCAATGCCGATCTTGAACCTGGGCCGGCGCATGCTGACTGGTCGATTGCCGTGCCGCATGCCCAGCGGCGTCTCGCCGAGGCTCTGCCCGAAACTGAGTTGTCCGAAAGCTACCAACGGTGGCTGGCTTGGGCGGAGCTTGAACCGCAGCGGCACATTCTCAATGGCTCGGGCTGGGGAGCCCTGGAGGCTGAATTGCGAAGCCAACAGGGAGCCAGCTGGCAGGCGGACGGTACGCCTTTCGCCGCGGAAACCATCTCGGCTGCTCAGCGGCCTTGGCTCCGTCTGCTCAGCGAAGGAATTTTTGCCGGTGCGGATAGTTATGTGGCGGGTGGCGCCTGGGACCGGTTGCTGGCTGCGGCAACGGGCGAGCCCGCGGAAATTGCGCTGCATCGCGGGATCATTAGTCAAGGAGTGGGTGATCAGCAGGCGGCCGCCGAGCATTATCGGCAAGCTCTGGCAGTGAAGCCGCTTGCCCTCGGCTGGCGCGGTTTGGCGATCGCCGAGCAGAATCCTGGGCACTATCTGTCGGCCTGCGCGGTGCAGCCGGATAATCGGGCGTTGCTGATTGAGGCCTTGACAGCTCTGCTGCAAAAATCCCAGCCGACGGTAGCCTGGCAGCTTTTGGAACGCTCTGCTCTGCTCCCTGCTGAGCTGGCGGCAAAGGGGCGATTGGCCTTCCTTGCCGCGCAAATATTGGCCGCACTGGGGCGGCCCGAAGAAGCCGCTGAACTACTCAAGAGCGATTTGCTGGTGGCAGACATTCGGGAGGGTGAAAACTCACTAGCCGAGTTGTGGCGCCAGGTGCTGCCGGGACAGCCAATTCCGGCTAGCTATCAATTCACTATGTCGGCCTAAGCTGTAGCGCGATCTGAGGCGGAGCCTGGTCGATAACTGCATCGTCCTAGAAGCTGCTGTGGAATAACTTCGGGGCTATCGCAGTTTGTGGATATGTATGCAAACGTATGGACTAAGGGGATGCGGTGGAACGCAATATCGTGGTCATCTCAGCGGGTCTGGGATCGCCCTCATCAAGCAGGTTATTGGCTGATCAGCTGCAGACTGCCAGCATCGCCGAGCTAGCCCAACGGGGTGAGCAGAGCAATATTCGGCTCGTGGAACTCCGTGACCTGGCCGTCGATATAGCTAATAACCTGGTGACCGGTTATGCCCCGCCGGCGCTGCAGGAAGTGATAGGTGCGGTGCAGGACGCCGATGGGCTGATCGTGGTGACGCCAGTATTCTCGGCATCGTTCAGTGGTTTGTTCAAGTCTTTTTTCGATTTGGTAGACCCGAAATCATTGCAGGGCACCCCGGTGGTGCTGGCCGCCACCGGGGGCACCGCCCGGCATTCTATGGTGATCGATTTCGCGCTGCGGCCGCTCTTTGGTTACCTGCGGGCCGCAATTGTGCCGACCGGGGTTTATGCGGCTCCCGATGACTGGGGCGATGCCGGGCTGAATCAGCGGGTTTCCCAAGCTGCGGCTGAGTTCGCTGAGGCGCTTCACGGCAATCCGCCGCGGCGTCCAAGCCGCAGCATGGAATCGCTGCCTTTCGAACAACTGCTGGCCAATATCGGCGAGCAGAATTAAAAGTCTCTATTTCGCGTGACGTTTTGTTTGCGAGCAACGACTTACTAATGGACAGGCCACAAGCCTGTGGACAATAACTGTGAACAACAACGGTCAACACCCTATCGGGTAGTGAGTAGGCAGAGATGGGATTTTTTAGTTTCTTGATTTTGGGGCTGATCGCCGGCGCCATTGCGAAGCTGATTTTGCCGGGCAAGCAGGGCGGCGGCTGGATTGCCACCCTCATTCTGGGGGTTATTGGGGCCATGCTTGGGGGATGGCTCGGAGGCCTGATCTTCAATCAGCCACTCACCGAGTTCTGGTCCTTGCCAACCTGGTTACTAGCGATCGTCGGCTCGATCATCGTGTTGTTGGTTTACAACATGATCACCGGGCGTAAGCGCGCTAATAGCTAGCACCCAGGGTAATCCTCCGGGTTAAAGCAGTGGGCTGGGTCACCGATAAATCGGTGACCCAGCCCACTGCTTTAAGCTGCTCGGCCGGACAGTCGGTGACTAAGGAATAGCCGGTCCGCCCGCTCAGCTACTGAGCTGACTTTTTCTGTTTTTTGCGATCCAGCAGTAGAGCCAAACCAATCGCGAGCAGCCAGAAATCTTTAGCAAAAGCGGTGCCCTGCGGGGTTGGTCGGAAACCATCAGCTTGAGTGAGCCCAGGGGTCTTCAAATAGGTATAAACCAGCGAACCGGCGAAACCGGTGAGAGCCAATCCGACCAGTCTGCTCGGCAGGAAAGGTGCCAGCAGGGCCGCGCCAAGGCCAAGCTCGCCATAGCTGAGGAGTTTGCCGAATTTCTCTGGTTCGAGATCGGCCAACTGTGGGAAGGCGTTGATCGCCGTCTGCTGTAATTGCCCGGCATGTTCAGCATCGAGATTCAGCTTGTTTACGCCGGAATTGAGGATGAAAGCACCGCTCGCTAGTCGCAGCGCCAGGTGACTCAGTCGGATTCCCATGATGTTCCCTATCTGTATTCGTACTGTCGAACCTAGTTGCTCTGCCGAGGAATGGGAAGTGCACTCGGTGTGAGGATTCGAAGAATTCGCTGCTTCAGCGGCGAGGGCAATTCGGCACCGCGGTCAAACATGGCAGCATAGTTCTGATGAAACTGACAAGAGGCCAGAGCGGTCAACGCGGCATTCCGATGCCCCTCTGGCTGCAAGGGGTCCTCGAATCGGCTCAACTCGCCATTATTGTGGCCGCGCTGATGATTGTGCCGGTCGGTGCAGTTTACTTCTCAAACGGTTTTGGCAACCAGCCCTTCGACTCGGCGGCGCGGCTGGCCGGACAAGCCTGGCTGCTAGTGCATGGCGTGCCGCTGCAGATCAGCGTTGCGACCGGGGCATCCTCGGCCGAATTGCACAGCGGCCTGCTAAGTCTGATTCCTTTCGGTCTTACCTTGATCCCTTTCTTCTTCGCTTGGCGGGCTGGCCGCCGACTTGCGCGGGCGTCCTACACCGATCAGCTCTGGCAGGCGCTTTGCGGGGCTTTGCTTATCTATGCCGCGCTGGGCTTTGCCACCGGTTACATTTGCAGCGACCACAACGTCTCTGCGTCCCTGTTGATGGCGACTCTGGTGCCGTTGATTCCGGTCGCCCTGGGATTGGTGATTGGTGCCCGCCGGGAGGCAGGTTCTTGGGGTCGACTGATCGGCGTTGACACGGTTGAGCGGATGGCTCGCTTCAGCCAGCGCTCACGCTGGGCGGGTTCTTATCTTTGGTCAGTGGTCAAGGCCGGATTCCTGGCGGTTATCGTTCTGATGGGTATCTCAGCATTGATCTTTGCCGTCAATCTGGCCCTGCATTGGGCCGATGTGGTTGCTGTCTATCAGGGATTGAAGACCGGCCCGGTGGGCGGTGCTGCGCTCACCATTGCCCAGCTCGGTTACTTTCCCAACCTTGCGGTCTGGACGATGGCCTGGAGCTCTGGCTCCGGTTTCGCCGTAGGGATTGGCTCAAGCGTTGGCCCGCTCGGCACTTCGGTGGCGCCACTACCCGCCATCCCCTTGCTGGGGGCGCTACCGGTGGGGCAGCTCAGCTGGGGTGTGCTTGCCTTAGCGGTGCCGGTGCTGGCTGGTTTACTCGCCGGTTGGTGGTTTCTTCGTGAAGGCGAGAATCACTTCGACGAGTGGCTCTCCATCAAAGTGCCTCAGCGTTGGTTGAGTGCGAGCCTTTCGACGATTTCCTTGGCTCTACTGGTAGGGCTCGGTGCCGGAATTTTGGCCGCCGTATTGGCATGGCTCTCCGGAGGTTCGGCGGGCATTGGTAGGCTCTCCGAGGTTGGCCCGCAACCGTTAAACACTGCGTTCTGGGTGGCGTGCGAGGTCGCTTTGGGTGTGCTTATTGGCTCTCTGGTGGCTCCCTGGTTAGAGGGTGCACGGCAGCGGGCCGGGTTAGCTGAAGACTTTGAACCCTTTGAAGAAGCGGAGTGATGGCGGATGCGCATTGTTGTTTTAGTCTCCGGAACAGGTTCTAATCTGCAGGCGGTGATTGATGCTATTGCGGCGGGTTCGCTTGATCTTTCGATCGCGGCGGTTGGCGCTGACCGGCACGGTAGCTATGGCGTTGAGCGGTCTGCGGCGGCTGGCCTGGATACCTTTGTGGTGGATTTCAAAGCCTATGCCGAGCGGGCCGACTGGGATGCCGCGTTGCTCGATAAGGTGAGTTCTTATCGGCCGGACTATGTGATTTCTTCGGGGTTTATGAGAATCGTCGGGCCACAGTTCATCGAGGCGTTCCCGCGGCGCTATCTCAACACTCATCCGGCCTTATTGCCGTCATTCCCGGGTGCGCATGGCGTCCGTGATGCGTTGGCCTATGGCGTCAAGATCACCGGATGCACTGTGATGTACGCCGACGCCGGGGTGGACACCGGGCCCATTATCGCGCAGCGTGCCGTCGAGGTGCTGGCAGACGATACCGAGGAGAGCCTGCACGAGCGCATTAAGGTCGCCGAGCGAGAGTTGCTCATCCAGGTGCTCCGAGAGCTAAGCTGAGCGCTTTCGCTCAACCCTCAATACCTCACCTTGCACCCTATTAACGCCGTCGAGTGTCGAGATCTGGGGCCTAAAACCTGATTTTAGGCCCCAGATCTCGACACTCGACGGGTAGTGAAGTGCTTAGTGCTTAGGGATGGCCGTTGGCGTAGGCTAGCAGGCCAGCCGAGGTGCCGTTGAAGAGATCTTGATCGCCACCTGGCGGCAAGGGGCCGCTGTCGGCGTATTGCCAGAAGGTGGTGTAGCTCCAGCTCGCGGGGAGCGTCCCCGGCGTGCTTGCCCAGCTGGCGATGAAGAGGGCGCTTTCGCTGAACTCATTGCTATTGCCGGTGCATTGGGTCCACCAGCTGGTTGCCGTGTAAATGGTGGGGTAGCGCCCGGTGCGAGCATGGATGGTGTTATTGAAGTCGTGCAGCCAAGCCACCATCTGAGACTGGCTGAGTCCATAGCACATAGCGCCATAGGGATTAGCCTCGATATCTAGCATTGGCGGCAAAGTCTTATTATCTGCCGACCAACCACCGCCATGATCCACTAGATAATTCGCCTGGTTCGCTCCCGACGAGTCATTCGGGGTGGCAAAGGTATAGGCACCACGGATCAGGCCGGCGTTATAGGCGCCGTTGTATTGCTGCGCGAAGTACGGGTTCTGGTAGTAATTGCCTTCGGTCGCCTTGACATAGGCCCACTGGACGCCGGCGGCCTTGACCGCGTTCCAGTCCACATTTCCTTGATGGCTGGCGACATCGATACCTGCCGGTCCGGTGGGGGCTGCCTGGGCGGGCAGCGAGGTTGCTGCCACCAAGCCCACGCTCAACGCCAACGGGGCGATCAGCGTTAGAGCTCTGAATCGTGAAAGTTTCAACATATCTTCGAACGCCTTTCTGACGGTTCTTGGACAGATGCAGTGAAACCGTCCACACCAGTACACCCTGTGAACTTGCTGAGCGCCAGCTATTTTGGAAAAAATTTACCAAAAAATTCAAAATATGTTGCTAAGAACCATTAAGCTTCGGGAGCGACTGCTGCTGATCAGGAGCTTGTGCGGCGGTTCTTCTTGAGCGGGGCCACTGAGTCGAAGGTCGCTTTGAGGGCCGCCACCGAGGAATCGTAACTTCGTTCGGCGACTCCGGCGAAGATAAAGTCGACCATTGCCAATTGCGCGATTCGGCTGGCCATTGCACCGGCTCGGAAGGTAGTTTCACGCGCTGAAGTGAGCAGCAACTGGTCGGCCACCTTGGCGAGCTTAGAACTGCCAACATTGGTGATTCCGACCGTAAGTGCGCCGGTTGCCTTCGCCAATTTGAGGAACTCAACGGTTTCGTAGCTGTTCCCACTATGCGAGAAACCGATGGCGACATCGTCTGCGGTCATTAAGGAAGCCGAGGAGACCGCATCATGGGCGTCCGAAAATTCCAGGGCGACGCGGCCGATGCGTTGTAGTTTCCGACGCAGATCCTGTGCGCCAAGATTGCTGGCGCCAATGCCGAAGAGCAGGGTTGACCGAGCGTTATCTACGCTGTCGATCACTTTGGTCAGCGAGTCCATATCGAGGGTGCCAACGGTTTCCTCGATGCTCATCACCTCGGCGAAGGCGATGCGGGCCACCGTGTCAACCAAGGTATTGCCGGAATTCAGATCGGCGCCATGTCCTACTCCGGCGCTGAACTGGGCGGCTTCCCGGCCAATCTCGGTGGCTAGCTCGAAGCGCAGTTGCACGTATCCGGCAAGGCCGATGCCACGGCAAAAACGCACCACGGTGGTTTCCGAGGTGTCACAATATTGGGCAAGCTCGGTAATGGTTTTCTCTAGCACGAGCCGCGGATTGGTCAGCACCGCATCGGCCACTCGGGTCATCGACGGGGAGAATGAACTCTTCGCTGCCAAAATCGTCGATTGGATACTCAAGTGCTTCCTTCCAGCGAATTTTCGTGACGAAAAGCTGCCACGGTTCCCCCTAAATGTACCTGGCCGGGACGGGTTTTAATATTGCTCGGGGCTAAGAGTTCCTCGGTGCGGCTTCAGCGTGACTAGACGTTGCCCTGTTTTCAGCCGTCTATGAAAATCATTGACCAATCTTGTAAGAAAAAGGTAGATTGGCAACACTCCGCTGTTTGGGATCACCTGAAGATCTAGTAGACGAGGAATAAGATGACCATCAATCTCGATCGACGAACGCTGCTCAAGACCGGCGTTGGGTCCGCTCTTGCGGTAGCCGCCGGATCGGCTGCGGCGGTTGCTGCCGCGGCGCCGGCACAGGCTGCCAACTGGAAAGTACTTAACCACGAGTACCAGGCCCAGGCCACCGGCTATTGGTGCGGACCGGCAGCCACCCGGATTGCGCTCTCCGCCAGAATAGCGCCACCGAGTCAGCAGACCCTGGCCAATGCCCTCGGCACCACGGTGAACGGCACCGACTATATTGGTCAGGTGACCGGGGTGCTGAACAACTATCTGGGTACCGGCTGGTACGAGACCAAGAACATGCCGAACGATCCGCCCACCCAGGCTCAAAAGACCCTGCTCTGGAACGATATCGTGCTGGATATCAACAATAATTACCCGATTGTCGCAAACATCGTGGCCCCTCCCGGAAACCAGCCCCCCGGCTACCCGTCCAACCAGACGATCTACCACTACTTCACGATCATCGGTTACAACCCCGATACCTGGCAGGTTTACATTGCCGATCCGGCTAATTTCGGCGGTAATAATCACTACTGGCTGAGTTTCGATCAGCTCGCCAGCCTGATCCCACCGAAGGGGTACTCGGCATAGTTTCATCAGCTTCCGCGCAGCTTTCCCTCAGCGCTCACCGGCTCAGGGTTCCTCTGGCGAACCCTTTTACCACCGCGGTACGCTCCGCGACCGAACTGGAAACCGTGCTAGTTCGGCTAATGGATGCGGAAGGCCGCAGCGCTTGGGGGGAAACTCCGGTCAGCAAAGTGACCGGAGTTTCAGCTGAGGCCAGTATCCGGGGTATTGAAGGCCCACTCCGCGAGCTGCTGCAGGCCGCGCCCAGCCTTGACGAAGCGCTGGTTGCGCTGCAGCTTAGCGAGCAGCCGGCTGCCATCAGGTCGGCGGTGGACTGTGCCCTGCACGACCTCCGAGCGCAGCAAGCGGGGGAACCTCTAGCCCGGCAGCTCGGTGCACAGAGCTTAAGGGTGCGCACCGATATGACGCTTTCTGTGGCTGAGGCGAGCGAATTGGTGCCGAAAGCGGTGGCTCTTATCGAACAGGGCTTCGGTTGCCTGAAGATTAAGATCGACGCTCAGCACGATGCTGTGACAGCTCTGCGTGAAGTGCGCCGGGCGGTTGGGCCGCGGCCGGTGCTCAGGGCGGATGCCAACCAGGCTTTCGAAGTCGCGGAGGCGATCAGGGTGATCCGCGAGTTGGAGGACAGCGAGGTTAACTTGAGCCTGGTAGAGCAGCCGGTGGTGGCGGCTGATCTGCCAGGGCTCGCCGAGGTCAGCCGGGCGGTTGAGACCCCGGTGATGGCTGATGAGAGCATCTGGACAATGTCCGATCTGCTCGAGCTTTTGCGGCTTCGCGCGGCACCGATGGTCAATATCAAGCTGGCCAAGACCGGTGGCTTGAGCCAGGCGGTGGAGATGCTGAACTATGCCCGGGCTGAGGGCCTTCGGGTGGTGATCGGCTGCATGCTGGAGAGTCACGTCGGTATTTCCGCCGCAGCCACGCTGGCCGCTTTGCTGCCGGAAGACGATCAAGACCTCGATGGCGGTTTGTGGCTGCGGGAGTCTCCGATTCTCGGTGGTGCTGAGTATCGGGGATCACAGATCCTGTTATCAGACGCTCCCGGGCTCGGTATTTCTGGAGTGCGCGGACTAACTAATCCGCTCGGCGAGTAACGCCCTGCTGAGCGTCTGAATGGTTTCGGTGGCATCCGCTTCGGCGTAGGCCCGGGTGCAGACAGCCAGCAGATATCCTTCGCCGGGGGCGGCTGCTGCGGGCAGCACAAAAGCCACATCATGCTGAATGCCAGTCACCCAACCGGATTTGGAGCCCCAATCTGCGTCGCTGTCTAGCGCCGCTAGCTCGCGGCCGATCAGCGGAAACTGCTGGGCTCGAAGCCAGCCCAGCATGAGCTCGGTGTGTGTGGCATTGGCTACTTTCCCGGTCACGATGGCTTGCAAGATCTTGCACAAATCCCGGGCGGTGACTTCATGGCTCAGCCCCTGTTCGAGCGCCGCGATATCACCGATTAGGCGTTCCATCTTGGAGTCTTCAGCGCCGCAACGCCGCAAAGCCGCCATTACGGCAGGAAAACCGAGCAGTTCGACCACCATATTGGTCGCCTCATTGGAGGAGACCGAAATCATCCGGCCGAGCACCTCAGCCAGGCTCATGCTCAGGCCTTCCGCAGCCATCCCAGCGTCGTATTCTTCCGGCTCAAAGGAAAAACTGCCGCCCACTTGACTGCTGAAGGTGTGACGGGAAACCAACCCTTGATCCAGGCTCAATTCACCGGCTTCTACCGCGGTAATGGCGGCTACCAATACCGCCAGTTTGATAGTGCTTGCCGAGTAAAACTTTGTTGTCGCGTTCCGCTCGGCGAGCACCTCACCGTCGAGAGTAGTTAGGCAATAGGCGAGTCGGGGAACGCCGTCGCTGTAGTCAGAGCTGAGTGCCATAAGCTTCCTCGCTGATTGTGTTCGAGCGTGCCGAGTGCTGGTAACAGGCGTCCGAAATTGCGCGGCGAAGGGCTTGTACATCGCTGAGTTCGCGGCGCGGGTGAACCCGGTTAGTCAGTAGCACCACGCTGAGTCCGATGCTTTTATCCACTAGGAGGGAGGTGCCGGTGAAGCCGTTGTGACCACGGGCCTGTGGATGATCTCCGACCCAGCTGCGCTGCGCGATCCGCAGACCTAAGCCATGGCCAAAATCAATGCCGCTACTTGAAATCACCTCCGTTGACACCTGGGGTCGCCACATTTCCTCGGCTAGCTCGGGGGAGAGGATGCTGGCCAAACCGGTACGAAGCGCCTCGCCGAGGCTCAGCAGTGAACTGGCGTCGCCGAACATTCCGGCGTTGCCGCTCAAGCTGCTCGCGGTGCCGCCGCTCAGCGCCCAAGCCGCTTCGTCGTGCACAATCCCGCGGATCATGCCACGGCCCAGTTCCGGCTGGTACTCGGTTGCCGCGCATTGTTCCAAAACCGGGGCGCCGCTGAGCTGAGCTGCACTCAGCTGGTCCAGTACCCGCTCTTGAACCAGTTCTGCCCAGGCTTTACCGGTGATCAATTCGCAGAGCGCCATCACTGTGTTGAAGCCGGCGCAGGAATACTCGAAATGCTTGCCCGGTTCGTGCAGCAGTTCGAGCTCTAGCAGGTCGCCGATCAACGCCTCGCGGTCAAAGCCCCGCCCAGTTTCTAAGGCCTCCCGCCAGCCTTCCCAGAGCGCGGGCAGGCCCGAGGTATGCGTCAGTAAATGTCGCAGCGTGACTCTGCCCTTAGCGGCGCTGCGATATTGCGGGAGATGGCGGCCGAGGGGTTCGCTGAGTTGCAATAAGCCTTCGTCTACCAGACTGAGCGCGGTCAGAGTAGTAAAAATTTTAGTCACCGAAGCAAGGTCGTACTGCGTCTCGACAGTTGCTTTGATGCGAGACTCAACCGGCAATTCGGTGCCGTCCGCACCGTACCGCACCGCATCACCGACCACAACGGGTACCAGCACCTCGTTATCGAGGGCCACCGCACAAACCGCGGAGGGGGTGACGCCGTCAGCGACTGCTGCTTGCAGGAGCGTTTCTATTGTTGAGCGCAGTGGATTCATCAGCAGAGCACCAATCGGGGGTTGTCGTCGGCGATCAATTCCGCGGGAACGCCGAGCGGAATACTTTGCGCGGCCAGGCCGTGACCGAAGCCCAACTCCCAGATTATCGGCACACCCAGCGGCCCGAGTAATTCCTGGCAGAGCGCTTTGATGTCGCTTAGTTCCGAACAGTTTTTCCAGGAGCCCAGGGCAATGCCGCTGATGTCATCGAACCAGCCGGCGCGGAGCAGGTTTTGCAGGTAGCCATCAATTTTGTAGCTTTCCTCGGTGACGTCTTCTAGCAGGGCAATTTTCCCCTGGTTCGAGGGTTTTTGCTGACCGTGCGCACCCATTGTCATACAGAGCAGGCTGAGATTACCGCCGGTCAGGGTGCCTCGGGCGGTACCTGGAAGCAATGATTCGGCGCGTGGTGAACTGAAAACCCGACCGGTAGCGGGGACGAACACGGCTTGCCGAAGGCTTTCGACAGCGGCCGGGTCGTCGAGTAAATCGGCGGTCGCCACCATCGGCGTGAACCAGCTCGGGATACCCAGCTGATGCTCCCAGAATTCATGGATAGCTGTCACATCGGAGGAGCCGTAAAGTGGTTTGGGGGCGGCAGCTTTTAACGCCGGAACGTCAAGTAAATCAAGGACCCTGACGGCACCGTAGCCGCCACGAACCATGAAAATACCGGCGATTTCGGGGTCCTGCCAAGACTTTTGTAAATCCTCGGCACGACCTTGGTCAGGGCCAGCCAAGTAGCTAGCACGGGGATGCGGACTATGTAAATGTTCGCCCACCACCGGTCTGAGACCCCAGGATTCAATCAGCGCCAGCCCCCGGGTATAACTGTCCTGAGTGGGCGGTCCAGAAGCCGAAATCAGCGCAACCCGATCTCCGGGTGAGAGCGGCCCCAGAGGATTCAACGCTGCACCGTATTATTGGTCGGCACCACGCTGAGCAGCTTGCGGGTGTAGTCGTGCTGCGGGTTCAGCAGTACATCCTCAACCGCGCCTTCCTCGACGATCTCGCCTTGGTACATCACCACTACCCGGTCGGCAATGTTCCAGGCCAAGCCGAGATCATGGGTGATCACCAAAGCACCGAGGCCCAGTTCGCAGCGCAATCGCAGCAGCAATGCCAGGATCTCGGCGCGCACCGAAGCGTCTAGGCTGGCTACCGGCTCATCGGCAACCAGAAATTCAGGGTCGAGCGCCAGCGCGCCGGCAATAACTACTCGTTGCCGCTGCCCGCCAGAAAGTTCTTGCGGGATCGCGGTCAGGAAACGCTCCGGGGGTGAAAGTTCGGCCTTGCGCAGCGCCTCGGCGACAATTTCTCGTTCGTCGCCGGGCAATCCGTGTAGACGTGGTCCCTCAGCTACTGCCTCGTAGACCGAATGCTTCGGGTTGAGGGCTGCGCTGGGATCTTGCAGTACGAACTGCACCGATTTTCGATAGGCCTTGAGCGCTTTGCGATGCTGATCGAGGGGCTGTCCACGGAAGAGGATTTCGCCGCTGCTTGGTTTTTGCAATCCCAGCATGGTCCGGGCCAGTGTGGTCTTACCGGAACCGGACTGCCCAACCAAGGCGACAATCTCGCCTTGCTTGCAGCTCAGATTGACGTTCCGTACCGCTCTGACCAGACCTTCTCGGCCGCCGAAGTTCACCGAGAGATCGCGGGCCTCTAAGACGGTAGCCCGCTCGGTGGCCGGGTCGATGGCTTCGCGCGGGGCGGTGTAGGTGGGTAACTGCTGCCGAGATGCCGGATCGCCGATCAGTGGGAAGGCCGAAGCCAACGCCTTGGTGTGTGGATGCTGCGGATCCTTCATCACTTGCGCAGAGGGACCATCTTCCACGATCTTGCCGTGTTGCATCACCACAATTCGTTCGCAGGTGGCCGCCAGCACTGAAAGATCGTGGCTAATCATCACCAAGGAGAGATTCCTTGACGCGACAAGGTCTTTGAGCACGTTGAGAACTTGGGCCTGCACCACGACGTCGAGCGCGGTGGTCGGTTCATCGGCGATAATCAATTCCGGATCGCAGGCCAGTGCCATCGCGATCATGACGCGCTGCTTTTGACCGCCCGAAAGCTCATGCGGATAGCTGGCCCCCTTCACCGCTGGCAGATCGACGAGTTCCAGCAACTCCTTCACCCGGGCCTTCCGGGCCGGTTCCTCGCGATATTTGCTGCCCACTTCTTTGGCGTGAATCAGCAGCGGCTCGGCAATCTGATCAGCTACTTTACGGACCGGATTGAGCGAGTGCATGGCCCCTTGGAAAACGATTGACGCCTCAGTCCAACGCACGGCACGCAGTTTGCCCCAACTCATCGCACCGATTTCGTCCTCACCCAGCTTCACGGTGCCGGTGATCTTGGCGTTGCCGGGTAGCAGGCGCAGCACCGACATTGCCAAGGTGGACTTACCGCAGCCAGACTCGCCAGCCAACCCGACCGTGGAACCGGGCGCGATGTCCAGCGTCACGCCATCGACGGCGGTGATGTTGCCTGGACCGTCTTCGGTTTGGGTTCGGTAGTTGACTGAGTAATCGGTGAAGCTTAGACCGAGCATTAGCGACCTCGCAGGGTGGGATTAATGACTGACTCCAGCGCCCGGCCAACCAGGGTGAAACACAACACCACCAGCACAATAGCGATACCCGGAGGCATGATGAACCACCAGAAGCCCGCGGTAGCCGCGCCAGTGTCCAAACCGGATTTCAGCATCGAGCCCCAAGAGATGCTGCCCGGATCACCCAAGCCCAGGAAGGACAAGGTGGATTCGGCAATGATCGCAGAACCGACCGTCAGCGTGGTGTTCGCGAGCACCAGGGGCATCACGGCGGGTAGCACGTGCTTGCCGATAATGTGCCAGTTTGAGGCGCCGAGCGCCCAGCTGCGTTCAATATAGGGCCGGGCTTCTACGGTGAGGGTTTGCGAGCGGACCAGCCGGGCGGTGCTCGCCCAGGAGGTGACCCCAATCGCGATAATGATGGTCAGTGCGCCCTGGCCCAACACCATGGAGAGCACAATGGCCAGGATCAATCCCGGTAACACCAGGAAGAAGTCAATTACCCGCATGAAGACCGCCTGCACACCGCCGGAGAAGTGGCCCGCGGCCATTCCCATCAGGGTGCCAATCACCATCGAGACCACGGTGGCGCAAAAGCCAACCAGGAGTGAGATCCGAGCACCCCAGATCAGCATTGCCAGCACCGAGCGCCCGGCCGGATCAGTACCCAGCGGATAAGCCCAGCTGGGTGGCTGATTCTGTGGCGCGCTGATCAGGGTGACGTCCAAGGTCTCGGCCGGAGCCAGCACCGGTGCGAGCAGCGCTATTACCACGACGAGGATCAGGAAGATCAAGCCGATCAGTCCGCTGCGGGTGGCCGCGAACTCTTTCCAGACCTCTTTGGCCCGCTGCAGCCGTCGTGCGGCCGCCACATTGACGGTCTTGCTGGCGCTCATCCGGCACGCAGCCGTGGATCGAGGAGCCGGTAGACAATGTCGGCAATAAAGTTCATCAAAATAACTATCGAAGAAAACACCACGAAGGTTCCTTGCAGCAGCGGTAGGTCAGGGGTGGAGAGGCCCTTGAAGGTCATCAGGCCAAGACCAGGCCAGGAAAACACGGTTTCCACGGTGACTGCTCCGGCCGCCAGACCGCCCATGGTGAGGAAGATCAGCGTGACGGTCGGAAGTAGCGCGTTCGGCACCGCGTGCCGACGGCGAACCAGGTCTTCGCGGAGTCCCTTTGCCCGCGCGGTGACGAGGTAGTCAGCCGTCATCTCCTCAAGCAGCGAGGCGCGCATCACCATGAGGTACTGCGCATAGACCACTGCCACCATGGTCAGCACCGGCAACACCATATGCCGCAGGACATCCCAGATGTAGGCGAAACCGGTTAGATTGCTGCCGGCAGTGACCATGCCGCCCGAGGGGAACCAGTGCAGGCCACCGGAGAACAGCAGCAGGAGCAGCAAGCCCAGCCAGAAGGTGGGCACCGACCAGAAGATCAGCGCCAGACCGGTCTGTGTTTTATCGAAGGCGCTATTGCGTTTCCAGGCTGCACGTTGGCCGAGCCAGAGCCCGAGCACGATGGAGAGTGCCGCGGCGGTTCCAGTAAGTAGCAGGGTCGGCCCGAGGCCTTCCCAGATCAGCGCGGAAACTGGCTTCGAGTAGTAATAGGAATCGCCGAGCTTGCCTTGCGCCAGATCGGTCAGATAGCGCCAGAATTGCCCCAGCAATGGCTGGTCCAGGCCATACTGCTTAATCAGGATCTGCCGTTGCTCCAGGGACACGTTACGGCCCTCGGTCAGACTCTTGATCGGGTCACCCAGAATGCGGAAGGCGAAGAATCCCAGGATGACCACCAGCACCAAGGAGATCGCGGTGCCGCCAGCTTTTAGCCCGAGGTAGCGGAGCCAGGAAGAACCCCGACGTGGTTCGTCGGTGTCCTTCCTGGACTCCTCGTTGGAGAGTTCCTCGATGAGCGGTAACGCCACTAATTACTCCCGGTTATCGGCGCTAGCAGAACGGCGGCGCAGCAGGAAGAACGCCAGTGCGGCGAGCACCACGACGATTACCGGAATGACCACCCAAGCCCAGTTGAAGCCGCCGTCAGTAGTTGAACTGGCGCCGATCGGAGTGGCACTGTAGTAGCCCCAGGGGCCGTTCTGACCGGTGATCACACCGCCCTTCTCTGGCTGAGTGGTGAACGGCTGGAAACGATCCGAGCGGTAGGCTTCCAGCGCATTGGCGTACCAGATCACGTCATTGACTGCGCTGTTGTAAATGATCTCCTGAGCCTGCTTGACTAACTCGCTGCGCTTAGCCTGATCCAGCTCGGCGTGCTGCTGCTTGTAGAGTGCATCGAACTTCGGATCGCAGAGCGCGTTCTCAGTGGTGTTGCCGGTGCCGTTGTCGTCCGGCAGTGAGGAGCACTGGTTGATCGAGAGCTGGTAGTCGGGGTCCGGTCCGATGCCCCAACCGGTGAAGTACAGGTCGAAGTTGCCCTTTGAAGAATCCTCATTGACCTGACCACTTGACTTCATCGTGGTGGTGACATTGATGCCGATGTTCTTCAACCAGGGCTTAAGGTAATCGGCCATCTGCTGGTGGGTTGGATCGGTGTTACGTCCTAGTAGGCGCAAATTCAGTGGCTTGCCGCTCTTGTCGAGGCGAATGCCGTCCGCACCCTTGGTGTAGCCACTTTCATCGAGCAGCTTATTTGCTGCCTCCGGATTGAATTTGAGCGGCAGGTCTTTGGAGTCCCAGTGATAGAGCGGGTAGGCGGCGGGGATTTCGCCGGTAGCCTCATCGCCGAGGCCCTGCAGTACTTTCTCTAGCAGGGTCTTATTGTCGATCGCCATCACGATGGCCTTACGCAGATTGACATCCTGCAAGGCAGGGTTGCCGTCGCCGAGTACTTTCCCGGTTTTCGACTTGGTGCCCGGGTTAATGCCCAGCGCTGTATAGCGGCGGCCCTGACCAGCGTTGGTGGTGATATTCGGCTGCCCTTTGAGGGATTGGAACTGGGCCGGAGTCAAACCGCCGGCAATGTCGATCTCACCGTTTTTAAGTGCCTGCACGGCAGCGTCACTGTTCTGGTAGGGGGCCCAGATAATGCGATCGACCTTGGCCTTGCCCTTCCAGTAATTCGGGTTGGCCTTCATAGTCACGCCAGCGGCCTTATCGTAGCTGGAGATGATGAACGGGCCGGAACCAACTGTGTCTTTGTCGTTGGCGTAGGTGGTCGGATCCGCCTGCTTGGACCAGATGTGCTCGGGCATGATCGGCAGATCGCCGCCGGGGTTCGGAGCCTGCACTGTGTTCAGGGTCAGCACCAGGTTCTCCGGATCCTTGGCCACGATGCTCTTCACGTTTTCCACCAGGGCGCCATTGGCTTGCTTGAGCTTTTCGTTGCCCTTGATCGCGTTGAAGGTCCAGACCGCATCATTGGCGGTGATTGGCTCGCCATCGGACCACTTCCGATCGGCGGGCATGTGGAAGGTCCACTCTTTACCGTCGGAGGAGGTGGTCCACTTATCTGCGAGTCCTGGGACCGGTTCATTATTGGTACCCCAGGAGACCAGGTTCTGGTACTGCAGCACCAGAATATTAGTGCCCTGTGCAGTGATGGAGATAAAGGGGTTGAGCGAGTCGATATCGCCGATCAGAGCGAGCTTGAGTGTGCTTCCCGAGCTGTCTTCGGCGGTAGCCGCTGGTGCAATGACGGCCGCCGGAACGAGGGCTAATGCTGTCGCCAGCACCCCCGCAGTGAGGCGCCGTGTGGTGATCTTCTTCATGCGCTGAACCCCTTGGATCCCTTAGTTTGACTGTGATGCGAGGTAAAACGAGCCTAATGTAAATAAATTACAAAGATGTTAACGGTGATGCAAATCACTTACAAGCACCATATAGTCTCAAGGAGTGGAAAAGAACCCCCGGAGGCAATTGTGACCGTGGACGCAGCGCAGCTCTGTGCCGAACTCATCCGTTTTGACACCAGTAATTTTGGCGAAGGCAAGAGCCATGGTGAGCGTCGACTCGCCGAGTTCATCGCAGAAAAATTACAATCAGTCGGTTTTCAGCCTATGCTATTGGGCCCGCAGCCGGAAAGGCTTTCGGTGGTGCTCAGGGTGCCAGGTCGTAATCGAGAACTCCCCGCTTTATTAGTGCAGGCGCACCTCGATGTGGTGCCCGCCGAAGCTGAACAATGGAGCTACGACCCGTTCAGTGGTTTGATTCAGGACGGCTACATCTACGGTCGAGGTGCCTGCGATATGAAAGATATGGTGGCGATGACCCTCGCCACCCTGCTGAACTGGGGCGCTACTGGGGAACGGCCGGAACGCGACATCCTGGTGATTTTCGTGGCCGATGAGGAGGATAAGGGTGAATACGGTGCGGCCTGGCTGGTCGCTGAGCACCCTGAACTTTTCGACGGCGTTGAGGCTGCCATCGGGGAGTCCGGTGCGGCCGCGAATCTGTTGCCTGCCGCCGACGGTTCCACGGTTCGGCTCTATCCGATTGCCACCGCGGAGCGCGGTACTTTGCATTTGCGAGTGCGTGCCGAAGGCGTTTCGGGGCATGGCTCGCGGCCTGTCCAGGTCAATGCGGTGAGCAATCTGCTCGACGGCTTACAACGAGTGGCGCACTATCGTTGGCCACTGCAGCTCACTCCGGTGGTGACCCAGTATCTGGAACAGACCACAGCAGCACTAGGGTTCAACGCTGATTTGAGTAGCGAAGAAGGCGTGAAAGCGGCCATCGAGGCGATGGGGGAGGCCGGTGAAGTCGCGGCGGTGACGGTACGTTGTTCAGCAACCCCGACGGTATTGCGAGCCGGCTACAAGGTCAATGTCATTCCCGGGGTGGCCGAGGCCGATATTGACGTTCGTTGCGTACCAGGAGCCGAACAGAGCACCCTGGAGACTCTCGATGAACTACTCGGTCCGCTGCTGAGTAGGAGCTTTATTGCCCACGAGTCGCCGACCAGCTCGCCCATCGACTCTCAATGGTTTGAAGCGATGAAAGCGAGCGTGCTGCGCTACGACGCGGAGGCGGTGGTGGTGCCGTATTGCATGGGTGGTGGCACTGACGCCAAGGCATTCAGCTCCCTGAGTATTCACTGCTATGGCTTCTCACCGCTTGGCGCCGATCCGGAGGGGCGACGCTACCAAGGTGTGCACGGCGTCGACGAGCGCATCCCGGTGGCCAGCGTGCGAAGCGGCCAATTGGTGCTACAGGATTTCTTGAGCAATGTCTGAATCGAACCCTGAATCGAAGAACCTGCAGCAGGTCATGCAACAGATCGTCGAGACGAGGGTGGCGAGGGCGGTCTCGCCCTCGCTCGCGGCGGCCTTCTGGCAGCGGGGGGAACTGCGAGCGAGTTGGTTGCTCGGTGATGCCGACGGCCAGGGCAGTGAACCTCAGCTGGATACCGCTTACCGGATTGCCTCCTGCACCAAGTCCTTTACCGCCGCGGCCGTACTGCTACTCAGAGAACGCGGCCAGCTGAACCTCGACCTTGGGCTGGCAGAACTGCTGCCGGAGCTGCGGATCGTCGGGACGGGTATGCCTACCGTGCGGATGCTGCTCAGCATGAGCGCTGGCCTGCCCACCGACAACCCCTGGGCTGACCGGCAAGAATCACTCGATCAGGACGGTATGCGGAAGCTAATGCTTGGCGGTATCAGGCTGGTCCGACTTCCCGACGAGGGCTATGAGTATTCAAATTTGAGCTATGCCTTACTTGGTCAGCTGATTGAGCGGGTGTCCGGGGTTGAATACCGACGGTTCATTGAAACCGAGTTCCTCGCACCTTTGGGGATGAATTCCACGGGTTTTGACCAAACGGTCCCTGCCTCTGGCGGGCTGGCAGTCGGGTTTAGGTCGAGGGTTGGAGAACCGAGCAGTGCCGGCGAGGGTGAGCTTGCCTCGAGGTCGTTTTGGCAGCCCCAACCCTTCAGCTCGCCCGGCCAGTTTTCTGCCATTGGTGGCCTGTTTAGCACCCTGCGTGACCTGGCTCGTTGGGCCAGCTGGTTGAGTGACGCCTTCACGGAAGGACCTACACCTACACAGCAAGCCTCCGACGATGCCGTGCTGAGCCGGGCGGCACGCCGCGAAATGCAGCAAATCCATACCTTGATCGGCAGCGACGACGGCGGATTAGCGACCGGATACGGCTTCGGACTGTTTGTGCAGCAACATCCGGAGCGTGGCAAAACGGTCTCGCACTCCGGGGGCTATCCCGGTTTCAGCTCTCAGATGGTCTGGCATCCGGAGAGCTCAAGCGTGCTGATCGGCTTTGAGAATGCCAGCTATGCCAAGGTTGGTGAACTGCTAACTGCCTTGCTGGCCGAAATACTCGAAGGCACTCCCCGCCAGCAAGCCGAGCCGTGGCCGGAGGCTTTGAAAGCCAAGGCGGCTGTGGAGGCGCTGCTGTGGAACTGGGACGATAATCTGGCGCGCAGCATTTTCGCTGAGAATGTGGAGCTAGATAAGAGCTTCCCGGAGCGCCGGGCCGAACTCGGCAGCCTACTTGACCTCGTCGGACCGCTACAGCACAAGCCGGCTTCGGGCCCTACCGTGATCACCGCTGCGCAACTAGCCTGGAGCATGCCGACGGAACGCGGCGAGCTGTGCTGCAAGATTTCGCTCAGCCCGCTGGCTGAGCCACTGGTTCAAGAACTCGAACTCAGCGCGCTTCCTGAGTCTCGGTAATCGCTGCCTGCAGGAAACCGTCCCGGCGCGCCAGTGTGTCGATTGCCTGCTCCGCGGGCAGGCCGGTGAGCAGTACCAGGATCGCCGCCTTGACTGAGCCGTCCACGGACTCCAGGGCGGCGGCTGCTTCAATGGCCGAAACCCCGGTAGCGCGCATCACGGTGCGTTCGCTGCGTGCCCGGAGCTTCTCATTATTGGCGCGCAGGTCAACCATCAGATTGCGGTAGGTCTTGCCGAGCCGCACCATGGTCAGGGTGCTGATCATGTTCAGCACCAGCTTCTGGCAGGTGCCGGCCTTGAGTCGGGTGGAGCCGGTCAGGAATTCAGGGCCAACTTCAATTTCCAAAGCGATAGCTGCGGTAGCGCCAATGGGTGAGCCTTGGTTGCAGGCGAAGCCTACGGTGAGCGCGCCCACCGCCTTTGCCGTCTCGAGAGCGCTCAGCACATAAGGAGTGCGACCGGAGGCGGAAATGCCGATCACGGTATCGTCGGCCGTCAAGCTGAGCGCTTGAATGTCCGTCTGCCCTGCCGAGGCGCTGTCTTCGATATTTTCGGCGGCGCTCTTAATCGCGGAGTCGCCGCCGGCGATCACTCCAACCACCTGGCCCGGGTCGGTACCGAAGGTGGGTGGGCACTCACTGGCGTCCAAAACACCTAGTCGGCCGGGGGTGCCCGCGCCGATATAAATTAGCCGACCGCCACGCCGCATTCGGACCGCCACCTGGTCAATGATCTCGGTAATGACCGGCAATGCTTTGGCAATCGCGAGCGGAACCTGAGTGTCCTCATGGTTCATTGCCGTCACCAAATCGATGGTGGAGAGGCTGGCAAGGTCCTCCCAGGCCGGATTGGAGGATTCTGTGGTGAGAGTAGCCAACTCGTCGCGAAGGGCGGTGTATTTGTCCATGCCGGTCCTTGAAGTTATTGCCGAGAGAATGTAAATAATCTACACGGCTTTTAAATACGTTGTAAATTTACAAACATGAGCATTCAGTCCACTATTTATTCGCTACTGCCCAGCTTGCCGCCAGCGGCTCGCCGGATTGGCGAACTGATAGTCGCCGAACCTGCTGTGGTGCTGCAGAGTACGATCTCCGAGTTGGCAAAGCGCTGCCAGACCTCGGACCCCTCGGTCGTCCGGTTCTGTCGAACCCTCGGCTTCACCGGTTACGTCCAGTTACGACTGGCGCTCGCCACCGAGATCGGACGTGAGATTGCTGCGGAGCCGAACGCGCCTCAATTCGGTGAAGATATCAGCCCGGCCGATTCGCTCGGTGACTCGGTGGAAAAGTTGCGATTCACCGAGGTGATGGCGATTGAGGAAACCCTTAAGGCTCTAGACCTCGAGCAGCTCAATACCGCAGCCGAACGAATCGACGGATCCAGTCGGGTGTTGCTCTATGGGGTGGGTGCCGGGGCCGTGGTGGCCGAGGACTTCGCCTATAAATTGTCCCGAATTGGACGGATTGCCCAGCGCTTCGCAGATTTACACGGGGCACTGATGGCGGCGGCGCTAGCTCGCCCGGGCGACGTCGCGGTGCTGTTTTCGCACTCCGGCCAAACCCCGGAGATCATGCAGTTTCTCCGAGCCGTGAAACAACGCGGAGTGAAAACCATTGCGGTGAGCAATGTGCGGCAGTCGGCGCTTGCGAAAGAAGCCGACCACTGCCTGCTCACCATGGTGCGCGAGACCGAGTTCCGGGCGGGTGCGATGGCCTCCAGAATTGCTCAACTGGCTATTGTCGACTGCCTCTTCGTCGCAGTGGCACAACGAAGCTACCAGCCGACGGTGACCGCGCTGGAACTCACCCGACAAGCAATTGAGCAACAGCTCGCGCGGTGACTCGCGATGAATCGAAGCAACTCAGGGTGGTGGGCACCGGGTCTTCCGAAGGTGCCAGGCCCGCGTTGATGCACACTAACTCTGGAAGCTCAGCAGCCAGCTCGTTGAGCAGGCTCAGCTGGCTACCCCCTGCAATCAACGAATCCACCAGCACCACCACCGCTTGCTCGGCATTGGGTTGCTTCAGTGCTTTCAATTCTTCGAGGCTGCGCAGCCGCACCGGACGAAACTCGCTCAGTGCAGCAGAGAAAAAATTCCCCAGTTTGCCGGTGGCAAGATTATGTCCGCCACGCAGATCGCAGAACTGAACCTCGCCAGCAAGGAGTCGAGGAGTCTGATCGCGATTGCTCCGCAGCGCAGTGCTGACCCGGCTCGGCCAGTCGATCAAGCCCGAAGCCGACTGCTCAACGGTCGGCCGTTTGGCTTGTTGCCCTTCACTCCAGTCGAGAAACTCGCTAATCCTCCGCTGGGCGCGATAAAACAACTCAATCGGTAGTTCGCCCTCAGCCAGCGCAAGCAATAGTGACTGGAAAACTTCCTGATACTCCTGCTTATCGGATCGGCTGCCCGGATTGGCAGGATTGCCAAGGCAGAGCAGATCGGCGCCCGCGAGCATGGCGAGGACCGCGCCCCGGCCGCTGCCGACGGTAGCCTTGATGGCGGCCATATCGAGGGCGTCGGTGATCTGTAAGCCGTCAAAACCGAAGCTGCGTAGCAGCTCACCGGCGGCCGGGTTGAGCGTGGCGGGTGTCTCAGCCTCCTCGTCGCCGAGGCCAGGCACCACGATGTGCGCTGTCATCACTGCCCGGACCCCGCTCTCGACCGTGGCTCGCATCGGCGGGAGGTGCTGAGAGCTGAGTTCTTCGAAGCTCATCTCAAGGCGCGGCAGGGCAAGATGCGAGTCGGTCACCGTGTCGCCATGGCCGGGAAAATGCTTGGCGCAAGCACCCACGCCGAGTGATTGGATGCCGCGCAGCATCGCGCTGCTGTGCCTGCTGACCAAGTCGGTGTCTGAGCCGAAAGAACGGATGCCGATCACCGGATTCGCCGGATTGGTATTGACATCAGCCACCGGCGCCAGATTGAGATTGATCCCGGCGTCCAGGCAGAGCTGGCCGAGATGGCGACCGGCGGCTTCAGTGAGTGCCAAGTCGTTGAGTTGGCCGAGGACCGCAGCACCGGGTAATGAGGAACCGTTTTTGGCTTCCAGCCGGCTAACGCTGCCGCCTTCTTCGTCCACGCCGATAATAGCTCGCGGGTTGGCGGCGCGAATCTCGGCGGAGAGCGCGCTGAGTTGCTGCGGATCATCCGGGTCGACATTCTGCCGGAAGTAAACCACCCCGGCTAGGCCCTCCTGCAGCGCAGTGCGGAGCCAGTCAGGCAGTGTACGACCATTGAACCCGGGCCAAATCACCGAGTTGACTAATCGCTTGAGTTCTTCCGGAGTCGCCGATCCTGTCGTCGCGAGCTGTGTATCAACCATGGCTTCAAGCCTAAAGCCCTCTGCAAGCCCACACCCTCCCACACCCTCCCAATGTCGAGTGTCGAGATTTGGGGCTTAAAACACCTTTTTAACCCCCAGATCTCGACACTCGACGGGGTGCTGATGGATATTCGGAGCGGCTAAACTTGTCGGGTGACCTCAGCTGAATTTGACCGTGTCCCGATCCGCCGCGCGCTGATCTCCGTCTATGACAAAACCGGAGTGGAGGAATTGGCCGCCGGTCTGCACGCCGCCGGTGTGACAATTGTTTCCACCGGCTCCACCGCCGCTCGGATCAAGAGCTCGGGGGTTCCGGTGACTTCGGTGGAGGAAGTAACCGGTTCGCCGGAGATGCTTGACGGTCGGGTGAAAACCCTGCATCCACGGATTCACGCCGGCATCTTGGCGGATCGTCGGCTGGACGATCACGTGCAGCAGCTCTCTGACCACGAGATTGAAACCTTTGATTTGGTGGTAGTCAATCTTTACCCCTTTGTGGACACCGTCCGCTCCGGTGCCGATCAGGACGCGGTGGTCGAGCAGATCGATATCGGTGGTCCTTCGATGGTGCGCGCCGCTGCTAAAAACCACGCTTCGGTTTCGGTGGTAGTGGACCCGGCTCGGTATCCCGAAGTGGTGCGGGCGGCCCAGCAGGGTGGTTTCTTGCTGGCGGAACGGCAGCAACTGGCTGCCGCAGCGTTCGCCCACACCGCTAGTTATGACAATTCAGTGGCTTCTTGGACGGCTGCGCAATTTGGTGATGGCAGTGATCCGGAGAATAACTGGCCGCCTTACGCTGGTCTTTCACTGGAGCGTTCCGAGGTGCTGCGTTACGGCGAGAACCCGCATCAGGCAGCCGCGCTCTATGTCGATAAGGCGGCCACCCCCGGCATCGCCCAGGCCGACCAGCTGCACGGCAAGGCTATGAGCTATAACAATTTCGTCGATGCTGACGCCGCGTTGCGCGCTGCTTTCGACTTTGATGAGCCCGCCGTGGCCATCATTAAGCACGCTAACCCCTGCGGTATTGCGGTCGCCTCGCCGGACGCTGCCGACCCGGTTGCTGAGGCGCATGCCCGAGCGCATGCCTGTGACCCGATGAGCGCCTACGGCGGGGTGATCGCGGTGAATCGCCCGGTCACCGCCGGGCTGGCCGCGAACCTCAAGGGCGTGCTTACCGAAGTCATTATTGCGCCGTCCTTCGAACCCGATGCTTTGGAGCGATTGCAGTTGCGTCAAGATATCCGGTTGCTGACCCTGCCCGAGGGCTATCGTCGCGATCCGGCCGAATACCGGCAGGTCTCCGGCGGTGTGTTGGTGCAGATGGGGGACACCATTGCCGCCGAGGGTGATGATCCGAGTAAATGGCAGTTGGTGGCAGGCGAGGCCGCAGATGAAAAGACGCTGGCGGATTTGGTCTTTGCCTGGCGAGCCATTCGGGCGGTCAAATCCAACGCAATCCTGCTCGCGCATGACGGCGCCGCAGTGGGTGTCGGGATGGGACAGGTTAATCGAGTTGACTCCTGCAAACTTGCGGTGGAACGAGCTAACTCACTGGCACTGGATGACGATGGCAACCCGATCGAACGCGCTCGCGGTGCGGTGGCGGCCTCTGATGCTTTCTTCCCCTTCGCCGACGGCTTGCAGATTCTGCTCGACGCGGGGGTTCGGGCAGTAGTCCAGCCCGGCGGCTCCAAGCGGGACGAAGAAGTGATAGCTGCAGCGCAGGCGGCCGGCGTCACCATGTATCTGACCGGAGCGCGACACTTCTTCCACTAGAGATCTTCGATTCGGGTCGTCAAAAGGCGGCGTCGAGTCCATCAAGTGAGCAATGGGGTTTGCGGACAGTAACTGTCCGCAAACCCCATTTTTACTCTGGTCTTCTGCTCGGTTGCAGCACAGGATGAAGTTATGGACATTATTTTGGTTCCCGGTTTTTGGTTGCAAGGCAGCTCCTGGGACAACACAACGCCCGCACTCATTGACGCCGGACATACCGTGCATCCGGTGACGCCGCCCGGTCTGGAATCCATTGAGGCGAAGAGGGCAGGCATCGGACTGCGCGACCACGTTGACGCCGTGCTGCGCCTGCTTGATTCCTTGCCAGCCGGAGCCGTCCTGGTTGGGCATAGCGGGGGAGGGGCGGTCATTCACGCGGTCGCCGATGCCCGGCCGGAGAAGGTGATTCGCGGCATTTATGTGGATAGCGGTCCGCTCGGAGCTGGCGGCTCGATCAACGATGAGCTGCCGGTAGTCAATGGCGAGATTCCGCTGCCTGACTGGAGTGTTTTTGAGGAACCGGATTTGCGTGATCTGAATGATGAACTCAAGGCGCACTTCCGCCAAGTCTCGATTCCGGAGCCCGTGGGAGTGGCCCAGGACAAACAAGTGTTGCACGATGAGCGGCGTTATCAGGTGCCTAGCTCGGTGATCTGCTGCGAATTCAGCGCGGCGGATGCCCAGCGCTGGATGGACGGAGGCGAGCCAATGATGGCGGAACTCGCCAAGATGACCGATCTGGAACTGCTCGATTTACCCACTGGGCATTGGCCGCAGTTGACCCGGCCCAAGGAACTGGGTGAGTTGTTATTGCAGCTGGTGGAGCGTCGATAAACCGGCGCAGACGGGGCCGAGCCGATGTGGCAGTACTGCTGTGACTGCGCTGATCTGACTGCGCTGACACGACAGGGCAGAGGTTCTGCGTCATGGAAAGAAGTCCCCATGGTGTTGGTGCGGAAATCTCGCTAATGTTCTGCTGTATCACTTAATCACTCAAGGGGACTTTCCATGCTTGCAGCTCTAGGCTCTTTGCCCATGCGGGGCACCATTGATGAAACCGGAGCCAGCTTAATGACTTGGGGCCTGATCATCGCCGGAATTTTGATGCTGGCCACGGCCTTCCTGCCCAGGTTGAAGACCGGGCAGCGAGTCACCGGAATTATTTTCGGGATCCTCTTCATCGGCTATGGAATCTACGTATCGCTGCCGTCAACACGCAGCGTCTACGTTGGCATCTACCTGTTCATTGTTCCGGTAGTAATGCTGATCACTAATATCTCCGCTTCGGTGAAGGGCAATAAAACCGTCGAGGTGCAAAACCACGGCCCGGCGGGTTACTACCCGCCGCAGGGACAGCAGCCCTACCAGGGGCAGAATCAGCAGTCGGCCGCTCAGGCACCGTATGGGCAGCAATACCCGGCGCAGCCTGGCCAGCCAACTGAGCCGAGCCAAACGGGGTACGGGCAGCCAGCCACCGCTCAGCCCTATCAAGCGCAGCCCTATCCGGCACAGCCGGTTCAGCCCAATCAGCCGGCACAGCCGGTTCAGCCCAATCAGCCGGTTCAGCCCGGACAGCCGGCACAGCCCAATCAGTACCAACAGCCGACCGACCCCACCGCTTAGTAACCAGCTGAGCAACGCCAGTCACGAAACCGCCGCATTGCGCCAACGCTCGAAAATCAGTTCGGGGCGCGATGCGGCGGTTTTTCGGTTCCCGGTTCGCGGCGCTGCCAAACCCGCAGGATTTAGCTGGAGTACGGCTGCCGTGGCATAGTTAGAACGAGGATTTGAAGAAAAATACCGAGGCCTTTCAAGGAGATTTGTAGTGGCTGAAGCAGCAAAAATCAAAGTAGTAGGACCCGTCGTCGAGCTCGACGGCGACGAGATGACCCGAATCATCTGGCAGTTCATTAAAGACCGTCTGATCCACCCCTATTTGGACATCGACCTGCGCTACTACGATCTGTCGATCCAGAACCGTGACGCCACCGATGATCAGGTGACCGTTGACGCCGCTAATGCGATCAAGGAACACCATGTTGGCGTCAAGTGCGCCACCATCACTCCGGACGAAGCCCGGGTTGAAGAGTTCGGCCTGAAGAAGATGTGGGTCTCCCCGAACGGCACCATCCGTAACATTCTCGGCGGTGTGGTCTTCCGCGAGCCGATCATCATCTCCAATATTCCCCGCCTGGTGCCCGGCTGGAACAAGCCGATCATCATTGGCCGTCACGCTTTCGGCGACCAGTACCGCGCCACCAACTTCAAAGTTCCCGGCCCCGGCACGCTGACCCTGACCTTCACCCCGGCTGACGGCGGCGAAGAGATCAAGCAGCAGGTCGTCACCTATCCCGAAGAGGGTGGCGTGGCGATGGGTATGTACAACTTCAACGAGTCCATCAAGGACTTCGCCCGGGCTAGCTTTGCCTACGGTTTGCAGCGCAATTACCCGGTTTATCTCTCCACCAAGAACACCATCCTGAAGGCCTATGACGGCCAGTTCAAGGATCTCTTCCAAGAGGTCTTCGACAATGAGTTCAAGGAGCAGTTCGACGCCGCTGGCCTGACCTACGAGCACCGGCTGATCGACGATATGGTCGCCTCCGCGATGAAGTGGGAAGGCGGCTACGTCTGGGCTTGCAAGAACTATGACGGTGACGTGCAGTCCGATACCGTGGCGCAGGGCTTCGGCTCGCTCGGCTTGATGACTTCGGTGCTGATGACCCCGGACGGTAAGACCGTTGAGGCTGAAGCGGCACACGGCACGGTGACCCGTCACTACCGTCAGCACCAGCAGGGCAAGCCCACCTCGACCAACCCGATTGCCTCGATCTTCGCTTGGACCCGTGGCCTGATGCACCGCGGCAAGATCGATAACACCCCCGAGGTCGTGCAGTTCGCCGAGACCCTGGAAGATGTTGTCATCAAGACGGTTGAATCCGGCAAGATGACAAAGGACTTGGCGCTGCTGGTTAGCCCAGATCAGGCTTTCTTGACCACCGAGGATTTCCTGGCTGCGCTGGATGAGAATCTTTCGGCACGTTTGGCTGGCTAAAGCTACTGAACTAATTGCCTGGCTCGGCGACGAGCGCGCCGGCTGAGCTTCCAATATTGAGCGATGGCGTCCCTTCTTCGGAAGGGGCGCCATCGCTCTTTTTAGTGAATTACTAACGTCCGAAAACCGCTAGGTTGCTGTTTCCCTTGGCTGGCCGACTATACTGTGACCCGGCTCACAGTCGGTAACAAAGCTGACTCACAGTTGTTATCTGATCTTTGCCGCAAAATGTGTCCAAAAACACAAAATTGGCTGTAGTGTCAGAAAATGTATCCGGTCAGCCGCCAGGCCAACTCGCACGCCCGGCGCTGACCACCGTTGGAAGGGATCTCTATGAATCGCAAGAAAATGCTTGCTGGCTTGGCTGTTGCTGCTACCGCTGGCTTGCTGATGACCTCCTGCGCCAATCAGGCCAGTAGCGGTGGAAGCAGCTCCGCTGGGGGCGGCAGCGGCGTTAATATCCCCGCAATCACCTCGGTTGATGTGCCGAAGGATGCGGTGTTGCCGAAGGGCGACGGCAAGGCTACCTGCCCGTCAACGACGACGATTGCCTTCGGCGGGGCCGAGACCGGCGCAAATGCTCAATTGGGTATTAACATCTACAACGGTGTGCAACTAGCCGTTAATCAGCACAACGAGGCGAACCCTGGCTGCCAGGTGCAGTTCAAGAAGTTCGACACCGAGGGCGACCCGAATAAGGCGACCGGCCCGGTCACCCAGATGGTTTCCGATCAGAATATCCTCGGCGTGGTGGGCTTGGCCTTCTCAGGCGAATCGAAGGCCACCGGCACCATCTTTGACGACAAGGGCTTGGTGCATATTACTCCTTCCGCAACCAACCCGGAGTTGACCACCAAGGGCTGGAAGACCTTCTTCCGTGGTCTGGGCAATGATGCTGTACAGGGCCCGGCAGCCGCTAAATTCCTGACCGATAAGCTGCAGGCCAAGAAGATCTACGTGGTGCAGGACGACTCCGATTACGGCATCGGTCTGGGCACCTCCACCTCGGGGGCACTCACTGGTGGCGTGTTGGCTGGCACCGAGAAAGTGACCACCGGGCAGAAGGACTTCTCTGCGGTGATCTCTAAGATCATGAACGCTAAGGCAGATGCGGTGTTCTACGCTGGCTACTACGCCGAAGGTGCGCCCTTCGACCAGCAGTTGGTCAGCAAGGGCTTCACCGGAACCTTCGTTGGTCCCGACGGTGTGAAGGATGATCAGTTCATCAAGGCGGCTGGCGATGCTTCATCGATCGCCTACTTCACCTGCCCCTGCATCCCGGGTGAGCTGATTCCCAGCTTCCAGTCGGAATACAAGAAGCTGACAAATGCTGAGCCGGGTACCTACTCGATTGAAGGCTATGACGCGGCCACTGTCTTGCTGGCAGGCATTGATGCGGGCAAGCAGAACCGTGCGGATCTGCTCAGCTGGGTCAAGAGCTACGATAAGGACGGCCTGAGCAAGCACTACAAGTGGGACGATAAGGGCGAGCTGCAGGCCCCGACCGTCTACGGCTACAAGGTAGAAAACGGCAAGATTGTGCCGATTGGCGCGATCGGCAAGTAACCACTCATTTCATATGCTGTGGGGTCCGCAGCCCGGACCCCACAGCATATTTTTTGCCAGCCTTTTATCGAGAGCCAGGAAACAATATGCTCGCATCCTTAGTTCATACTTTGCCGCAGCTGGTACCAGCTGATGGTGAGTGGATTAGCTTCGATGTCGTCTCACTGGGACAAAACTTTTGGAGCGCCACCTTTGATGGCCTCACTTTCGGTGCCATCTACGCACTCGTCGCGCTGGGCTACACCCTGGTGTACGGCGTGCTCAATCTCATTAACTTCGCTCACTCCGAGGTCTTTATCGTCGGCTGTTACGGTGTGATTTTTACCCTCACCGCCTTGGGCTTCGGTCCCTCGGCGCCCAATCTGGACATTTGGTCCATTGTGCTCAACCTTCTTTTGGCCATGCTGGTCGGTATGGCGGCGTCAGCGTTGACGGCGTTCTTACTGGAGAGATTGGCCTATCGACCATTGCGCAAGAAAAACGCGCCCAGACTGGTCTTTCTGATCACCGCAATCGGTGCATCTTTCGTCATTCAGTACCTGTTCTATCTCTGGCGGACACCGAATCCGGAGCCCGCCGTGATTATGTTCAAACCGACGCCCATTTTCGATGTCTTTGGCACCATCATTGACTCGCAGCAGTTGGTGATCGTGATCGCCGCGGTAATCATGATGATCGTGGTGGACCAGTTCATCCGGCGCTCGCGTACCGGTCGTGGCATTCGAGCGGTGGCTCAGGATCCGGATACCGCCACCTTGATGGGGGTCAACAAGGAACGAATCATCGTGACCACCTTCGTGATCGGTGGCATTCTGGCCGGTGCGGCCGCGCTGTTCTACGTGATGAAGATCCCCTCCGGCGTGCAGTACAACGGCGGCTTCGTGCTCGGCATCAAGGCATTCGCAGCCGCTGTGCTGGGTGGCATCGGAAACGTGCGTGGCGCATTGCTCGGCGGTCTGCTGCTCGGTTTGATCGGTAACTACGGGCAGATTCTGCTCGGTAACTCTCAGTGGACCGACGTGGTCGCCTTCGTGGTACTGGTGCTGGTTCTCCTAGTCCGGCCGGAAGGCATCTTGGGTACGTCGCTGGCGAGGAGTAAAGCGTGAAAAATTTCTTTAGTAACTTGAGCGACAAATGGAACAGCCTGCCTCGTCCGCAACAGTGGGCTTTCCTGGCCATTATTGTGGTGCTGGCCTTCCTGCTTCCGGTGATCAACCCGCCGTTTATCACCACCGAACCTGGCACTAACTTCGCCATTACCTGTGCGCAAATGGCGGTCTACGCCTTGGTCGCAGTGGGCTTGAACATCGTGGTCGGCTACGCTGGTCTGCTCGATCTGGGCTACGTTGCCTTCTTCGCAGTCGGCTCCTATGTGGCAGCCATGCTGACTAGCCCGGATTCGCCGTTCCTGAAGATCCCCTTCCTGTGGACGGTTCCGGTGGCGATGGCGGTGACGATGTTCTTCGGCGTCATTCTCGGCGTCCCGACGCTGCGCTTACGCGGAGACTATCTGGCCATCGTGACCCTGGGTTTCGGCGAGATCATCCGGGTGCTGGCCACGATCATCCCCGCGATGCGGGGTCAGGTTGGCTTCCAAGACGTGGGCCGTCCGCCCGGTGTGGCTGAGGACGGATCACCGCTTTTTGCCAACTCCAATGGTCTGCCCTGGTACTGGCTGACCCTGGTGGTGATCATCATCGTGCTGCTGCTGGTGGGTAACCTGGAGCGCAGTCGAGTCGGACGGTCCTGGATCGCGATTCGCGAGGACGAGGACGCAGCCGAAATCATGGGCGTTCCGGTCTTCAAATACAAGGTCTGGGCCTTCGCGCTCGGTGCCGCAGTGGGTGGCCTGGCCGGGGCATTGTTTGCCGGCCAGATCGGCTTCGTGAACAATCAAAAGTTCGACGTCGCTACCTCCGTTTTGTTCCTCGCAGCCGTGGTATTGGGCGGAGCGGGTAATAAGGTCGGCGCCATCATCGGTGGCGCAGTGGTGGCTTATATTCCACTGCGTTTCACCGAGATCGCTCCGTACAAATACCTGATCTTCGGCCTGGCACTGGTTCTGCTGATGATTTTCCGCACCCACGGCTTGTTAGCCGCTCGTCAACGGCTACTAGCTTACGGTCGAGCGGCCTACGCTCGGCTGCGCAAGAAGCCGGTCGACGGACCGGTGCCAACTGAACTCGGCGGAACTGAGAATAAGGGGGCAACGGCATGAGCACCGACTCTGTTGATGAGGCAGCTCTGGCTGAGCAGGGTGTTGATTTGGAAGTTGCTGAAAAGGCTGCGCCGGATCGGGACTACAAAGTTCAGGTTGGCGATCCGTTGATTCAGGTCCAGAACCTGACCGTGAAGTTCGGCGGCTTGACCGCACTCGATAATGTCTCTTTCGATATTAAGCGAGGCGAGATTCTCGGCCTGATTGGCCCCAACGGTGCCGGTAAGACCACCTGCTTCAACGCGATGACCGGGGTCTATAAACCCAGCAGTGGCAAGGTGCTGCTGGAGGGTGGCTCAATTGGCGGCATGCGTCGTCACAAGATCACCCAGATCGGCCTGGCTAGAACCTTCCAAAACATTCGGCTGTTCCGCGAGATGACGGCACTGGAGAATGTTGTGGTGGGGCTGGATGCGCGGCATCGCACCAGCGTGCTGGGAGCGTTGGTTCGTTCACCACGGCATATCCGGGAAGAGAAGTCTTCGATTGAACGCGGCATTGCGCTGCTGGAGTTCGTGGGCATTGCTGATCACGGTGAGACGCTGGCGAAGAACCTACCTTACGGTTATCAGCGTCGGCTGGAAATTGCCCGAGCGTTGGCCACCGACCCTAAGGTGCTCTGCCTCGACGAACCAGCTGCGGGATTCAACCCTGCAGAAAAAGAGGAACTAATGGCCCTGATTCGCACCATTCGCGATGACGGCTACACGGTGCTGCTGATTGAGCACGATATGAAACTGGTGATGGGGGTGACCGACCGGATCGTGGTGCTGGAGTTCGGTAAGAAGATTGCCGATGGCTTGCCGCACGAGATCCGGGAAGATCCCGCAGTTATTGCTGCCTACTTGGGGGTGCCTGAAGATGACATTGCTTGAGCTCAAAAACGTCAATGTATTCTACGGTCGCATTCAAGCGATCAGGGATATGTCCTTCAGCGTGGAGGAAGGCGAAATAGTTTCGCTGATCGGCGCGAACGGCGCCGGCAAAACCACCACAATGAGGACCATCTCCGGTCTACTGAATCCTGGCTCCGGCTCGATCACCTTCCAGGGCGAGGAGATCACCAAGGTCAAAGCCCACAGTAGGGTGATTCGCGGAATTTCGCAGGCTCCCGAAGGGCGTGGCATCTTCCCCGGTATGACGGTGATGGAGAATCTCGATATGGGTGCCTTCGGCCGCTCGGATAAGAGCGGTCTGGCCGCCGATCTGGAGCGAGTCTTCGACCTGTTTCCGCGACTCAAAGAGCGGCAGAAGCAGTTTGGCGGCACTATGTCAGGTGGTGAGCAGCAGATGCTGGCGATTGGCAGAGCGCTAATGTCCAGCCCAAAGCTGCTGCTGCTTGACGAGCCGTCAATGGGGCTTGCTCCGCAGTTTATTCGGCAGATCTTCAACATCATCACGGAGATCAATAAGCAGGGCACCACGATCTTGCTGGTTGAGCAAAATGCCAACCAGGCTTTGGCGAGAGCGCACCGGGCTTTCGTCTTAGAGACCGGTGAGATCACCCAGAGCGGCACTGGTAAAGAGCTGCTCGCGAACCCAGCGATTAAGGAAGCGTACCTGGGCGTCGCCTAGCCGTTTCCGGGCAAGCCGCCGAGTTCGGAGATCTGCACACTAAACATCGCGTTTAGCGTGCAGATCTCCGAACTCGATGGGCTGTTTAGCGACGATCGTTGGGGTAGCTCACGCCGAGCTGGGCCCGCACGCCGTCGAAGAGCCGCATAATTGCGAGTGAGTCTGCCCAGGGCATGGTCGGGCTTTGTTGCAAACCCTGCTGAATGCAGCGGGTCACCTCACGCAGCTGATAGGTATAACCGCGGCCGACCGGACTAAAAGTCTCAATCCGTTCCTGCTCCCAGCCAGAGCCATTCCAGCCGTAGCGGACGGCCAGTCCCTCTGGATTATGAATTGAGCCAACAGTGCTCAAGACACCGTCGGTGCCACCAAGGTCAGCTTGCCTAGGTCCCTGCGAGAGCAAGGAGCTCATCAGCTGAGCCTGACCGCCGCCTCGGTAGTCAAGGGTGATTGCGTTCTGTGCGTCAACGCCGAAATCGGTCAAGGTACCGCTGGCTTGCACCGCATCTGGAGCGCCAAAAACCGCCCAAGCCCAAAGTAAAGGGTAGACGGTCAGGTCCAGTAGTGCACCGCCGCCAGCCTCCGGAGCCCAGATCCGCGAGTTCGGATCTTGCGGGGCCGGGAAGCCAACGTCGGCGCGGACCCAGTGAATCTCGCCGAACACCCCGCTACCGACCAATTCCAGTGCGCGCTGCACGCCTGGGGTAAAGCGAGCCCACATTGCCTCCATCAGGAACAAACCCTTGGACCCGGCCAATTCGATTAATTCCTCGGCCTCGCGGGCATTGATGGTTAGAGCCTTCTCGCACAGCACGTGCTTACCCGCTTCCAGTGCGGCCTTGGCTACCTCGTAGTGCTGGCCGTGCGGGGTAGCGACGTAGACTACATCCACCTGCGGGTCGTCGAACATCTGCTGGTAACCGGTGAGGCCCCGCTCGTCGAAGTAGCTGTTCGTCGCACCGAATTTCGCTGCGAAGTCCTCAGCGCTTCGCTGGCTGCGCGAGGAGGCAGCCTGGATAACAGCATCATCGAGTAAAGCGATATCACTGGTTACCGTGTTGGCAATGGAACCGGTGGAAACGATGCCCCAGCGTAATGCAGGACCGGTAGCCGCCAGCGGATCAGGGGTACCGTCATCGTACCAGTCGGGGCGGGCAATGTAGGTTGGAGTAGCCGCGTCGTCTGCGTTCATGCGTCCATTCTTTCACTCTGAAGGAAAAACGTTCGCTAGCTTTCCTTTTATCCGCCTGATGGGCAAGTATTGAGCCATGACCGATCATGAAACACCGGCCACTACGTCGGCCGAAGCCAAAGACGCCCCGGCGATTCCCTTTGCGCTACGCATTGGCTCTGAATGGGCCTGGAGGTTAGGGGCGATCCTAGTAGTGGCAGCAGGCCTGATTTGGTTGCTGCGTTTTGTCAGCTTCTTGATCATTCCGGTTCTGGTCGCAGCGCTGCTGGCTGGCCTGCTAATGCCGGTGGTCAGGTGGCTGGTGCGTCACAAAGTGCCTAGGGGTCTGGCGGTAGCGATTACCGAACTCGGCATGATTGCGGTGGTCGCGGGTGCACTCACCTTGGTGGGGCGGCAATTGGTTGTGGGGTTCCATGACCTCTGGTCTGAGGCTCTTGTCGGTGTGCAACGCGTGCAGGACTGGCTCTCCACCGGGCCCTTACATCTTTCAGCAACCCAGATTGACGGCTATCTGCAGCAAGCTGCGAAAGCGCTGGAGGGCAATAGCGACAGCATAGTAAGTGGCGCACTCTCTTTCGGCAGCACAGCCGGTCATTTCGGTACCGGGCTGATTCTGGCGCTTTTCATCCTGATTTTCTTTTTGCTGGAAGGTGAGCGGATCTGGCTTTTCCTGGTCGGCCTGATGCCTCGGCGAGCCAGGGCCGCCACCAATGGTGCGGGTCGCAAGGGCTGGGCCTCAATGGTGAGCTATGTCAGGGTCCAGGTCTTTGTGGCTTTTGTCGATGCCGTTGGCATTGGCGTGGGGGCCGCGATTTTGCAAGTACCGCTCGCTTTACCGCTGGGCGTGCTAGTTTTCCTCGGTTCGTTTATCCCGATCGTTGGTGCGCTGGTCACCGGTGCTATTGCGGTGTTGCTGGCGCTGGTGGCGAACGGTCCGGTGAATGCACTGATCATGCTGATCGTGGTGCTGGCGGTACAGCAATTGGAGAGCCATGTGCTGCAACCACTGGTAATGGGTAAGGCGGTTTCGCTGCACCCGGTGGCGGTGATCCTGGCGGTCGCGGCTGGATCCTTCCTGGCTGGTATCCCGGGGGCGCTGTTCGCAGTGCCGACCCTCGCGGTGGCGAATTCGGCGATCAGATACATTGCCGCGCGCGGTTGGGAGCATGACCCGGCGCTGCACGCGAAGGAGCCTGAGGAAGACACCCACGACGCTAAAACTCCCGAGGCGGAGAATCCAGTTACTTCGGCCCAGTAAGAGTTAGTGGGCCGGGTAGGCAGAATTTCGCCCAAGCTGTCATTGAGAACGTTGAAGGCGGCCTCCCCGAGGGGAGACCGCCTTCAACTGAGCTGGCGCGGAAGTGAGATTACTTAGTCAGTGCTTCCAGCGTCGGGTTGTTCTTATAAGCCTCGGCAGCATTGGCCTTGGTGACGATGACCGGGTCGAGGTACTTGGTCGGAACGTCCTTGGTTCCGTTATTGTCCTTTGACGTGGTCTCCGGAGTCTTGCCTTCCTGCAGGGCCTTCACCATATCGATAGCGGCGGCGACCAGGTTACTGGTGTCCTTATTAATGGTGGAGTACTGCTCGCCAGCCATAATGGACTTGACCGACTCAACTTCGGAGTCCTGGCCGGTGACCACCGGGATCGGCTTGCCAGCCTGCTTCACCGAGTTAATGATGGCGCGGGCCAGAGTGTCGTTCGGGGAGAGCACGCCGTCGAGCGTGGCGCTGCTGTAGGAGCCGGAGAGCAGGGTATCCATCCGCTTCTGCGCATTCTCAGCCTTCCAGCCCGCGGTAGCGGCCTGGTTCTGAGTGTTCTGGCCGGAAACGATCTTCACCGTGCCGTCGTCGATCTTCGGCTTGAGTACGCTCATTGCTCCATCGAAGAATGGCTTAGAATTGGCATCGTCATTGGAGCCGGCAAAGACCTCGATATTGTAGGGTCCGTTCGGCTTCTTTGCTTTCATACCATCGAGCAAAGCCTGGCCTTGCAGTTCGCCGACCTTGAAATTGTCGTAGGCCACGTAGTAGTCGACGTCGCTGGTGTTCTTCAGATTGCGGTCGTAAGCGATGATGGTCGCCCCGGCATCCTTAGCTTGCTTGACCTGAGTGCTCAACTGCGAGCCGTCAATCGCACCGACAATGATGACCTTGGCGCCATTGGTGATCATCGAACTGATCTGATTCTGCTGCTCGGTCACGCCACCATTGGCGAACTGCACCTCAGGCTTGAAGCCAGCATCCTTCAAGCCGGTATTGAACAGGCCTTCGGCGAGCACCCAGTTTTCCGAGGTCTTCTGTGGCAGCGCGACGCCAATGGTGGCGTTCTTGTCGAAGCCGGCGGCTGCGCCTGAGCTACTGCCATTGCCGGAATCTCCTCGACCGCCACAGCCGGTCAGGGCCAGGGCTGAAATCGTCGCGAGAGCCGCAACCGACATTAGCGTCTTTGTTAGTTTCGCCATGATTTTCGCTTTCTTCTCATTAGGGGAACTGCGGGGATTATTTAGCGGAGGTTTCCAACGGGACTTGCTCGTTGGAGGACTGTAGGCCGATTTGCTCCTTGCGGCCGAAGTTCTTCATCATGAGGCCGATCAACGAGGCACGGCCCTGGGACTTGTTGTAGACATCAATGGCTACTGCCAGCAACAGCACCAGACCCTTAATGATCTGAGTCATATCGGCGCCGACGCTGAGTAATTGCAGGCCATTGTTCAGCACCGCCATCACCAAGCCGCCGATCATTGAACCCATCACTGTGCCTACGCCGCCGCTGACAGCGGCACCGCCGATGAAGACCGCGGCAATAGCATCGAGCTCCCAGCCGGTACCGTCGAACGGTCCAGAGGCCGAGGATCGGCCAATGAAGACAATAGCGGCGACCGCCGCGAGCAGCGACATGTTCATCATCACCAGGAAGTTGACCTTACGACTCTTCACACCGGAAAGTTCTGCCGCGTTACGGTTGCCACCAACGGCATAAACGTGACGACCGAGAATGGTCTTCGAGGAGATGAAGCCGTAAATCAGCACCAGGATGCCCAGGATGACGCCTGACACCGGGAAAGAGGTTCCCGGTCGTCCGGTGCCAAAACCAATTGTCGCCAGAATGATCGCGGCGCTCATCAACAGGATACGGACGACGGTGACCCAGGCAGGCGGCACCTCGGCACCGATCTGGATTGACTTGCTCCGAGAGCGCAACTCACCAAAGATCACGGCTGCCAGTCCGAGCAGGCCAAGAAGCAAAGTTGAGTTATTGAAAAGAGTGTTAGGGCCCCACTCCGGCAGGAAGCCACCGCCAAGGTACTGGATCTCGGCGGGTACCGGAATAGAGTTCGAGTGCCCGACCCACTGGTTGAGCCCGCGGAACAGTAACATGCCAGCCAGCGTCACGATGAATGCCGGGATGCCGACAATGGCCACCCAGAAGCCTTGCCAAGCACCAATTGCTGCGCCGAGCAGCAGCCCGAAGATCACCCCCGCCCACCAGGGGAAGCCCCAGTCCTGAATACTCAGTGCTACCGCGATGCCGACGAAGGCCGCTACCGAGCCCACTGAGAGGTCGATGTGGCCGGCGATGATCACCAGTACCATGCCGATGGCCAGGATCAGCACGTAGGAGTTGCCGTTGATTAGATTCTGCAGATTGAAGGCGGTAAACACCTTGCCGCCAATCAGCCCTCCAGTCATGATCTGGAATAGCAGCAACAGCACGATCAGCGCGCCGATCATGCCGAATTGGCGGAGATTGCCGCCGAAGATCTTCTTGAAGTCGTTCATCGTTGAGTCCGTTTCCTGGGGCTTCGCTTAGGCGGTCTTCTTAGCGGCGGTCATCAGCTTCATCAGGCTTTCCTGACTAGCATCGTCCTTGTCGAGCACGCCGGTAATGGCGCCCTCGAAAATGGTGTAAATCCGGTCCGAGAGGCCGAGTAACTCGGGCAATTCAGAGGAGATCACGATCACTCCCTTGCCCTGATCGGCGAGCTTCTGGATGATGCCGTAGATTTCGTACTTGGCACCAACATCGATGCCACGGGTTGGCTCGTCAAGGATTAGCAAATCGGGATCGGTGAACATCCATTTGGCCAGCACTACCTTTTGCTGGTTACCGCCGGAGAGCTTCGAGACACCTTCCTCGACGCTCGGCGTCTTGGTGCGCAACTGCTGACGATAATCTTCGGCGACCGAATATTCTTCGTCGTCGTTGACCACCATATTGTGGGTAATCTTCTTCAGCGCTGCTGCCACCGTGGTGGTCTTAATGTCATCGAGCAGATTCAAACCGAGGCTCTTGCGGTCTTCGGTCACGTAGCCCAGACCATGGTTGATCGCCTGGCTGACGTTGTGCAGCGTAATTTCCTTGCCGTCCTTGATGATGCTGCCGGAGAGGAAACGGCCATAGGAGCGACCGAAGATGGAACGCGCCAATTCGGTGCGGCCGGCACCCATCAGGCCCGCAAAGCCCACGATCTCGCCACGGCGCACCGTGAATGATTCGTTCTTGCAAACCAGCCGGTCGGAGATCTGCGGATGAGCCACCGTCCAGTTCTTCACCTCGAAGAACACCTCGCCGATATTTGGAGTGTGGTCAGGGAAGCGAGATTCCAAGGTGCGTCCCACCATGCCACGGATAATCCGGTCCTCGTCCACGCCGTCGGCTTTGACATTGAGTGTCTCAATCGATTTGCCGTCACGAATAATGGTGATCGAATCGGCGATGGCCTCAATCTCATTGAGTTTGTGGCTGATCATGATTGAGGCGATGCCCTTACCCTTGAGGCCACGGATCAGATCAAGCAAATGCTGTGAGTCAGATTCGTTTAGGGCCGCGGTTGGCTCATCCAGGATGAGAAGCTTCACCGATTTGTTCAGAGCCTTGGCGATTTCCACCAATTGCTGCTTGCCGACACCGATTTCCTTGATCGGGGTATCTGGATCGTCGTTGAGGCCTACCCGGGCCAGCAGGTCGATAGCTCGCCGACGAGCTTCGCCCCAGTTGATCACCCCAAAACGAGTGGGCTCATTGCCCAGGAAGATGTTCTCGGTAATCGACAGTTCGGGGATCAGGGCGAGTTCCTGGTGAATAATCACGATGCCAGCGGCCTCGGAAGCCCGAATGTCCTTGAAGCGGCACTCTTCGGACTGAAAAATAATGTCGCCCTGATAGCTGCCATAGGGGTAGACCCCGGAGAGCACCTTCATCAGAGTGGATTTCCCGGCTCCGTTTTCGCCGCAGATGGCATGGATTTCACCGGCTCGCACGGTCAGTGAGACATCGGAGAGCGCTTTGACCCCGGGGAATTCCTTGGTGATTGAGCGCATCTCCAGAATCACTGGAGAAGCAGCAGAAGTGCTGGCTGACATGAAACATTCCTCCCAGTGGGATAAGCAGCGATGCTCTCCCCGTGTCTACGTCTGTCTGAAAGTAAACTAGGTCACAGTGCTTGTCGTCAAGTCTTGAACACAACGAGCGTGTAACGGTTTGTTTTGGCAATGGCTATTTGAGCTATTTGCCGAGGTGTTGCTTTAGGTTGTGGCGTGGATGCCTTGTTGCTGAAAGACCAACGCCGTGCCGCCCAGGGCTTCAGCGCGATTGCCCATCGAAGACATCGCCAATTGCGTTGATTCACCAATCAGCGGCACCGAATGACGGATCAGGCCTCGCCTAATCGGTTCGAGCAGGATGTCGCCGAGTTCGGCAAGCGGTCCGCCAACCACGATCACTTCCGGATTGAGCAGATTGGCGACGTTCGCCATCGCCCGGCCAACTGCTTGGCCGGCGTCGTCGAGGACGCGCAGGGTGGCTGAATCCCCGCCGATGGCCAGCCGGACAATGTCTTCAGTGGTCACCGGTTTGGCCGCGCCGCGGGAGAGCAGCTCGATCATGATGGCCGTGGAAGCCACAGTTTCCAGGCAGCCGCGATTGCCGCAGCGGCAGATCAACCCCTGTTCAGAGATGGTGGCGTGGCCGATCTCGCCGGTCACCCCGATGTGTCCGTAATGTGAGCTACCACCGAGGATTAGGCCAGCCCCGATGCCGCTGCCGATCTTAATGAAAATCAGATCGTTGATTGAGCTGTGCGGCCCCCAGGTGACTTGCGCCAACGCGCCCAAGTTAGCATCGTTATCGATGTAAACCGGCACCTTGAGCGCACTCTCCAGCAGCTCGAGAATATTAATGCCCACCCATTCCGGCAGGATTGCACCTTGCAGCACGGTATTGGTTCGGCTATCGATTGGCCCAGGTATGCCGACGCCTGCGCCGACCACGGCACTGTGTGACAGGCCGGTCTCCTGGAGTAGTTCCTCGAGCAGTTTGGCGGCAGCTTGGACGCCCTCAAGAGCGAGATGTCCGAGTGGTAGCGGCACCGATCGCTCGGCCAGAATCCGATAATCGAAGCTGGCAATAATTACCCGAACGTGAGTACGTCCGACATCGATGCCGACCGCGACTGCGCCATCCGAATTGAGGCTCACCGAGACTGCCCGGCGGCCTGAGCTGGTGGTGGGAGCGGTAGAAACCAGGCCGTCATCGGCCATGATCTTGACGATATTGGAGACGGTCGCGGTGGAGAGTCCGGTCTGTCTGGAGAGTTCGGCCTGAGTGAGTGAGCCGGCATTGAGCAGTGACTCCATAATGCGCTGCTGATTGCGCTGCCGGAGCGCCGACTGTGACCCAGGGTTGCGCGGGGCTCTGTGTAAAGAGCGCGGTTCGACCGACATATAGGTAGCCTGCATCACTTTATGCTTGTCGTCAAGAAGTAAACGCAATAAAGCTACTTGATGCATTTTTAGAAAACTTAATTAATGAAACTCTTTGCATGCCCATCCCACCTCATCCTCATCGCTGAGTTCGCGGGTTTTTCTCGGGTTCGCCAGTAATTCCTAGCGAAACCGAGAGTTTTCAGCGAACTCAGCGGGAAGAGAGGTGGAGGATTAGCGGAGCGCGGTGAGTGGCACGCGCAGAATACGATCATCTTGGGACCTCGGGCTGCCACGACCGTCGGTATTGTTGGTCAGCAGCAACAGATTTCCTTGACTGATCAGGGCATCCCGCAAGCGACCGTATTGGCCCTGATAGAGCGGTGTTGAGCTGGCAGAGTTGCCGTCCGCCGCGAGGTCAATCCGCCACAGCCGCTCGCCCTTGAGCGCGGCCATATACAGGGTCAGGCCGCTCGCTGTCAGGCCGCTCGGACTGGCTTCCGAAGTTTTCCACTGCAGCGCCGGGTTAATAAAGCGGCTATCCGCGCCCTCACCCTCCACCTCCGGCCAACCGTAGTTGCCACCGGCCTTGATCAGATTGAGTTCATCCCAAGTGTTCTGGCCAAATTCTGAAGCCCACAGTCGGCCCTTGGCGTCCCAGGCTAGGCCTTGCACATTGCGATGCCCTGAGCTGTACACCAGGCTGCCCGCTGTCGGATTATCGGCGGGCACGCTGCCATCCGGATTGAGTCTAAGGATCTTGCCATTCAGTGACGCTGGATCCTGGGCATGGGCGGTTGCGCCCGCATCGCCGGTGCCGACATACAGTTTGCCATCCGGTCCGAACGCGATTCTGCCGCCATTGTGGTTATTGGCCTTGGCCAGTCCGCTGAGCACCGGTGTCGGCGGTCCGAGGCTAAAATCGCTTGCCGCGCCGTGCAAGGGGAACTTGACGATCCGATTGTCGGACTCTGCGCTGAAGTAGGCGTAGAGCGATTGATCGGCCGGGCGGTAGGCCAGGCCCAGTAAGCCGCCTTCACCGGCGGCCGAGACGCCTGAGACTGTGCCCACCACGCGAAGGCCGCCGCTCTGTAGCACTTCCATAATCCGACCGCTGTCGCGCTCGCTCACTAAAATTACTGTGCCGGGGACTTCGACCATGCTCCAAGGAGCACTCAAGCCGGAAATCTGGGTAAGGGGCGTCACCGAAGTGCTGCCGGAGACCTCAGCCGATGGCTGCGGGTCAATCGGTACTGACGGCACGCAAGCACCAAGTAGCAGCGAGACGATTGCCAGCGCAATGAGCGTGAACCAGGTCTTCCCGCGCTTTCTCAACTCCTCGCTGCTGGCCATATCGCCTACTCCTGCAGAGCTCGATGACTCTGTGCCAGCACGCGATAATGTTCTGCATTGTGCTGGATGCCAGCAAATTCTTGATCGCTGATTTCGCGGCGCACCTTGGCTGGCACGCCGGCCACCAGGGATCGTGGTGGAATGACGGTGCCCTCAAGGACCACGGCTCCTCCGGCCACCAGCGAACCTGCGCCGATCACTGCACCGTTCATCACGGTAGCGCCCATCCCGATCAGACAGTCATCCTCGACCGTGCAGCCGTGAACCACCGCTCCGTGTCCAACGCTGACCCGGTCGCCAATCGTGGTCGGGAAGCCAGGATCAGCGTGCAGCACCACATTGTCCTGTAAATTACTGTGCTCGCCCACCGTGATTTGGGCGGTATCGCCTCGCAATACCGCGCCGTAGAAGGCGCTTGAAGCATTCCCTATGACAACCTTGCCGATCACTGTGGCGTTGGCTGCAATAAAAGCGTCGGCGGCGATCAGAGGCGTCTCGCCAGCAAAGTCGTAGATAGGGCTCATAGAGTTACCGTACCCGAGGGGGCCGCTGCTCAGTAGTCCCGAGTTATGCCTGGTGGCCGGTAGGGTCTAGTACGATCGTGGGCGGTTTAGCCCTGCGGCTAGTCAAAAACGACGGTGCGGTGACCGTCCATTAACACCCGGTGCTCTGCGTGCCAGCGCACCGCCTGGCTCAGCGTTCGGGCCTCGACGGCGCGCCCCATTTGGGCCAGTCGTTCGGCACTGTGCGCGTGGTCTACTCGGATCACTTCCTGCTCAATGATGGGTCCTTCGTCCAGCTCCCCGGTGACGTAATGAGCGGTAGCGCCGATCAGCTTAACGCCGCGGGCGTGGGCTTGCGCATAGGGCCTGGCACCTTTGAAGGAAGGCAGGAAAGAGTGGTGGATGTTGATGGCGCGACCGCTCAGCTCGCGGCACAGCTGATCCGAGAGGATCTGCATATAACGGGCTAGCACCACCAGATCAATGTTTTGCTCGGCGATGATCTCGCGTAATCGAGCCTCCGCCTGTACCTTGTCGCTGACCGGTACGTGATAGAAGGGCACGCCGTAAAAGGCGGCCAGTTCTGCGAGCTCGGGATGGTTTGAGACGATTGCTGGCACGACGATCGGCAGTGTTCCGGAGCGTTGCTGGAATAGCAATTCATTGAGGCAGTGGGCTTCCTTGGAGACCATCACCAAGGTACGCACCGCTGAATCAACCGGGTGCAGTTCCCATTCCATCGAAAATGTCTCGGCCACCGGCTCAAGAGCCCGCCGCAGCGCGTCGAACCCCGCTGTAGTTAAGACCTCGACCCGCATGAAGAAGCTGCCTGCGTTTCCTGCTGTTCTGGGGCTGCCGTACTGCTGAGACTCGGTGATATTTCCGCCAGCCTGCACCAGCGCTCCGCTGACCGCATGCACAATACCGGGTCGATCCGGGCAGGAAAGAGTCAAGGCGAAACTAACCTCGTCAATTGGGTTCATGGCTCCAATCTAATCGAGCCTAACTCCGCTCAGTGCAAAAGTTTCGCCGGGTTCGGCAAGTGTTTCGAGGCGTTTGAGCGCTGCCAAAGCGGCGGCGCGGCCTGCCCTGGTTGCGCCGAGTGTGGAAGCCGAAGCGCCGTAGCCGACCAGGAAGAGCCGAGGTTCTTTGGCTACTCGAACGCCGTCCATCACGATGCCGCCACCCGGTTCACGCAGCTTCAAAGGCGCCAGATGGTCCAATGAGGCGCGAAAACCGGTAGCCCAGAGAATGGTGTCGATCTCTTCGACGCTGCCGTCGCGGAAGGTCACCGAATGCGGCCCGAAGGAGTCAATTGCTCCACGGGACCTCAATACCCCGGCGTCAATCCCAGCCTGATACATCGGCGTCATGGGCAAACCGGTCACGCCCACCACACTGATCGGCGGCAGCCCAGCCCGGGTCCGCTCGTTGACCGCTCTCTCCACGTCCCGTCCCCAGTCTGGGTTCTTCTCCAGAGAGCGGAACTCGGGTGGACGACGGGTGGACCACAGGGTTTCCGCACCGGCCTCGTCGAGTTGCAAGAGGAATTGGGCAGCCGAGGTGCCGCCGCCCACCACCAGCACTCGCTGGCTGGCGAAATCCTCAGCGCTGCGAAAGTCATGGGTATGCAGCTGCCGACCAGAGAACTCGGAAGCTCCCGGATAGTACGGCCAGTAGGGCTTGTCCCACGTCCCGGTGCCGCTGATTAGCAAGCGAGTCTGGATCGAGCGAGTTTCCTGGTTTGGCAGCTCGAACTGCACAGTGAGCGGTCGTCTAACGGGTTCGTCTGGCGATGGGCTCAGCGAAGTGTCGGTGTGTTCCGGGCTATCACTGACCGAGGTGACTCGGGCGGGTCGAAGCACTTGAAGCTCGTGATGCGCTTCGAATCGTCCGTAATAGTCCGCAACTATTTCGGCGGCCGGGCGGCTGGGGTCCGGCTCGCCCAGCGGGAAATCTGGCAGGTCGTGAATGCCGTGTGCGGCGCCTAAGGTGAGGCTGGGCCAGCGATGTCGCCAGGCCCCACCGGGGCCCGGATTAGCATCCAAAACCAGGAAATCCTGCCCTGGAATCAGGCCCCTTCGCTTTAGGTGATAGGCCGCCGCGAGGCCAGCCTGGCCTGCGCCGATCACCACAACTTGATACATGACAGGCTCAACGCCGTCACCGAGCCTCCAATTCCCCGGCTCTATAGTGGAGCCTTTTAGGAGCCTATCTGGAGGATGTTTCCAGTTTCATTTGTTTGCCTGGAAAGACCTTAACCGGATTAGCCAGCCAGGCTAACGCGGTTCAAAACATTCCTTTGAAGAAAGGTTCATCATGAAATTAGCTCCCATCGTTACCGCAATCGGAGCGGCAGCCGTGCTTTCGGTCACCGGTATTTCGGCCGCGAGCGCGAGCACCCTGGAGTCCGCTCCGGTGGCTAAGGCATCAGTTGTCGCGCCCCGGATTATCGACGGCAGCATCGCTGACTTCTCCAAGGCTCCCTTTGCCGCCCGCGAGTTCGTCAACGGCAGCTTCAACTGCTCAGCCTCGATCATCTCAGCGACTTGGGTGCTCACCGCGAAGCACTGCACCGAAGGACATAGTGCCAGCTCAATCACCTTCAAGCTTGGCAGCGCTGATTTGAACGGTGGTACTACGGTCAAGGTCAAGCGGGTGGTCGAATGGTCGGAGGGCGATGTTGCCCTCGCCGAGCTGAGCACCGCGTACCAGGGAAGTTACGCGTCCCTGGGCGGTAGTACCCCGAGCGAAGGCACTGCGGCGAATATCTATGGTTGGGGACGGACCGCTGTTGGCGCGCCGGCCTCGTCGAAGCTGAAGACCGCGAAGGTCAGCATTGTGGGCACCGATGACCAGGGCTGGTCCGGCCCGTCAATCGTGGAAAAGACTGTTGACGGACAGGCCTATAAGGGCGACTCCGGTGGCCCCCTGGTGGCTAACGGCAAGGTTGTCGGCGTCTGCTCCGGAACCAATGACTACAATGCGCCCGACGAAGTGGAATACGCCTCGGTACCGGCCTCGGCCGACTGGATCACCAGTGTCTCGGGTGTCTCGGTGAGCTAAGCGGCCGCAAAGCGGTTAGCAGCAGCTAAAGGTAGCTAAAATCGGTGAGATCTCGGCCTTTCCAGCGGGGATCTCACCGATTTTGGTCTTCTCGCTGGCCTCTCAATCCCGCAATGGGGAGCCGATCACCTCGAATCGTTCCCCACTCATCTCGCCGGAGAGCAGGGGCATCGCCTTTGATCGTGACCTGAACAGAGGGCAACTGTGAGGAAGCCTGATGAGCTTCCTCCGATTCCCAGAGTTCAGAGACGAATACCTGGTCCGGGAAGTCCGGATTGATTCCCACCTCATACAACAGGCAACCCGGCAGCGGATCACCAGTGTCGGAGCGAACCAGGATTGCTACCACTTCATCGCGTCGCCCGGGTTGAGTGCCTAACTTGCCAAAGTATGCGAAGGTCATGCTCCGAGCGTAAGACCGAGGAAAGACAAAATGCCGATGCTGACTCCGCGCTGAGCGTGAGCTAAACTGGCCAAGTCGCAACTGGCGTAAGGTGGTTCACCACCGGGGAGCGGCCGAGTCAACAGCGACTCATACGCAGACCATGGATCGAACGCCTGGGACCGAGGTCATATCTGCCGGTACAGTCACTAATAAGTACTGGTAGCTACGACCCATAGAACCTTCTTCCGCTCAGGAGTCACCATGTCGAACGATCCCTCGAATACTTCTTTGGCCGAGCTAGACCCGGAAATCGCCCAAGTCCTGCAAGACGAACTGGGGCGACAACGCAACACCCTGGAAATGATCGCTTCCGAAAACTTCGCCCCCCGCGCGGTGCTGGAAGCTCAAGGTTCGGTGCTGACCAATAAATACGCCGAAGGCTACCCCGGACGGCGCTACTATGGCGGTTGCGAATACGTTGATATCGCCGAAAACCTGGCCATTGATCGGGTCAAGACGCTCTTTGGCGCCGAATACGCCAATGTGCAACCGCACTCAGGTGCACAGGCGAACGCTGCGGCGCTTGCCGCGATGATCAACCCGGGCGATAAGATCCTCGGCCTCTCGTTGGCGCACGGCGGCCACCTAACCCACGGCATGAAGTTGAATTTCTCCGGCAAGCTCTACGAGGTAGCTGCTTACCAAGTTGAGGAAGATACCTTCCGGATCGATATGGATAAGCTGCGGGAGCAGGCTAAGGCGGAAAAGCCGCAGGTCATTATCGCCGGCTGGTCTGCTTACCCTCGACACCTTGACTTTGCCGCCTTCCGCTCCATCGCCGACGAGGTCGGAGCCTTGCTCTGGACCGATATGGCGCACTTCGCTGGATTGGTCGCGGCCGGTTTGCACCCCTCGCCGGTGCCACATTCCGACGTCGTCACTTCCACCGTGCACAAAACGCTGGCTGGTCCGCGCTCGGGAGTGATCCTGGCTAAGCAGGAGTGGGCTAAGAAGCTCAACTCGGCGGTTTTCCCGGGCCAACAAGGCGGCCCGCTGATGCATGTGATCGCAGCGAAAGCGGTAGCCTTCAAGGTCGCTGGCTCGGACGAGTTCAAGGAACGTCAGGAGCGGGTGCTGGAAGGTGCCCGGATTTTGGCCGATCGGCTCAATCAGCCCGACGTCGCTGCAGCCGGTGTCTCGGTGCTCACCGGCGGTACTGACGTCCATCTGGTGCTGGTCGATCTGCGAAACTCGGACCTCGACGGCCAACAAGCCGAGGACCTGCTGCATAGCGTTGGGATTACGGTCAACCGAAACGCGGTGCCTTTCGATCCGCGGCCACCGATGGTCACCTCGGGGTTGCGGATCGGCACCCCAGCGCTGGCCACCAGAGGGTTCGGCGCGGCCGAATTCACCGAGGTGGCCGAGATCATCGCCACCGCGCTGAAGGCAGGGGCCGCTGTCGACGCGGAGGCGCTTAAAGCCCGGGTGCATAAGCTTGCCGAAGATTTCCCGCTCTACCCAGGAATTGAGGGCTAGCATGACGGCGCAAATTTTAGACGGCGAAAAGGCCGCCACAGAGGTCAAATCTGAGCTGGTAGAACGTATCGCGGCGCTGAAGCGGCGCGGCATCACGCCTGGACTGGCAACCGTTCTAGTTGGCGAAGATCCGCCCAGCCACGCTTATGTTCGGATGAAGCACCGCGACGCCGCTGCCCTCGGCCTGGCTTCAGTCGAGCGGCAGCTACCAGCAGAAACCAGCCAGGAAGAACTGGACGCGGTGATTGACGAGCTCAATGCCAATCCAGAGGTGCACGGCATTTTGGTGCAGATTCCGTTGCCCAAGCATTTGGATGAGCAGGCCGTGCTGGAGCGGATCGACCCGGCCAAGGACGCCGATGGGCTGCATCCGGTGAATCTGGGCCGCCTGGTACTGAACGTCAATGGCCCGATTGACACCCCGCTGCCGTGCACCCCGGTCGGCGCCATCGAGTTGATGCTGCGCAACGATATCGACCTAAAGGGTAAGCACGTCGTGGTGCTGGGCCGTGGCATCACCGTCGGCCGGGCGCTCGGGCTGTTGCTGACTCGTCGGGCTATCAACGCTACCGTCACCTTGACCCACACCGGAACCGTTGACCTGCCGAGCCACTTGCGTCAAGCCGATGTGGTGATCTCCGCGGTTGGAGTGCCGCATTTGGTGAAAGCCGCTGACCTGAAACCCGGGGCCGTGGTGCTCGATGTCGGCGTCTCCCGCGAAATCAACGAGGAGACAGGTAAGCCGAAGCTGCTCGGCGATATTGACCCGGCCGCCGCCGAGGTTGCTTCGTGGATCTCGCCAAACCCCGGTGGGGTAGGCCCGATGACGCGGGCGATGCTGATGAGCAATGTAGTGGCCGCCGCTGAGCGGCAAAACCCTCCGCGCTGATAACAGTCAAGAAATCTGCTACCGGGTACTCCCCTCGGAGTATCCGGTAGCAGGAGCATTGCTGCTGACGGAGGCTGACGGCGGTGGCTTGCCGGGACTAGGCTCGAAAGGTGAGAACCAGGCGGCCCTATTTGCGCACAGCGGCAATTGTCGTGGTGCTGTTGCTCCTCGGCCTGGTAGGCACTAGGTTCGCCAGCAGATTCCAGGTCACCAGTACACCGCTCGACACCTGGGCCTATATCTGTCTCATTGCCGGCCCGCTGACGCTATTTTTGCGCCACCGCTTTCCGGCGGTGATGGTGGTGCTCTCAATGGGTTTCAGCGGCTGGTACTTATTCGCCGGCTATCCGGCCGGTCCACAACCACTTTCTTTTGCCGTCGCGATTATTTTTGCGCTGATTGCCGGGCAGCAGGTAGTCACTTGGCTATGTATTGGGCTCAGCGTGCTCGGCGTGGTGCTTTACAACGCCCTGATGGGCGGCGATACCTGGCCGATCAAAACAGCAGCGCTGAGTGCCTGGCTGCTCATCCTCGGACTGGTGGGGACCGGTATCAAGGCCAGAATTGAGCGAACTACCCTGCTTCGCCACCGGCGCCAAGAGCAGGCCGAGGCCGCCCGAAGCGCAGAACGGCTGGCTCTGGCCAGGGATATTCACGATGTGGTGGCGCACTCACTCTCCAGCATCAATGTGCGGGCATCGGTGGCGCTGCACCTAGCCGAAAAGGACCCGGCTCAGATGCAAGCTGCTCTGCAAGCAATCAAGAGCAGTAGCAAGGAGGCGCTGACCGAGGTGCGCGAGCTGCTCGGGGTGCTCCGGCAGGATACCCCGCTGAGCCCGGTGAGTCCGCTTTCGCGGCTACCCAAATTGATCGAAGAGGCGCAGGCCAGCGGCTTGCGAGTTGAGCAGCACCTTAACCTGGCGCATCCGTTGGCCGCCGAACAGGAGGCAGTGGTTTATCGGCTGGTTCAGGAGGCCTTGACTAATGTCGTTCGGCACGCCGCGGCCAGCCGCGCGCGCATCACGGTGAGCAGCGCGGAAGCTGAACTCAGCGTGCAGATTGACGACGACGGCATCGGCCTAGTCGACAGCATTCCGGGTAATGGGATAGCAGGAATGCGCGAAAGGGTGGCGTCGCTGGCGGGGGAGCTGGAATTCGTCGAGAGGCACCCCGGGCTTTCGGTGCGTGCTCGGATTCCGCTTCAGAGCGCCCGATGAGCCAAGAGGAAGCTAATGATTGAGATTCTGCTGGCCGACGATCAGAAGTTGATTCGTGCTGGCTTTGGTGCGCTAATCAACGCCGAGAACGATATGCGCGTGATTGCGGAGTGCGGGACCGGTGCGGAAGCGCTCCGGCTGGCCAAAGTACACCGACCCGAGATTATTTTGATGGATATTCGGATGCCTGACGGTGACGGGCTGACGGCGACCGCGAAGATCACCGCAGAGCCAGCGCTCGCGCAGAGCAAGGTGATCATCCTGACCACTTTTGAACTCGACGAATATATCTCCGAGGCGGTGCGCGCCGGGGCAGCCGGATTCCTGGTGAAAGACACCGAGCCAACCGAACTGCTCCGCGCTATCCGGGTGGTTGCCGAGGGCGATGCCCTGCTCTCGCCCTCGGTGACGAAAAAGATGCTGGCACAATTTGCGCTGCAGGCACACCCACTGCGCGAACCCCAAGGTTTCAGCGACCTGACCGAGCGAGAGCTGGAAGTGCTCGCTGCAGTGGCCGAGGGACTGAACAATGCCGAGATCGCCGAACGCCTCTTCATTGCCCCGCTCACCGCGAAGACTCATGTCTCGCGGATCATGACAAAGCTCTCCGCTCGCGATCGCGCTCAGTTGGTGGTGCTCGGCTACGAATCAGGCTTGGTGAAACCGGGGCGAGCCGAGGGGTAGTTGTTTGAGCCTCGCGAGCCGACTGCTGCGATACCTCCGCCGGAGTATCCAGTCAGGTTAAGGTGACTCCGCTTAATTTTGCTCGAAAATGACGAGCTCCAGCGATCTAGATCGATCCACGTTGTTGAGGAACATTTGTATGTCGGTGCGAGTCAAAGAATCACGTGACGCTTCATCCTGCGACATGAAGCAAATTTGCCCAGAATGTGGCATTCTGCGCAAGAATGTAGCATATGGCCGGAATAACACTGAACGGTAGAGAAGTTGCGCCGATAATGCCCGAGGCTGGGCAGGTCGTCGAGGTCCGCGGTTCAACTTGGGCAGTGTCCAACGTCCAGGTCCAGGGTCTCCCGCGCAGTCCCGCTGACGAATCGGTCGCACAGCTCAGCCATGTTGTCGACCTTCAGTCGCTCGATGAGGGTAGCCTCGGTGCTCAACTCAGCGTGGTGTGGGAACTTGAAGTCGGACAGACTGTCACCCCAGCGCAGGGGCTCCCCGATTTGATTCACGCGGATAGCTTCGACGAGCCGGAGACATTGGCCGGGTTCATCGACGCAATGCGGTGGGGCGCGGTAACGAGTGCCGATCCTAATCGTTATCAAGCCCCGTTCTGGTCGGGTGTGAACGTCGAGGCGTACCAGCTGGAGCCGCTCCGCCGGGCTCTCGGTGCGCCACGTGCCAATCTGTTACTTGCTGATGATGTCGGCCTAGGTAAGACGATCGAGGCCGGGCTGGTCATTCAGGAGTTGTTACTTCGTCATCGCGCCAGGACCGCCGTAGTCGTCTGCCCACCGAGCCTGTCGCTGAAGTGGCGGGACGAGATGCGGGAGAAGTTCGGCCTGGAGTTCACCATAGTGAACTCCGAGCTGATGGCTGAGGTCCGCCGCACGCACGGACTCCAGGCAAATCCCTTCCAGATCTTCCCCGCGTGATCGTCAGTATGGCGTGGTTACCGCAGATGCGTGCCCAGCGTCTGCTGCGTGACGTATATTCACAGGCGAGTAACCCAAAAACGGGTAGCCGGTATGCTTTTGACATCCTGGTAGTCGACGAAGCACATCACGTTGCACCGTCTAGCCCGTCGACCCTGGCGGGCGGTCGTGGCTATGCTGTTGATACGCAGCGAACCATCGCGGTGCGTCAGCTTGCTGAGAAGTGTGAGCATCGGCTCTTCCTGAGCGCGACTCCGCACAACGGGCACCCCGAATCGTTCACCGCGTTGCTGGAGATGATCGACCCGCGGCGCTTCGCTCGAGGCGCGCAGCTCGACTCCACTGCGTTGAAGGACGTGACCGTCCGTCGCCTGAAGACAGACTTGACGAACAAGGGCTTCAAGCGACGCAAGGTGAACACGATCTTGTTCGATCCGTCGAGCGACGAACAGCAGATGTTTGGCCTGCTTGACGCAATCGTCACCAAAAGCGCGAAGCTCAACGGTACGAAGCCCTCAGGTGACATCGTCACGCTGTTGCTGAAGAAGCGCTTCCTGTCCAGCCCGTACGCGTTCGGTGTGACGTTGCGCAACTACTTGTCGTCCAAGGCGGGACGCGGCCTATCAGATGACGAATACGACGACATCTTCGGCGAGGGCCAAGCAGACGAAGAAGAGGGCCTTTGGGAGCAAGTGGAGTCAGAGCGGCTGCGTGAGTCGAAGAGCTCCGACCCCCTCGTCGGTGCCGACCCTGGTCAGCTGGAAAAGCTGGCGAGCTGGGGCCTCGAATACGAGGGCCGCGCCGACTCTCGGGTTGAAAAGCTCATTGGCTTTCTTGATGCGATATGTCGCCCCGACCGTAAGAACTGGTTGAATGAGCGTGTCGTAGTCTTCACCGAGTACGCGGACACCGTCGAATGGCTCGCTCGTGTGCTGAGGCAGAAGGGCTATACCGATGATCGTCTTGCGGTAATCCAGGGCTCTACCACGCCAGAGGATCGCGAATTCATCCGATCGCAATTTACTGCTGACCCATCGAAGGAGCCGGTGCGAGTTCTGCTCGCCACCGATGCGGCGGGCGAGGGCATTGACCTTCAGACCTACTGTCACCGCTTAGTGAACTTCGACATTCCGTTCAACCCGTCGCGTCTGGAGCAACGCATTGGTCGGATCGACCGGTACGGGCAGACCGAGGAGCCTCAGGTCTATCATTTCGTACCCGATCGTGACTCCTCTACCTATGGCTCAGATTTGCGGTTCATGGAGATCATCGCCCGCAAGATTTCCCAGGTGGAATATGACCTCGGATCGGCCAATCAAGTGGTGGGGAGGAAATCCAAAGGCACTTCGGCAAGAGCGCCAGTGCCACGCGTAAGTCGGCGGGAGTCGACACCAATGCGGTGATCAACCAGGCGCTCGCAGGTGGCATTGAACTCAACGCCCGACTTACGCAGTTGGAGCAGGGGTACGACGCCTCCCGGGCTGAATTGCATCTCGAAGCGGCAAACTTGCGTCGTGTCGTCGATACTGCGCTACGTATTAACCACCAGTCTCCGCTTGCGCCAAACTACGATTTTGCGCAGGATACCGAAGCCGAAGTGTTTGAGGTTCCGACTTTGACCGCAGGTTGGCGGGACACGCTGCGTGGCCTCGACACCCGCCTGAACCCGGGTGAGTTACGTCCAATCACGTTCGATCCGGATGCGGCAGATGGGCGTGCTGATCTCGTCTATGTGCACCTCGGGCACCCGATCGTGCAAAAGGCGCAGCGGCTGCTGCGCCGATCGTTGTGGAGCGTGGACTCGACGCTACGACGGGTGAGCGCCGTCGTAGTGGAAGATCTCGAAGAGTCGTTTGTTGCTGCTGTCACCCGGATGGTCCTCGTCGGTCGTGGCGGTGTCCGCCTGCACGAGGAAGTGTTTCTTGTCGGAGTGCGCCTGCGTGGCCGCCGAGCGATGGCGGAGGAACGCGCCGAGGAAGCGCTCGACATTGCCCTCGATGGTGAGAAACTCGTTCTCGCTGATGTGCGGGTGCGCGATCAGCTCGCCAATATCTGGAACGTCCCCGATGCCCCGCTTCGCCAGAGCCTCGAAACTGCGATGCGCGATCGGGCAGGGCGCAAGCAGACTCAAGTGACAGACCAGCTCCATCGTCGCGAGGCCGCCGATGTTCAGCGAGCACAAGAGATCTTCGCTGCGTTCCGCACGAACCTCCGTGATTCCCTAACCAGCCTCCGTGCTCAGGAAGCCGAAGCTCAGGGACAGCTCTTCACTGACCCAGATCAGGAACGCCAGCAGCGGCGTGACCGCGAGGCCATGCAACGCCGACTCGATGAACTCGACGATGAAGAAGCACGCGAGATCTCCGCCATCAAAGATAGGTACGCCGACGTGAAACCCCACACAACCGCCGCTGCCGTGGTCTTTGCACTCACCCGTTCCGACGCAGATGGGTGGCGCGACTGATGGCGCGCCGACCTGCCCGCAATCGCCCAGCACGGAGCGCCGCCGAGTTGCACCGTGCCTGGCTCGAACTCGTCGATACTGAGGGGCCGTTTCTGGCCATCCCGCCGCTCAAACGCGTCTGGCCGGAGGGCATGCCTCGGCTTGCTGACGCTCGTAAGGCCATCCTCGCCGATGCGCGCAAAGACTTTGAGCCTGCCTGGGAGCACTATGACCGAGGTTCTGACTCTGAATCCGTCCTTGACAGCTACCGAACGGCACGTGATAAGTGGGTAGAGACCGTTCTGCGGGACGTCGCAGGCTGGGCCGAATCACTTAGCTGGGGAGAGGTCTCTGGAGTCGCAGCCCAGTCGCCGAATCGAGCGGTCACAGTCCAAGCACAGGCCACCGTCAGCCGAGACGATGAGATCGGCGCGATCGTGCATGTCATCGACCCGGTCGACTCACTGCGCGAGGTGCCGGGTGACCTGTGGGCCGCTACTCCTGTCGACCGCGTCGAGGCGATGCTGCGCGAGAGTAAGGTACCGATCGGCATCGTCACGGACGGTCGTTGGTGGGGGGTAGTACACGCACGTGACGGAGTGATGGCCGCCTCCGGCATCGTCGATGCCCTCACTTGGACTGAAGAACATCGCACTCGTGATGCCTTTCTCGCCCTGATTGGGAGGCAATACCTGATCGGAGGCGACCCAGCCGAGCGCCTTCCGGTGTTATTCGAGGACTCGGTCGCCGCCGCCGAAGAGATTACTGAGGCGCTGGGTGCCCAGGTGCGCCGCGCGGTCGAGCTGCTCATCCAATCATTCTCCGAGTCCGCTGCCGAGGCGAAGCGCCGAAGCCTAGCCGTCCCGCTCCCGACTCGTTCGCATGACAGTTACGAGGCCGCAGTCACCGTGATGATGCGCGCCGTGTTCCTGCTATTTGCCGAAGAGCGTGGACTGATGCCGCAGGGCGGACTGTTCGACCAGGGATACGGGATCGCCGGCGAACTCGATCAGCTGACCGCCCGCGAGTCTGCGGAGAGCGAAGAAGCCCTCGACGCTACCTCGCTTAGCTGGCACCGCCTGCTGGCAACCAGCAATGCGTTGTACCGGGGTGCGACATTCGAGAATCTTCGGATTCCCGCCTATGGTGGCTCTCTCTTCGATCCGGCACGGTTTCCATTCCTCACGGCCACGAACGAACTAGGCGTCCTTGGTTTGACCGTCTCTGATCGGGTCATGTTGCATGTGCTCCGCGCCGTGCAAGTCGCTGAGATCAAAGGCGAGGCGCGCCGCATCTCGTTCCGTGACATCGACGTCGAACAAATCGGCTACATGTACGAGGGGCTTCTCGGTTACACCGCGACGGTCGCGCCCGAGATGGTCCTCGGCATTACCGGTACCCGCGGTGATGAGCCTGAGATTCCGCTCGCTAAGCTGGAGGAACTCGCTGCGACTCACAGTGACAGCAAGCAGTTGGCCAGGGCGATCCGTGCTTGGATCGAGACCGATCAGCCTTCAGCGAAGCCGTCCTCTGAGGCCGCTATAGCTAAGGCTGTCGGTGTAAACGTCGCGCCCAGCGTGGTGAGCGCCCTCGTCCAGGCCGTTGGCGGCGACCTCGAACTTGCTGAGCGTGTAAAGCCCTGGCTTGGTCTGGTGCGACTCGACCTGCGTAACCGACCCTTCGTCGTGCTCGAAGGTGCGTTGCTAGTCAAGGAAACTCCTTCCCGCAAGAACTCGGGGGCGCACTACACGCCGAAGTCGCTTGCCGAAGACGTGGTGAAGCACGCTCTCGAACCCCTCGTCTACGCACCCGGACCACATCAGACCGCGAACCGTGATGAGTGGAAACTCAAGTCGCCGGCCGACATCCTCAACCTCAAGGTCGCCGACATAGCTTGCGGTTCGGGTGCATTCCTGGTTGCTGCTGCGCGCTTCCTCGCAGACCGACTCGTCGAGGCATGGGTCACCGACAACCCGGCGTGGGGCGGCCGTAAGGACTTGCACACGCTCGCCATGCGTGAGGTCGTCGCTACCTGCCTGTACGGCGCAGATATCAATGAGATGGCGATCGAGATGTGCAAGCTCTCACTCTGGCTCGTTTCCCTCGACCGTGACCTGCCGTTTTCCTTTGTCGATGACAAGGTCTTTGTCGGCAATTCGCTCCTCGGGCTCACCGACATCAAGCAGCTACGCGCCATGCACATCGACCCGACCAAGGAAAGTCGGCAGCAGGGCATGCTCGATGTCTTCGAGGTCGACGTTGATTCGATCATCAAACGTGCTGTCGAGCTGCGGGAGAGCCTCGCCTCCCCGGTCGAGTCGGACGATAGCCCAGCGCGCTCGGCTGCGGCCAAGCGGCGACAGCTCGCGCAGCTTCACAATGTCACCGCGGATCTTCGCAAGCTTGCCGACGGAATTATCGCCACCGGGCTTTCGCTTGGCGGCAAACCCGGCCGTGCCCTCGATGCCGCCTATGAAGACCTGCGGGAGGCGGCTCGCAAGGCGTTTCCGGGTGCGCATGACGATGTAGCCGACTCGGCTTGGCTTGACTCGAAGATCAGCCTGGGGCTCACACCGACGGTCGACACAGACTACGTGCAGTGGCAGCCGCTTCATTGGATCATCGAGGCGGCCGACGTGATGGCGGATCACGGTGGTTTCGACGCGATCATCGGCAATCCGCCATTCCTTGGGGGGCAAAAGCTCACCGGTGCAATGGGAACCAATATGCGCGATTGGTTCGTGAATGTGCTTGCGGATGGTCGACGCGGCAGCGCGGACCTTGTCGCCTACTTCTTCTTGCGTGCGACCTCACTTTTGCAGGCAAAGGGGACGCTTGGGTTGATTGCGACGAATACGGTCGCTCAGGGTGATTCTCGTGAGGTTGGTTTGGATTCGATGGTGTCTGACGGGTTCACGATTACGAGGGCTGTTCAGTCGCGTTCGTGGCCGGCGTCAAGTGCGAATTTAGAGTATGCCGCAGTCTGGGGCACTCGCGAGGTTGTCGAGGAAGATGTTCCGCGTATTGCCGACGATATTGCGGTCAGACGGATCAGCACACTGCTCGAAGCACAAGGACGTACAGCGGGAAACCCGTTTCGGCTGGCAGAGAATGCGGGCATCGCTTTCCAAGGCTGCATCGTTTTGGGGATGGGTTTCGTACTGGAGCCGGAAGAGGCGCAAGAGTGGATTGCCGCTGATACCCGCAACGCTGAGGTACTGTTTCCATACCTCAACGGCGAGGATCTAAATCAGCGTCCCGACAGCTCGGCATCGAGGTGGGTCATCGACTTCAACGACCGAACCGAGGAACAGGCGCGCAAGTACCCACGGCCGTTCGAGCGAGTGTCCGAACTCGTGAGGCCCGAGCGGATGCACAACAGACGTAAGCCTCGACGCGATTACTGGTGGCAGTTCGCCGAACGAGCGGCCGGGATGAGAAAAGCGATCTCAGACTTGTCGGAGGTTTTGGTCCTCGCTCAAGTCAGCAATACTGCACAACCCATGTTCATTCCGAAAGGAATTGTGCCGAGCCACAAGATCGTAGTGTTCGCATCGGACAACCGTGGATTGATGGCGGTGTTGTCATCATCCCTTCATTATTTCTGGGCTCGCAAGTATTCGGGGGCGATGAAGAATGATCTGAGCTACTCCCCATCTGACGTGTTTCTCACGTTCCCACGGCCCAAAATGACCAAGCGATTGCTCCAAGCAGGCTCTGCGCTTGATAGGGAACGTCGCGAAATCATGGCTCGCCGAAGTCTCGGGCTTACCAAGCTCTACAACCTTGTCAATACGCCCGAAGCGGGCAGCGACGTAGATGTATCCCGAGTCCGCGATCTTCACGTTGAGATCGACGAAGCGCTAATCGAGGCATATGGATGGGATATCCACCCTCGCTATGGTTTCCACACCTACAGACGAGTTCTGCGGTGGAGTTTCGATGCCGCAAGTCGCGTTGATTTGCTCGACAAACTCCTCGAGGAGAATCGTACGAGAGCAGAGTCTTCGCCAGTGACTGGACACATAGAATCTATTTACGAGTTCGCCGAAGCCACATTGTTTGGATGAGCGATCGAGAAGATTGATCAGCCAAGTGGCATTGCTTCAGCATCGGCTGTCCCGCTGAGCGTGCTGGCGGGCGCCAGTTGATTTTGCATGCGTCGATGGTTCTCTTCAAGAAGTAAATCCAGCAGCTCAACTCGGTTGGAAGCACCGACTGTCCAGCGTTGCATTTTTCGCACGGTGTAAAAGCTGTGGTCGAGTTCTATGCCTCGCCAGCCAAATGCTTCGAGTACCGCCGCGTCGACTTCAACGTGGAGGTTTCTAAGGTGACCCACGTCCTCCGCACCCGTGACTGCAGGATCAGCAACGAGGTTGTAGACGTCGGTCAAGCCGATGCCACGACGCGCCATCAACTCTCGCTGTCCGTTTTCCAACGCACGACCGGCAGCCTCAAGACGCTCTGTCCGCTGGGGCAAAGGAAACGTTAGGAACGCATCGGACGGTGAGTAGTTCACCCGAGTTTCGAGCGTCGAACTGTAAGTGATTGCCCAGAGCCAGTGCAGCGACGACGAGAGGACGGCCTGATCCGCAAACGAATCCGTGGCGTAAACGCCTAACCGATGGCTGAAGACCTGGTTCGTTGACACCCTTAGCGGCATGACGCTCTTACTGACAAGAGCGATGACCAACACCTCCGACAAGTCTGCGATCGCTTTACGCATAGCTGGGCGTTTTTCGCCGTACTGCCACCACCGCTCAGGTAAAGGCTTTCGGAGAGCGTATTCACCGTTCGACTTCCGACGCTGCCTTTCAGGCTTCACCCGTTCGACCAAGCGGTGGTAAGGCAATTTGTAGGTAGCAGCCTGTTCCTCGGTTCGGTCGTTGAAGTCGATGACCCACCTCGATGCCGAGCTGTCGGGACGCTGATTTAGATCCTCGCCGTTGAGGTATGGAAACAGTACCTCAGCGTTGCGGGTATCAGAGGCAATCCACTCTTGCGCCTCTTCCGGCTCCAGTACGAAACCCATCCCCAGGACGTAACATCCAATGAAAGCCAAACCAGAGTTCTCGGCCAGTCGGGCAGGCATTCCATCGACTCGACCGGCTGGCTCGAGCAGTGTGCTGATCCGTCTGACCGCAATATCGTCGGCAATACGCGGAACATCTTCCTCGACAACCTCGCGAGTGCCCCAGACTGCGGCATACTCTAAATTCGCACTTGACGCCGGCCACGAACGCGACTGAACAGCCCTCGTAATCGTGAACCCGTCAGACACCATCGAATCCAAACCAACCTCACGAGAATCACCCTGAGCGACCGTATTCGTCGCAATCAACCCAAGCGTCCCCTTTGCCTGCAAAAGTGAGGTCGCACGCAAGCTAAAAAACCGCTGAACTATAACGATGAATCCTAAACAAGTACGTCAATGTGTCCTTTACGCCCGCCTCAGTGTTACCAAAGAAGAGTCAGTTTCCATCGCGCGGCAGCTTCAGTCTTGCCGCAGATACGCCGAGGCGAGGGGCTGGGAAGTTGTCGGTGAATTCATCGACGACGGTGTTTCTGCCACCGCAAACCGTCCCGAGGAACGTCGTGGTTGGAGGTCGCTAATTGAAGCGCGGGATTTCGATGCCGTCATCATTTGGAAAGTAGATCGCCTTGCCCGGCGGGTTCTTGACTTCCTCCACGCCGACGAGACGCTACAGCAACGAGGAGCTGGTCTTGTCGCTGTTGAGGATCCCATCGATATGACCAGCCCCCAAGGTCGTGCGTTCGCGGTGATGCTTGCGGTGTTCGGTGAGATGGAGGCTGAGGCGATCCGCGCTCGGGTCAGAGCAGCACGGGCTCAGATTCTCAAAGATGGTCGTTGGCCGGGAGGCGGAATCCCCTACGGATATAGGTCAATATCGAATGTAAGGGGCCCGGGTAGGGTTCTTGTGCAGGAGGAAGAACGGATCGAATGGCTCAAGGAGATCGTCGCTAGGGCCGCTCGCGGTCAGACAGTAAACGCAATCGCCAGATGGCTCACTGAGACAGGAGCACCGCTCCCAATACGTCGGATTGAACGGACCTCCGGCAGCACAAACTGGAACCGACAGACAGTGGACGGTCTATTGCGCAACCCCGTGATAGCCGGAATGACACCACGAAACCCTGGACGCGCAAAGAGCGCAAAACGTGCCGACCCCTTTGCAGTTCTTCGGGACGAGAACGGCGATCCGGTCATCAATGAGAGTCTTGCTATCGTCGGCGTCGAAGAGTTCACGGAGCTGCAACGACTCCTCGACGCTCGTGCTGTGCCGCAGGCTCGAAAGCTGGGCGAACGGCAGGCGACAAGCCCCTTCCTGTCTCGCGTGGCCCGGTGCCACGAGTGCTCGGTATACCTCTGCCGCGGAACAAATCAGAAACGCCCAATGCTCTACTGCCCGAAATGCCGCCAGACGATTGGGCGCACCGCGCTCGACGCCTATCTCATTGATCGACTTCTTGCGGAACGTACCGAAGAGAAAGTAGGCGAACTTACCGTCGCGGAAGCCTGGTTGCGTGCCGGTCATGACGATAAGGCGCGCCGGGCAGTGCTGCTCTCCCAGCTTGGCGCGCTCGTTATTCGTCGTGGCATTGTCGGACGCTACTTTGACGAGGAGCGAGTGCTGCTGACCTGGTCACCGTCAGAGCGCTTTTGACGTACCCTAACCGTCAATCAAGGTGTTGTGCGGCAGAATAGTGGCTATGTCAGAGAAGATGGACGCGGCAGCGCCAGCGGAGCCGGGATATCCACTCGATTTCCCACTGGATGGCACCTCTTTCAGTGTGCGCGAGAACCTAGCCGACATTCTGGAGCGTGAACTTCTCGGACCGATCTATGGGGAGAACGAGTTACTATCAATCAGCCCGAAGCAGCTGTATCTCGTCGGCTTGATTGCGCCGGTGAAACTTACTGACACAAAATCATCCACGCTCGATCAGGATGAGGCGGGCGACTTGGATGAGGTTCGCCTCGACGAGGATGGCGTCGCCGAGGGCCGCGGCGTTCCCGCGGTTGCCGCAGACGAGAGCGAAGCTGATGCCGAGGAAGACGATGGTGAGGATCGCGCGCCCAAGCAGGGGCTGATGATCCCAGCGTCGATGGGCCTGCGCTTCCAGGTGTCAGAGGATCTTCCGTCGTTCGAAGTCACGGCGTCGTGGGGCAGCTACGAGACGGTTGAAACAGGCGAAATGAAACCGAATGGCCGGCCGGAACGGAAATATCGGCGCACTCCGGTGGAGGAGACCCGAACCATAGCGATAGCGTCGCTGAAACCGGGGCACACCGAGACAATCGTGCTGCGCGATGCCATTTGTCTGCGGATTGACCGCTACGACGACCACGAATACGGGCGCGTCCTCGTGGAGATCGCACTTTGTAATGACCGCGAGACGCCACTGCCGATCCCGACCAGTATGTGGATGTTTCAGACGAAGCTGCTGATTGACTCGGGTGGCGACGAGGTGTTCCTCCCGGTGCGCGATGTCCTGGAGCAAGACTGGGCTGAGCATGATGACGAGGTTCGCCGGCTCGATCTGCAGTACAAAGATCGGCTGGAATTTGCCATCGGTCGTACCTGCTCTGCTGATTGGGTTGTGCGGAAAGGATCGCGTCGGGCAACCTCGGTATCCACGAGCTGGCTGCCATATGCGGAGACGCCTCAGACCCGGGCTGGCGTCGTGGAGGGCGCGACTTTATCGATGAAGGAGCTCGCATCAGCCTCCGCCGAGGAGCTGCGGGATGGTCTCACGCCACTGATCTCCGGTTATGGTGCGTGGCTCGAACGACAGCGAGGCAATGCAGCGGAGCTCCCCGCACACCTACGTGAGACCGCCGATGATGCGTTGTGGGAGGCACAGCGGGCGTATCAACGGCTGGTCGACGGTCTAGAGTTCGTGGCGACGGATGCGACCGCTCTGCAGTGCTTCCAGTTCATGAACCGCGTGATGCGCGATCAGCGTCTCGCTTCCCAAGTCGCCGAGGTGCGCAAGTCTGACTCATCGTTGTCGATTATCCAGGCGTGGAAGGACCTTGAGGCCGCCGAGCTGGACGGAGAACCGGTCGCATCTTGGCGGCCATTCCAGTTAGCTTTCATCCTTATGCAGCTCCGCGCGCTCACCAACCCGACAGATCCATTGCGAAGCGCGGACCTCAAGGCTGGCGTAGAGCTGCTTTTCTTCCCGACTGGCGGTGGCAAGACTGAGGCATACCTCGGCCTTGCCGCATACACCTTCGCGATTCGTCGGCGTCAGGCTGTCGTGCAATCCCAAGACGGCGCGTTGAACGGTGGCGATGGCGTCTCGGTGCTGATGCGCTATACGCTGCGGCTACTCACCGCGCAGCAGTTCCAGCGCGCCACCACACTCGTGTGCGCCGCTGAACTGGCGCGCCTTGAAGACGAGGCAACGTGGGGTGTGGAACCTTTCCGGATTGGTCTGTGGGTCGGTACCGATGTCAGCCCGAAGCGATTCGAAGAGGCGGATGAACAGCTCAAGAAAGTCAACGATGGAGCTTCGCACCGACTTACCGTGCTTCAGATTCAGCGTTGCCCATGGTGTGGTACCGAGATTAGTCCGGCGAACGTTAAGGGCGACGTCACGAGTCGCCGCGTGTTGGTGCACTGTGGTGACGAATTGGGTCGCTGCCCGTTCTCTAAAGGTGGCGGTGTACCCGAAGGGCTCCCGGTGCTCACTGTCGATGAAGAGATCTATCGGCTCGCCCCGGCATTCGTTATCGCGACCGTTGATAAGTTCGCTCGGCTCGCGCGCGAAGGCGAGGCCGCGTCGCTGTTCGGCTACGTTAGTAAGCGGTGCGGTCGGCACGGCTACATCCATCCCGACTACACGAACTGCGATGTCCAGGCGCATCCTGCGAACGGTGGGCACCCAGCGGCCACCGTGGTGCCGGTTGACCGACTGCGTCCACCGGATCTGATCATTCAAGATGAGCTGCACCTGATCACTGGCGCACTGGGTACCGCCGTCGGACTGTTTGAGGTCGCCCTCGAAACGCTGTGTTCATGGGAAACTCCAGCGGGTGAGGCGATCAAGCCGCTAATTGTCGCCTCCACTGCGACCGTGCGGAACGCCGTGGATCAGGTGCGGCAGCTGTACGGTCGCAAAGTCGAGGTCTTCCCGCCACAGGTGCTCGACGTGGCAGATACCTTCTTCTCCCGCGAGGTCGAGGTTTCTCAACAGAATCCTGGCCGTCGCTACCTCGGGGTGAGCGCGCCCGGTGTGCGTTTGTCTAGCGCCGAGATTCGCCTCACCGAGATCCTGCTGCTAGCGGGGCAACTGCTGTTCGACCGCACCGGTATCGAGGCCGACCCTTATATGACACTTGTCGGCTATTTCAATGCCACCCGTGAATTGGCAGGTATGCGCCGCTACGTAGATGACGACGTAACCAGCCGAGTACGCAGCCCCCGTCCGAAGTCCGGATTTCCGAGAAGGTTCGGCACCAACTTCGGTCTCAACGTTGCTGAACTGACTTCTCGTATTTCAGGTGCTGATATTGGCAGGACCCTCGACAAGCTCGGGATTGAGTTTGACCCTGACTTCGATGTCACCACGGCGATCAATGCCCGGGGGCTGCTGCCAAGGCTAAGGAGGTAGTGCCGAAGCGTGACGGAGACGAGCCGTTCGACGTGGTGCTCGCGACTTCGATGCTCCAGGTTGGTGTCGATGTGCAGCGACTTGGATTGATGCTTGTGGTGGGACAACCGAAGAACACCGCCGAGTACATCCAGGCATCCTCTCGCGTCGGCCGCGATAGGAACCGACCCGGGCTAGTCGTCTCTCTAGGCAATTGGGCCCGTCCGCGTGACCTTGCCCACTATGAACAGTTCCGGCACTACCATGAGACGTTTTACAAACAAGTCGAGGCTTTGTCTGTCACGCCGTTCTCGCCGACTTCATTGGAACGTGGCATCGACGGATTGCTCGTTAGCGCGGTTCGTGTTGTCCAAGCGGCGAGAACGGACAGTCTTTCGCCGAGAAGCAGGCAGGGAAGATAGAGGCAGAGTACTCGGCCGTCACCGCGTTGGTGGAGCGGTTGAATGCGCGCATTCTCGCCGCATCACCGGATGAGAGTCGAGCCAAGGAGGCCCGTGACAATTTCAAAAATCGAGTGGATAAGTGGTGTCGCCGCGTCAAACAAGCCGCTGGACTGCAGAAAATATTGGTCTATGAGCGTACCCGGGATGATAAGAGATATTTACCGTTGATCGTCAGCCCAGAAAATTACCAAGCACAAGCCGGTAGCCCGGTAGAGGCTCCGTTCAGGATCGCGAACTCAATGCGGGAGGTACAGCCGGAAATCAACATTCTGGTGTCGCCGATCGAGGAGAGGCTTTATGCGAGCCCGAGGGCGGACATCGAAGGCTGGGCACTACCCCTTGGGGAGGACGAAGAATGACCGACCAAGTCACCGGGGTGTTACCGAGCGCAACGGATTCTCTTGACCCACTTGGCGATGTCGAGAAAGGCAAATCGAAGAATCGTGCCAAGGTCGGATCGGCTCGGCCGTCTTCATTGTTGTATACCTACGGCCCTGGTTCGATTATGGACTTGCCGAGCTTTTCAGTGATGCCAGCTGGGCTCGATGATTGGGAGTCGATCTGGAAACGCCGTGAAGAAATCGATCGGATATTCGAACCACGACTGCTGAACGTCGTTCGTAAATATCGCGGTAATCAAGTCAGAGAGTTACGACCTTTCCCTTGGCAGCCGAAGAAAGGCCCGACATCGACGGAAGGATCCGACCTCGGGGTCCCTGCGCGAGTGTTTCCGCAGTGGCTGCGCTGTACCCACTGCCATTACCTTGGCCCATTGTCGCGCTTCGATTACAAGAACACCCATCCGTTTCGACCCGACCTCGCGCAGTTCACCCACAAGTGTGCGGCCAGCGGTAAAAGGGGCGGCTGGCCAGCAGTGCCGGCTCAGCACTTGCTCACCTGCACCAATGGGCACCTTGACGAATTCCCTTACACGCTGTGGGTGCACCGTGGGAAGAAATGCCCAAATACTGAGCGCGAACCGGACTTGAAGATGTTTGATGCCAACGTCGGCAAAAGCGTTGGGTCCAGCATCAAATGCCAAGCCTGTGATGCTCGCCGCGGCATGGCGGAGGCGATGGGAGCAGCCGGACGAGAAAAAGATCCCGCAAGTCTGTCGCGGGCGTCATCCGCATCTGGGCGAGTTCTTCCAGGGTGCGAAGCGAAACCTGCGCTGATCATGATGGGTGCCTCAAACCTTTGGTTTCCGGTAACCCAGAGCATTATCGTCATGCCGAGATCGGATGCGGAGCAGAAGGAAGTGCTTGCCGACCGACTACGTGTCGAACTCAATGTCGATGACCTAAGGACGTTTGGTGATCAGATCCCGGTTATCCGTGCGCTCGCCGGAGCACGCAACATCGACGTCACCGAGCTTGACGACGAGGATATTGCGACGATTGTTGCGAAGGCCCTCGTCCCTCCAACTGCCGAAGAAGCCTCGGAAGATAGCCATGCGGGCCGGGACCCGATCGAGTTGCTGGTCCTGAGTGGTTATATCTCCAGCAGCCCATTTCATTTCCCGAGCAGCAGGACAGCGCAGGATTGATGGTCACAGAGATGCCACGCGGAAGGGAATTGAATCCCCTGATTAACCGCGTCGTCGGCGTGAATAAGATGAAGAAGGCCAATGCTGTTCTCGGCTTCACTCGCCTCGACGAGATGGACCGCATTAGCGATCTCCCTCGCGCGTCGTACCTCTTACCCGCAGTAACAGGCCAACCTGGGTGCCGGCCACGGAAGACCGAGGCGAGGGCATTTTTCTGGCAACTCGACCTCGACGCCGTCGACGAATGGGAACGCAGAATCGACGATCAGCCCATATCGCTCTGGACAGCGCATAAAGAAGCGCATCGCCGCAACTTTGCGCGCCGCTTCTCCGAGACCGCCGCCGAGATAGAGCCGATGACCGGCTGCCTGATCCGCGGTATTGGCTGCTTCATACCTTTTCGCACATCCTGATTCGAGAGATGGCGATGCGCTCGGGCTATGGTGCCGCCAGTCTGACCGAACGTATTTACGCCTGGAAGGCTACTCCGGAACGCGAGGCAGCTGCTGGCCTGCTGATCTGCACGACTGCATCGGATAGCGATGGAACGCTCGGCGGTCTCGTTGCGCTCTCCGAGCCGGATAAGCTTCAAGGTATCGTCCGCGCCGCGTTACGCAGAGCCGCAAGATGTTCCTCAGACCCGATGTGCGCACAACGCACGCCGTCGGACCCGGAGGATTTCCTCCCGGTGCGGCGTGCCACACTTGCTGCTTCGTCTCAGAGACTTCGTGTGAGAAGGCTAATCGGTTCCTCGACCGCCGCTTTATCCTCGACCTTCCGGCCCAGAACCGTTTCACTGCGCCCGGGTTCTTCGGAAGCATCTATGGCCACTGACTCCGATCCGTTTGTTGAACTCGGCAGCTTCCTAAACGCGCGACCGAGGCGGCACGCCTTGCCCTGCAGTTCGAGATAGGCGCGCCACTCAGTGTCGCCATACGTGAGATAGCGAGTGCTCGTCGCGAGCAGGCAAAGTTGCTACTAATAGCAGCGGGTCTCACACCTCGGGATTGTGGGCGGGCCGTCAGTGTGCTGCGCGCGTTGCTGGAGCGAAGTCCGTGCTCCGAGACGTGACTCCCGTATGGACGATGCCCGGCCACGAGGCGAACACGGGTCGACTCACCGCAGAGTTTCATCGGATCGTCGGAGAAGCACGCC